>JBEKEP010000141.1:0-11560 GCA_050013775.1 Occallatibacter sp. | reverse complement strand
TTAGCAGATCACTAAACACTCACCACTTTTTAAGAAGATCTACTGCTATGCATTGGATTTGCACGACGATCCTGACCTGATTGCCGAATACAAGCGTTATCACAGGCAGGAAAACATCTGGCCCGAAGTGCTCGAACGCATTCGGGCCAAAGGTGTGCTGAGCCAGGAGATTTATCTCGCAGGCAACCGCCTGGTCATGGTCCTCGAAACCACCGACGACTTCGACCTCAACGCCAAAGCGGCTGCTGACAGCGCGAGCCCCGAAATGCGAAAGTGGGAAGAACTCATGTGGAAGTTCCAGAAGCCCCTTCCCCATGCCCGCCCCGGAGAAAAATGGGTGCGCATGGAGAAGATCTTCGAGGTCAAGTAATACGGCTCCGATAAGAAGTCTCCGCGTTTCTCCATCCCCGCGAGGCACTGCAGTCCTGGGTCCGCTCATCCGAGTTGAAGGAAGGTTCGATGGTTCTCCCATACTCTCTTGCCGCCGCATTCCTATTGCAATCGCCTAACAGGCTCGTCACGCTCGCCCTTCCCGATGTCCTCATCATCGCCATTTATTTCGTCATGGTGCTAGGCATCGGCGTCTACCTCCGGCGCTACGCGAACACTTCCAACGATTTCTTCATGGCCGGCCGCGAGATGACCGCATGGGTCGCGGGCCTCAGTTTTCTCTCCGCCAATCTGGGCGCCATCGAGCTCATGGGCTGGGCTGCCTCTACCTATCAGTACGGAATTCTCGCCGCGCACTTCTACTGGATCGCCGCCTTCCCATCTATGGTCTTTCTCGGGCTGGTGATGATGCCCTTTTACTACCTTTCAAAAACTCACTCGGTTCCCGGCTATCTGCAACTGCGCTACGGCGAATCCGCCCGCGCCTTGAGCGGCATCTCCTTCGCCTTCATGACCATCCTCATGTCGGGCATCAACATGTACGCCATGGCCATCGTCATGAAGGTTGTACTGGGCTGGAACATCCACTTCAGTATCTGGGTCTCTTCGCTCACCGTGGCCGTTTACGTAGCTCTCGGCGGCTTGTATTCCGCTATTTTCAACGAAGTACTGCAGTTCTTCCTCATCTGGCTGGGCGCCCTCATCATCCCTATCCTCGGCATGATCGAGGTCGGCGGTTGGGGCGGCCTCAAAGCGCGAATCTTTCAGCAGGTGCACTCCAACGATTACGTCCATCTTTGGAGTACTCTCGGCACCTTCTCGGGCAATCCCATGGGTGTGCACTGGACCGGAATCGTCTTCGGCCTCGGCGGCGCCATCGCCTGTGGCTACTGGACCACGGACTTCCTCGTCGTGCAGCGCGCCATGGCCGCCAAGGACCTGCGCTCCGCGCAACTGGCGCCCATTATCGCCTCGTATTTCAAAATGGTTGTGCCGTTGATCGTGATTCTCCCCGGTCTCCTCGGTCTCGCGGTTCTGCCCTATCACCTGGTACCGGAGAGCGCCATGCAGCCCGGACTGCACAGCTACAACGAAGTGCTGCCGCTCATGCTGGCGCGTTACGCAGGACCGGGTCTTCTGGGTCTCGGCATCACCGCGCTCATCGCCGGCTTCATGTCGGGCATGGCCGGCAATGTCAGCGCATTCGCCACCGTGTGGACCTACGACATCTACCAGCCCTATATCAAAAAGGGAATGTCCGACGCGCATTACGTTCGCATCGGCCGCTGGTGCACTCTCATCGGCGTCTTTCTCTCCATCGGCACCGCCTATTTCGTCACCAACTTCAAAAGCATCATGGACTACATGCAGGCGCTGGTCGGCTTCTTCATCTCCCCGCTCTTCGGCACCGTGCTCATCGGCATGATCTGGAAGCGCGCCACGCCGAAAGGTGGATTCTGGGGTCTTCTTGCCGGCACTGGCTCTTCCGTGGCCATGTATATAGCCGTCAAGATTCACCCATCCTGGATCCGCTACGTGGCGCTGTCGCCCGATGCCAAAGACATGGCCGAGAACGTCTATCGCGCACTTTGGTCGCTCCTCATTTGTGTTTTCGTTACCGTCGTCGTCAGCCTGTTCACCAAGCCCAAAACTGAAGAGCAACTATCCGGACTCACCTGGGGCGCCACCATGTTCCCCAAGAACGAGCATCTGCCTTTCTGGAAGACTCCGCTCTTCTGGGCCGGCGGTGTCGCCATCTTCTTCGGCATCCTGCAATGGATGTTCTGGTAGGAATTGCAATGAAAAATCGAAATCCTCTCGTCACTCGCGCCCTGAGCGCTGCATTTCTTGCCCTGCTTTCCGGCTCGGTTCACGGATTCGCTGCAACCGACAACACGCCCCCTCCCGATCGCTTTCTCGCTCTGCACATCGCGCAGAACGATGCTGCAACCGGGCAGATGCTCTACCGCTACGGCGTTCCCTTTCTTTCGATCCCCTCGCATCCCGCAACCAAAGATGTCATTCAGGCCGGCGTCGGCGTCACCGTCAAGAAAATCTTCCTCCTCGGCTTGATTGAGACTCAGCGGCCCTCGGCATGGTCCAGTCCTCTCACCTATGCTGCGCGTTACATCGTCGGGGACAATCTTGGCACCATTCGGTTGCACTACGCCGACGGCTTCACGCAGGATTACCCGCTCATCCTCGGTGAAAGCGTCTGGTGGGGCCTACCGTTTTATCAAACGCGCGAGCCGTTTCCCACCGACGCGCGTCTACGCAATGCTTTCGAGCGGTCCATGCGCCTCTACCCCGCCGCGCAGGTAGACGATGGCAACTATGTAGCTGTCATCGCACCCAGGAATTCTCCGCTCGCCAGCATCGAAATCATCAATTCGCCGGAAAAGCACGGCTCCGTCGCCGTCGCCGGCATCACGGTAGAGGTCGCGCCCGACGCGAGAATTCCCGGATCGCTGCCCATTGACGCCGGCGAACTCACGCCCGAATTCCGCAAATTCGTCGACGAAAAACCGCTCCGCCCTGCCGGTACAGACGAGGCCGCTTCCAAGGCGCGTCTCCGCGATCTCAGTGACGCTTTCTATTCCACCGACGCGGATTTCAAGTCGGCCATCACAGCCGAAATCCCCGCTGCATACTCCGGCCCGCGCGTCACCTTCAAGGGAACCAATCAAGCCGTCGCGTTACAGAATGCGTTTTACGCCAACGTCCAGGACATGCTCGACAAGATCGACGCCGACGGCACCTACCATACCTCCACGCGCAATGCGTTGGCCTGGTCTGGCGATCCGCGCTCCGCGGGCGGCGAATTCGGCACCTTCCGCAAAAATGTGGGCGTCTATTACGGCGATGCATGGTCGCGAGACCTCGGCCGCACCATGCAGGAACTCACCGAACTCGGCTTCCTCACCAAAACCACGCCCACCGCGGACTTCGCGTTCCGATCGGCGCGAAGCTGGTCCCAGAATCCCTCACTGAACTACAAGGGTGTGCCGCTCCCTCCGCACTGGAACCGCGTCATCAACCGTCCGGACTTCGCGCAACCGTTTGAGAATGACGGCCACGGTCTAATAGCACTCTTCATCTACAAGATCTGGCAGCGCGTTCCCGACCGCGATGCATGGCTTCGTGCACGTTGGCCCGACGTGAAAGCCGCCGGAGATTGGATTCCCTGGCAGTTTGATCATGCAGATGTCACCGGAGCAAAAGATGGCGTGCTCTACACCACGGGCGAATCCGCCGCGGGCAAGGGCTACTCCGTGTACCCCGATGCCATCTGCATGACTGCTCTCGAAGCCCTCGCGCAGATGGCCGAGTCCATCGGCGAAACGCAATCCGCCGCATTGTGGCGCGATCGCGCCACCAAGATGCGCGCAGCAATTTCCGCGCGCTACGCCATCACCGATCCCAAGTACGGCCGCGTGTGGACGCTCGATGACGCAGGCTGGCCCAATCAAAGTACGGTGCTCGGCCCGCTCATCTTCCTCGCGGATTACCGCGGCTTTGCTCCGCAGGATGACGATCCTGCATGGCGCCCTGTCAACGAAGCTGCCTATCAGCGCCTGATCGACACCTATCGCCCCGTCGGTTTCTATGGCTGGGCCATGGGTTACGGCCAGGGCTTCGTTACCCAGGCGGCATTGCTCCTCGACCGCATGAAAGACGTAACATCCATGCTCGATTGGACCGCCCGCGAAACCTACGACGCTCAAATCCATTCCTTCGTCGTGCCTGAAGGCGTGCAAGTCGATCCCACCGGCCGCTACGTTTTCCGCACCGGCGATCAGGGCAACGGAGTCCAGGAAGCGGAGATCGTCAAAATCTTTCGCCTTCTTATCGGAGTCGACGACAATCATCCACAGCGTCTGCGCATCATGCCGCGCCTGCCATATGACTGGAGCGAAATTGCCGTCACTAAATACCCCGCGCTGGTGGAGCAAAATGGAAACAGAGAGCGCGCGCTGCTGCAGTACGACCTGCGTCGCGCCGGCGATCATATGTCACTTGAGATTGCAGCCGACCGCCCGTTGGGCCCGGTTTCCATGCGCCTAGGGCCGTTCGCCAAGGAGCCCGCAGCCGCCGATGTGCTTGTGAACGGCAAGCATCCATCGGATGCAAAAATCGGACAGAGCGGCGATTCTTGGTGGATGAGTTTCATAACTTCCATCGGGCCTGCCGCGGTTGCGGCAAAATAACCTTCCGCGAAAAGGAGTTTGACAATGCGCGAACGTCGTCACATGTTGCCCGTTTGGTTTTTCATCGGAATGCTGCTAACCATCTACGGGGTCATCATTCTCATCACTTCCATCGTCGATTGGTCGCAGCCGTCGCAGGTGATTCTCGCGCAGTATCATCCCGGGCTTTGGGGCGGCATTCTCCTTCTGCTCATCGGCAGCTTCTACGTGCTCAAGTTTCGCCCGCGCCGGCCCTCCGGCATCAGCCCCAATCCAGACCGCCGTTGAAACCCCAGCTCCGCGACCCCCAGTACTGACCTGGTTGCAATCTGCTGATATACTCGGAGTCGAACCGCAGGCCGCCCGAGTGACCGGTTTCTAGAATGCCCTCCTCGGCGGCCGTTCGATGTGAGGGAAGTGCATGAATATCAGGGAGATTGCCAAGCGCGCTCGTGTTTCTCATTCCACTGTTTCCCGCGTCATTAACCAGGTTGAATCCGTCGACCCAAAGCTGGTTCGCCGCGTGCAGGCCATCATTCAGGAAGTGGGCTATCGGCCCAACTTTCAGGCGCGTGCTCTGGCACGCGGCCGCAGTCACACCGTCGGCCTCATCGTTTCTGAGTTGAGCGGCGGCAATCCATTTTTCTCTGAGGTCATGCTCTACTTTGAGCGCGCCGCTGTCGAACAGGGATACGAAGTCCTCGTCAGTTTTGCCGATACTGAAACCCGTCCCGATCACGTCGCCGTGTGTGCCACGCGCATGCAGGAGCGGCAAGTCGAAGGTATCGCTGCCCTCACCTTTGGCATGGAAGAGCAGTTGGCCAACGCACAAATCGACGTGCCCTTGGTTTATGCCGGCGCCGATCACGATCTGCGCGGCGTGCGCAATGTCCGCATCAATTACGTTCCCGGCTTCAAAGACGCCATCAAGCATCTCGTTGACTTCGGGCATCAGCGCATCGGCTACCTCAGCGGGCGCCTGCGCTGGAGCAGCATGCACTCCCGCCTGGACGCG
Organism: Occallatibacter sp.; assembly: GCA_050013775.1. GTDB lineage: Bacteria > Acidobacteriota > Terriglobia > Terriglobales > Acidobacteriaceae > Telmatobacter. Next base: position 5,968 of record JBEKEP010000141.1, on the reverse strand, counting down.
CTGCGCAAGGCGATGAAGGCTGCCGGTTACGCCTTCGATAAGGATTTGGTTGCCGAGTGCGATCACACCTGGGATGGTGGCGCGCAGGGCATGGGCTTTCTGCTCAGCCTTCCCAAGCCGCCCACCGCCGTTTTGTGCTGTAACGATGTGGCCGCCGTCGGCGCTTTGAAGACCCTGGCGACGCGTGGACTTCAGGCCGGGAGAGACATTGCCCTCATCGGCTTCGACGATCTCACCATCTGCCAGTACACGCAGCCGCCGCTCTCTACCATCCAGTTTTCTCCTCGCGAGCTTGCCAGCCTGGCCTTCCGCGCCCTTGTCGAGGAGATTCAGCATACACCCAAGAAAACCAATTTCGAGTACAAGACGCGATTTGTGCTCCGCGAATCCACCTGTGCGCCGCGCACCTGATTTCGCACCCTTCCTCGCGCGCGAGTTCCGCAACAAGCCCGCGCTGGCAGCGGCCATCCTAGCTGCGCCAAAAATTACCGCGCTCCTACGCCGCCTTTGCCGCAAAATCTGCATCTATTGATCAATGCACGCAGATGTTGCGGAGGTGAAGGATGCGTCTCGTTAAATCCCTTGTAGTGCTCAGTTTGCTATGCCTCTTCGGCGCAAGCTGCGCCCACGCGCCGGCCCAGATCGGTGTCGGCGTCGGCGTCAACTTTGGTCCCGAGCCCTACTGTCCTTACGGGTACTTCGATTTCGCGCCGTATGATTGCGCGCCCTATGGCTACTACGGACCCGATTGGTTCGTGAACGGCATCTTTATTGGTGCCGGACCCTGGTTCCACGGACCCCACGGCTTCTACGGCCATGTGGACAATCGCTATGATCCGCACAACGGCTACCACGGACCCCTGCCCGGGCGCGGCGAACGGCCCTTCAGCGGCTTCCGCGCCAATGAGGCGCGGGATGGAAACGGTCACACGGGCAACGCCAACCATGATGGTGGCCGTGAACACGCTCCCGGATTCTCCGGAGGTGGCCACGCCGGAGGCGGCCACGGCGGCGGTCGCCGCTAAAGCCGAACCACAGTCCCAGGCCCTCTGAGGCTAAACAGGTTCCTCAAGCTCCAATTAGGCTCTAGAGGAACCTGCCGAAGGCCTCGATCTGTTTGGCGCGATATTCCCGGCGCTGCACCGGCGAAGAAAGCACCGTCGAAGTCGATGTGGCTCCGAGCGCCGACAGCTTGTCGATGAGGGCTTCCAAATGGCGGATGGAGACGACATTGGCCTCGATCACAAAGGACTCATCGCCAGTGATGCGGTAGCATCGGCTGATCTCGTTCAACTCTTTGATCGCAGTCACCGAGCGGGTGATCTGCAAATCGCCGCCGGGGATCGTGAGGCGCACCAGAACGCGGATGGGAACGCCCAACTTTGCGATGTCGAGCGCAACATGGTAGCCGGCGATGACCCCGGCTTCTTCAAGCCGGTGAACGCGCTCGGCGACCGCTGGTGTGGAGAGACCAATCTGCCTGCCAATCTCCGCAAACGACTGTCGCGCATTCTGTTGCAGGGCTTCGAGGATCTTCCACGCAATAGCATCGAGCTCGAAAGTGGTGGGAACGGTCCTGTGCGGCATGTGCCTGCAATCCTTAAGCAACAACTCTATTATGCTTAACCCTGTTAAGCAGTTCCAGCCTTTCTTCAATACAATCACCATTTTCTGACTTTGTGTGCAGGCCTATGCTAGGCCATGTAAAGAGCACGCAGCCCTTTTTTTCGCGCTCTGCATCCAAGAAGGTGGCTATGAACGCATTCCCCCGTTCGGCTTCCACGCAAGTCCTGACTCTGCCCGCCGCTCCGCCCTCTGCCGCAGCGGATTTTCTGCCCCTTAAGGGGACCGACCACGTGGAGTTCTACGTGGGCAACGCGCGCCAGGCAGCGTATTTCTACCGCACTTCCTTTGGCATGCGCCTGGTCGCCTACGCGGGTCCGGAAACTGGTCTGCGCGATCGCGCCTCGTACGTTGTGCAGCAGGGAAAAATTCGTTTCGTGCTCACCACACCCCTGCGCAGCCAGCATCCCATCGCCCAACACATTCAACTGCACGGAGACGGCGTCCGCGTCATTGCCCTGTGGGTGGACGATGCACGCCAGGCTTGGTATGAAACCACCAGTCGCGGCGCCGTCAGCGTGGAAGAGCCGCACATCGTCTCGGACGAACAAGGCACGGCCGTTCTCGCGAGCATTCGCACCTATGGCGACACGATTCACACCTTTGTCGAGCGCAGCGGTTACCTTGGGCCGTTCCTTCCCGGCTTCCGCGCCGTCGCCAGCGATCCGGTGGCGCGCCCGGTCGGCCTTCTCCACATCGATCACATGGTCGGCAACGTCGGCTGGCATGAGATGAACCAGTGGGTTGACTTCTATGCCAATGTCATGGGGTTTTCGCTGTATCAGCACTTCGATGACAAAGACATCTCCACCGACTACTCGGCGCTCATGTCGAAGGTGATGGCGAACGGCAACGGATACGTGAAATTCCCTATCAACGAGCCAGCTGAAGGCAAAAAGAAATCCCAGGTCGAGGAGTACCTCGATTTCTATCCCGGCCCCGGCGTGCAGCACATTGCCCTGGCCACCGACGACATTCTGCACACTGTGAACAAGCTGCGCGAACAAGGCATCGAATTCCTGCGCGTGCCGCACACCTACTACACCGAACTGCAAGGTCGCGTGGGCAAGATTGACGAACCGGTGGATGAGTTGGAAGATCTTGGAATTCTCGCCGATCGCGATGACGAAGGCTACATGTTGCAGATTTTCACGCGGCCCGTCGAAGATCGTCCCACACTGTTCTTTGAGATCATCCAGCGCAAAGGCAGCCGCAGCTTCGGCAAGGGCAACTTCAAGGCGCTCTTTGAGGCCATTGAGCGCGAGCAGCGAGAACGCGGCAATTTGTAGCGGGAGACAAGCCATGAATACCGAGGTGCTTTCAGCCACTGCACCTTACATCATTCGTCAGGACTACGCTGCCTACACCGCCGAGCAACACTCGGTGTGGGCGGAACTGGTCGGACGCGTGTTGCCCGAGCTTGAAAAGCATGCGGCACGTGAGTATCTCGAGGGCTTCGAAATCATCGGCCTGCAGGCAGACCGGCTGCCGAATCTCGAATCGATTAGCGCCCGCCTTGCGCCCAGAACCGGCTGGAGTTCAACGCCGGTGAGCGGGTTTCTGCCCGCGCCAGCCTTCTTTGAGATGCTTGCCAGCCGCAACTTTCCCACCACAACGTGGCTACGCAGCCGCGAGTCGCTCGAATACACGCCCGAGCCCGACATCTTTCACGATGTCTTCGGCCACGTGCCCATGCACTCTCACAAGGTGTTTGCGGATTTTCTTGAGCACTACGGCCGCGTCTGCGCATCCGTCTCTGACGCAGCGGTTCTTGAGAAATTGGGCCGTCTTTTCTGGTACACAGTCGAGTTCGGTGTGATCTTGCAGCGCGGAGAGATGAAGGTTTACGGCAGCGGTCTCATCAGTTCGCACGGCGAGTGCAAAAACGTAACCAATGGTCATTGCGCGATCCACCGCTTCTCGCTCGACGAAGTGCTGTCAACAAAGGTGAAAGTCAACGAGTTGCACAAGCTGCTGTTCGCCGTTAGCAGTTTCGATCAAATCTACGAAGCCATGCACGAGGCGGAGAGGCGTGCCGCGAGCGGCTGCCTGTGAGAGGTTACGAATGACATACGAGATTCGGTATTTAACTGGATTTGCGAATGAGTTTGCCACGGAAGCGGTTCCCGGCTCGCTGCCCGTCGGCCAGAACGCGCCGCAGAAACATCCCCTCGGCCTTTACACCGAGCAGTTCAGTGGTACGCCGTTCACGGCTCCGCGCGCCACCAATCGCCGCACCTGGACCTATCGCATTCGTCCCTCAGTCACGCATCGGCCCTTTGAAGAAATTCCCGTGGGCCTGATCCGCAGCGGGCCATTCACCGAAACGCCAACCACCCCGAACCAGCTCCGCTGGGATCCGCTGCCGTTGCCGGAGCAAAAAACAGATTTCCTTGACGGCATCGTCACGCTCGGCGGCAATGGCGATCCCGCCATGCACATCGGCGTCGCCATTCACCTCTACGTCGCCAACGCCTCCATGCGCGACCGCTTTTTCTCAAATGCAGACGGAGAAATGTTGATCGTTCCGCAGATGGGGGCCCTCAGTCTCCACACCGAGTTGGGCATCCTTGAGGTTGCGCCCGGCGAAATCTGCGTGATTCCCCGCGGCGTCAAGTTCCGCGCCGAGTTACTCGAAAACCAGGCCCGCGGCTACATCTGCGAAAACTATGGGCAAACCTTTCGCTTGCCTGAACTCGGTCCCATCGGGGCCAACGGATTGGCCAATCCGCGCGACTTCAAAGCGCCAACCGCCGCGTACGAAGATCGCGACGGCGAACTTCACATCGTCGCCAAATTCCTCGGTCGCCTCTGGCAGGCAGCCATCGATCATTCGCCCCTCGATGTCGTCGCCTGGCACGGCAACTACGCGCCGTACAAATACGACCTCTCGTTCTTCAATTGCATCAACACGGTTTCATTCGACCATCCCGATCCGTCCATCTACACGGTTCTCACCGCGCCATCGGCCATTCCCGGCACGGCCAACTGCGACTTCGCGATTTTTCCTCCGCGCTGGGTCGTCGCCCAGCACACCTTTCGCCCGCCCTGGTTTCACCGCAATCTGATGAGCGAATTCATGGGGCTCGTCTTTGGCGCCTATGATGCCAAGGCCGAAGGATTTGTTCCCGGCGGCGCCAGCATGCACAATTGCACAGCGGGCCACGGCCCCGATGCTGAAACCTTCGAGCGCGCCAGTACGGACCGCCTTGAGGCTCAGTACCTTGCTGGCACACTGGCCTTCATGTTTGAGACTCAGCTTGCCGTTCGCCCCACGGAGTTCGCCATGCAAGCCAGGATCCTGCAGCACGAGTATTTTGAATGCTGGCAGGGACTGAAGAAGCGCTTCGTCGCGCCCGATCGCATCGCAGAACCGGCCGGGGTATGAAGGAGTAGCGCCGGTCTCCGGACCGGCTGTAGTGCGGGCGTCCTCGCCCGCACTAACCAGAAACCAATTGTGAATTCATGCGGAATGAGCACGGAGAGGAGTTGGGATGGGGCTGAAAAGCTGGCTCGCATCGGCGAATGATCCCGGCTCCGATTTTCCGATTCAGAACGTGCCTTACGGAGTCTTCCGTTATGGCGGCGGCTTCCACATTGGTGTCGCCATCGGCGATCGGATTCTCGATCTGCATGCTTGCGCAAACTACGAGCTGCTGGCGGGACTGTCTGAGGAAACCCAAGACGCATGCCGTGCGGAGCACCTCAATCCGCTCATGGCTCTTGGTCCTGCAGCGTGGACCGCTCTGCGCCGCCATCTCACCGCGTTGCTCGACGCAGACAAGGCCAGTCCTGAAACGCAGGACCGCATAAGGTCACTCCTGTTCCCCATCGCCGAAGCGGAGATGCAACTTCCCGCGGAGATTGGCGACTACACGGATTTTTACGCCTCCATCGATCACGCCACGCGCGTGGGCAAGCTGTTCCGTCCCGACCATCCCCTGCTGCCCAACTACAAGTTCATTCCCATCGGCTATCACGGTCGCGCATCCTCCATCGTGCCCAGCGGAATCGAAATTCGCAGGCCATGCGGACAGACGAAGCCCACTGAAAGCGAGCCGGTATTCGGACCAACACGGGCGCTGGATTTCGAACTCGAGGTAGGCATCTTTGTAGGTTCGGGCAATCCGCTTGGACAGCCGATCCCGATCGATCAAGCCGAAGATCACATCTTCGGCCTGTGCCTTGTCAACGACTGGTCGGCGCGCGACATCCAGTCGTGGGAATATCAACCGCTGGGGCCTTTCCTGGCAAAAAGCTTCGCCACCACCGTCTCTCCGTGGATCGTTCCTCTCGAAGCGCTGGCTCCATACCGTGTTCCAGCTCGTGAGCGCGTATCCGGCGA
>JBEKEP010000140.1:0-16839 GCA_050013775.1 Occallatibacter sp. | reverse complement strand
TTGGCTTCGCTCAGCTTGCCCGTGCCGAAGGTCTCCACAAGGACGGAAACCGGTTCGGCCACGCCAATGGCGTAAGCCAGTTGGACCTCAGCCTTATCCGCCAGTCCCGCAGCCACGATGTTCTTTGCGATGTGGCGCGCCATGTACGCCGCCGAGCGATCCACCTTGGTCGGGTCTTTTCCTGAAAAAGCTCCGCCGCCGTGACGGCCCATGCCGCCGTAGGTGTCTACGATGATCTTGCGGCCGGTCAGCCCCGTGTCGCCCATGGGCCCGCCGATCACAAATCTTCCCGTCGGATTGATGTGGTACTTCGTGTGCTCGTCGAGCCACTTGGCGGGCAGCACGGCTTGAATCACATGCTTCAGGATGTCGGCGTGCAGCTCTTCGTTGCTGACGGCCTCGGAGTGCTGGCTTGAAATGACGACCGCGTCAATGCGCGCGGGCTTGCCATCCTCGCCGTACTCCACCGTCACCTGGCTCTTGCCATCGGGACGCAGGTAGGGCAATTTGCCGTTCTTGCGCACGAGGGTCAACTGGCGGCAAAGCTTGTGCGCCAGCGAGATGGGCGCGGGCATCAGCTCCGGCGTGTCGTTGGAGGCGTAGCCGAACATCATGCCCTGGTCGCCGGCTCCGCCCGTGTCAACGCCCTGGGCAATGTCGCCCGACTGCTTGTTGATGGTCGAGATCACGGCGCAGGTGTTGGAGTCGAAGCCGTAGAGCGCGTTGTCGTAGCCGATGGAGGCCACCACGCCGCGCACCAGCGACTGGAAATCCACGTAAGCCTTGGTAGTGATTTCGCCGGCGATGACCACTAGGCCGGTGGCCGTGAGGGTTTCCGCGGCGACGCGGCTGTAAGGGTCCTGCTCCAGGCAGGCATCAAGAATGGCGTCGGAGACCTGGTCGGCTATTTTGTCCGGGTGGCCTTCGGTAACGGATTCAGAGGTAAACAGAAAACGATCGCTCAACTTAGATAAACTCCTTCCCACTTGCAGACACTGTTCCGCCCATAGGGCAGGACCAGACGCGTTAAAGCATCCTTTCTATGGTAATTGCGGCGGGGCAGCGGGAGCAAAGGCTCGCAGCGTATGGCAAACTTTGGGCGGTCAACGGCGGTTTTTGGGGGGCGGATTGGGACCAAAGGATAGCCGTTAGCAAGTCAGCGAGCCGACGCAGGTTCCACCGCCGTCCTTGCTCCCTCGCTCCCTTGCTCGCTTGCTCCCTGCATTTCTACCCCGGCGGCCACGCGGGTCACGGTGAGCACCGTGATGTCGTCGTCCTGGCCGAAGGCCACGGCAGCCTCGCTGGCGGCGAGCGCGTCGGGGTTGGTCGCGATGAGATGGCGTACCCGGTCAAAGCCGAAAAGCTCCCGCGCGGCGTTGCGGGCCTCGAGCAAGCCATCGGTATAGAGCGTGAGGCGAACGCCAAGCGCCATCGAGAAGGACACATTCTCGTAGCTGCCGTCGGAAACAAGGCCTAATGGAAGCACAGGCGGCAATGCGATCTCCTCGTGATTCAGGAAAGGCGGCAGATGGCCGGCATTGGCGACCTCGCACTTGCCCGAAGTCTCGAGGCGCAGCACGAGGCAAGTGACAAATCCGTTTTGCATGCGGCCCTCGAGACGGCGATTGAGTCCGGTGAGGATCCACGCCGGATCGCTCGACTGCTCGGCGAGCGTGCGCGCCGTGCCCACCAGGAGCGAGACGGTCATGGCCGCCTTCAGTCCCTTTCCGCTTACGTCGCCCAACACAATCAGGGCCGACCCGTCCGCCTGGGCAATCACCTGAAAGAAATCGCCGCCCACTTCGTGGGCAGGATGGTAGGCGCTGGTGATCGCGTAGTCCTTGAAGGAAGGCAGCGACTCCGGAATGAGAATGCGCTGCAGCTCCTGCGCACTTTTGAACTCCTGCTCCAACGCGCCTTTGCGCTGAGTCTGCTCTGCCGTATAGCGGAAGACGGCGTAGACGATGGCGACGAACAGCAGGGTGACGGCGATATTCTGCGCGTCAAAATAATTGCCGTGAATGGCAATAATCTGCGCCTGGACGAAGTAGTACATGCTGTACATGTGCGTAAAGCGCGATCCTTCCAGCGAAGCGATGCGCACGAGGCCAATGAGCGATACCAGCGATGCCGACGCAGCCACCAGCCAGTTGGCAAGGCTCACGCGCTTGCCGATGCCATAAGCGATAAGGACCAGCGGAAACAACGAAGCCAGCGTGATCAGAAAGTACAGCACCGCATCCGCAATCTGCCAGGTGAGGACGAGCGAGGTACTCCAGTCGCGGCTCATGACAAACCACTCGAGCAGCGCCATCGAGAGATCGATAACGGCCAGCCGGAATGTCCAGTGCCTGAGCTTGATCCGTCCCTCGAGGCCGAGCAGGTAAAGCAGCAGGTACCAGAGTGCGATGCTGGCCGCCACGCCGGTAACTGTGTCGAATCCGTAAACGAAGTAGTAAGGAAGGCCCAGATGTGCGTTATAGAGCAGGACATGCGTCGGCTGATCCAGCGCATAGATGGCCATCCAGAACAGAGCCTTGAGGCTGCGGTCGCGCAACCATGCAAGCAGGCCGAGGATTCCGAGAATCCCGTACAGCAGGTTCTCATCGAAGTAGAACTGCCGTTCGGCGAGCCAATCATGATCGAGCGCGCCCAACTCAGCCGTCACTGCCTGCGGCGAACCGGCGAAAGGCGGATCGTAAATCCCGCCCCCGGTGCCGGTATCGATGAATTTCAAGGGCGGTATCCAGGTGCGGATGGCCAGCACACCGCTTCGCGCTTCTCCCAGGCCAAACGAGTCCGGGGGCGGGCGAAAGCGCCATTCTGCGCCGGGCGGCATTTTGCCTTCACGCCCGATGAGCACGCCATTCCAGTAGATCTCGTAGGGTCCGCCCCAGGCATCGCCCGCGCCGATGGGAAACACAATCAGCGCAACCTTCTGGCCCGTTCCCGCCCCTGCAAAATCAATATGCCTCCGGTACCAGGCGTAGCCGTGGTACCCGAAATGCCCCTGGCGGCCGTAGGTGCTGTCCACGCGCAGTCGTTCCCAGTGCGAGTCGTCGAATCCGGGCGCCGCCCAGGCAGGATCATCGCCCGTCTTGAACTGCCACAGGCCGCCCAGCGGGATCGTCCCCTGGCCCAACCCTCCGATGACAAGCGTGTCCGGCTGCGGCGACGTGGGTGCTGGAGCACACAACGAGACGCAGGGTAAGACCAGAAAGACAGCGGCTATGATGGGTTGCAGAGTGCGGGGAAGCACAGTGGTTTGAATTATATCCCTGATCCAGTGGAATACAGATTGTAGATTCAGCGCGGTCGCATCGCGACAATGCTTTGCAGCAACAGGCGCCTGAGGCGCGGCGGTTAGCGTTGCACCCAGGCGAGGAGGTGGGCGAAGTGATGTGAGGTCCAGTTCCACACGCCATCGGACACTGCGGATACTTCGCGCATGGGCAAAAGGTTGGACCACCAGCCTTCACGCAGGCCGTAGTAGCGGAAGGCAAGGAAGCCGCCCGCGGCCACCGCCAGCAGCAACAGAATGGCGCCGATCCAGCGCAACCGCATTTCGACGGCTTCGCGATGCAGGATGCGCGCCTTGCCTACGTTCGAGGCAAAGGTCGTCCAGCCGCGATCGTCATCGGACATCTGGCCTGAAGCGTCGCAGGCGCTAAGAAATCGCTGGGTCCAGTCCTGGGGATCGAGGCCGAGCGCCCCGGCGTAGCCGCGCACAATACCCTTGCTCAGAATGCCGCCCGGAAGCAGGCGAAACCTCTCCTGCTCCAGCGCGATCAGGTGCCGCTGGGTGATTTTGGTGACCGCCGAGATGTCCTCCAGGGCAACGCCGCGCGTCAGGCGTTCCTTCCGCAGGTCTTCTCCAAAACTCCCCATCAGCAACCCGAAAAAACCCTTCAAAACCCAGAATAGAAATCATCTCCACGATAAACCCGGTTTTTCCTCAGGTCAAAAGCGGAAAGGCCGGATCGCGCACCAAGGTACCAAGGGACCAACCCTCCAACTTTCGTCCATCGGTCCGCCTTGGCTCAGAGCTGACAGCCGAAAGCTGATGGCTGGCTTGGGCTGTTACCCTGAAAGCGGACTTTGCAGCGTTTTTTCCGCCTCCGGAGTCCGGCCCGAACATGAATAAGCTCATTTTTGCCAATCTGTTGCAACGCCCCCTGCGCTCGGTCATCAGCGTGCTGGCCGTGGCCATTGAAGTCGTCATGATTCTGTCGATTGTGGCCGTCTTCATGGGCATGCTGAACAACACCAAGCTGCGCACCAACGGCATTGGCGCCGACCTGATGCTGCTGCCCTCGAACGCCAGCATGTTTACCTCGGTCGGTGGCGTATCGCTGCCGGTCAAAGACGCTGAAGTTCTTCGCGGCATGGCACACGTCGCGTTGGTTTCCCCCGCCATCCAGAAAATCTCAACGGTTGGAAACATCGAGATTCTCTACGGTATCGACTACGACACGTTCAATGCGCTCAAGCCATTCGTGTTTCTCTCCGGCGGCAAATTCGCTGGGCCTTACGACGTAATCATCGACGACATTCAGGCCGGCACCAGGAATCCGGCGACAGGAAAGCCGTATGCCGTCGGCGATACATTGACCATCATGGACCGCCCGTTCCGCGTCTCGGGCATTGTGGAGCAGGGCAAGGGCGGCCGCAAGCTGATTCCGCTCGAGACCATGCAGAGTCTCTCCGGCGCCGGGGACATGGTTTCGCTTTTCTACATCAAGTGCGATAACCCGGCCAACGACGATCTGGTGATGCAGGAGATCCATTCCACGCGCGGCTTCGGCAGCAACACGCTGACCACGGTGGACAGCTGGCTCAACCAGATGACGCCGGATAAGGTGCCGGGATTCAATCTGGCGCTCGAGGTGGTTACGAGTATCGCCGTCATCATCGGATTCTTGGTCATTTTCCAGTCCATGTATACGGCGGTATTGGAGCGCACGCGCGAAATCGGAATTCTGAAATCGATGGGCGCGTCAAAATCCACGATTGTAGGGGTGGTGCTTCGCGAGACGGCGTTGCTAGCCATCGTAGGTGTTGTCGTTGGCATTGCCGGCACTTTTGGTGTGCAAGCAATTTTGGCGGTCAAATTCCCTACGTAAAATTGAGACAAGATCGTGACCGGATTGAGACAAAAGCGCTTGCCATGTGACTGGAAACACGGGCGATTCTTTAATTCTTTACGCGATCTTGATAGGACTTGACATTGGCTGCGTGCTAGAATTTGGCCATTCACTGCCATTTCGGCAATTACTGCGCCTTATGAGTCCCCGCAGAATTGACCAGTCGTCATCCTGTCCAGTAAAAAAAATCAGATTGACCAGGGTTTTTTGCTTTTCTGCGCGCATCGCTCCTCGATGCAATCGCGTCTTACCCTTCTTTCCGAGACGCAAAAAACATTTCAATTTCCTTAAGGAGAGCCTGATGATGAAGCTTTCGAATTTGTGTCTCCAGCGAAGCCTGGCCGGGTTCGTATTGACCGGGCTGCTCGTATGTACCGGCGTTGCGGCAATGGCGCAGACGACGGGCGCAGGTTCAATCAACGGAACCGTAATGGACCCCAATGGGGCAGTCGTCCCGAGCGCGACGGTCACGATTCTCGATACCGACACCGGCGTGTCGCACTCTTCTATGACCGACTCCGCCGGCATCTACTCGGCTCCATTCCTCCTCCCCGGGCATTACGAAATCGACGCCACGGCCGCCAACTTCGGCAAGGTGCAAGAGAAGGGCATTACCCTCTTCGTCGGCCAGACGCTGACCATCAATCTGACGCTGAAGGTGAGCGGCACCGCGACCACGGTCGAAGTTTCGGCCATGAGCGAAATCCTGGATACCGAAAAGACCGAAGTTTCGCAGGTGATGGACTCGAACCTTGTTGCGAATCTTCCGCTGAATGCCCGCAACTGGTCGGGCTTCGTGCTGCTGACGCCGAACGTAACGCAGGACGGCTACAGCGGGCTGATCAGCTTCCATGGCATCAGCGGCCTTTACAACCAGAACTACGTGGACGGCGCAAATAACAACGAGATGTTGTTCAGCGAGGTCCGCGGCCGCGCCACCGGCGCTCCCTATGTTTACTCGGCGGACTCGATCAAGGAGTTCCAGGCTGAGACCTCAAACTACTCCGTTGAATTCGGGCAGGCCGCCGGCGGACAGGTGAACGCAATCACCAAGAGCGGCACCGACAGCATGCATGGCGACCTGTTCTACAACCTGCGCTATCCCACGCTGAATGCGCTGGACCCATATTCCAAGTGGAACGCCCTCTACGGCTCGGCTTCGGCCTTCCCGGTAGAAGCGGCGGCGCTGCTCACGCAGCCGACCCACCAGCAAAACCAGTTTGGCGGTTCGGTGGGCGGGCCGTTGATCAAGGACCGCCTGTTCTATTTCCTCACTCTCGACGGCTACCGCCGCGTGGGCCGCGCCCTTTACTACAACACCAACACCATTACGCTGACGAACACGGCCGAGAACAGCGCCGGCACCATCATCTCGCCCTCGCAGTGCCCCGCGACGGTGACCGCTACGATGTGCACTGCTGCCATCCAGTTCCTCATCAACGAAGGCGAAACGGCGCCGTCGCGCTATGCCAGGCAGAATCTGTTCTTCCCGCGCCTCGACTACCACATCAACGCGAAGAACGATGCGTTCATCGACTTCAACTGGGCGGATTTCAGCTCCACAAACGGCTATAACTCCTCAGCCGCAATCTCCAACAGCTCGCCGACCACCAACGGCCCGACGTTCTATCACGAGCGCTTCCTGGTGGGCGGTTTGACCACAGTCATCAGCGACCACATAGTGAACCAGGTGCACGGCCAATGGGGCCGCGACCTGGAAACCGCAGGCGCTAACGATGCCGGCCCCTCGGTTGCCATCGGCGCCATGACCTTCGGCATGCCTAACGCACTGCCCCGCATTGCCGAGCCGGACGAGCATCGCATTCAGGGATCCGATGTGCTGAGCTGGGTCAGGGGACGCCACACGCTTAAGTTCGGCGGCGATATCAATAATGTCCACGAAGTGATGGTGAACCTGTTCCAGGGCGGCGGTATCTACAGCTACAGCGACACCAGCAATGCCACGCAGTTCGCCGATTGGGTTGCCGATGTCTTCCAGGGCCAGGCGGGCGACACCGATCCCTTCGCCGGCTACCACTACAACACCTTCGTTGAGACCGTCGACCAGGTGAATACCAAGGCCGGCACCCAGGGCAAAGACGACTTCTACATGAACATGTTCGATTTCTTCGGGCAGGACACCTGGGCAGTGAATCGCAAGCTCAATGTGACCTTCGGCCTGCGCTACGACGTGCAGCTTACGCCCTCTCCGGGACTGGTCAACAACAACTATGACCCGATCTCGGCGGAATATACCAGCAGCATCAAGAACGTGGCGGACCGTGTGACGCCTCGCTTCGGCTTCTCCTATCAGCTGCATCCCGGCACGGTGGTGCGCGGCGGATACGGCATCTACACCGCGCTTAACCAGGGCTCGACCTACTACGCCATGCGCGTTGAAAACGGCGTGGTTCAGGTGAACTACAACTACTCGGGTTGCAAATCGAGTTGCACGGGCTTCAACACCGCCGCCACCGAGCAGTACCCTAACGTTCCCTTCCTGCCCCCGGGTCCGGCGCTGAGTTCAGCTCTGGTTCCTACTGGCGGCGCCGTTCCCGCTATCAAGGGCCCCAGCAATCTGGGCACGCAGAGCTTCCACGGCCTCGATCCTAACTTTGTGCCGCCCTATTCGCACGAGATGGATCTTTCGGTGGAGCAATTGCTGCCGGGTAGCATCTCGCTGCAAATCGGCTATGTGGGCACGCGCGGCATGCGCCTGCCAGTGTTCCTCGATGCGCAGCTCATCGGCCAGACGCCGCACGGCATCAAAACCTATAACGTCGTCGACTCCAACGCCAATCAGGTCGAGCAGTTGACGGTTCCGATTTATCTGCCCACCGACCGCCGTTACCTGGTATCGGGTGCTCAGAATTCGCCCTCCCAGTTGTCCAGCTTCAACACCGGCTTTAGCGTGGCCAATACCTGGTACAACGCCATGGCCGTTACCGTGAAGCGGCCGTTCCAGAACGGTCTGGAAGTGCTGATGAACTATACATGGGCACGCGCTACCGACACTTCTCAGGTGGCGGGCACCTTCGGCACCTTCTACGGCGGCGACACACCACTCGATCCCAACAACGTCCGTCTCGAAAATGGTCCTTCGGATATCGACGTCCGCAACCGCTTCACCGTCAGCTTCGTTTACCAGCCGACCTTCCACTCCGGAAACGCAATAGTCAGCAACGTGATCAATGGCTGGGGCTTCTCCGGAAGCGACATTGCTACTTCCGGCGAGCCCGTCTCTCTGGGCATGTCCGGCAGCAGCATCTTCTCCGGTTCCACGAGCGCTTCGAGCTACGCTGACGAAGGCGGTCTCTTCGGCGGCGCCATGAGCTCAAGCTCAGGCTCGGCGACCAACGGACGCCCGCCGTATGTTGGCCGCAACAGCGTTCCCATGCCGGGCTTCAACGATGCGGATTTGCGCCTGTCGCGCAAGTTCATCATCCACGAAGGCATGTCGCTGGATTTAGATCTCGACGCTTTCAACGCGGTGAATCGGGAGATCATTCAGGGTGTGAACTCGAGCTTTGGCACTGTCACGTTGAATGGCAGTACCACCAAGTTGCTTTCGGGTACCACGCTCACCTGCTCGGCAACCGCTGCGCCGCCGTCGGGGTCCACACTGCAGGCCTGCTTCAGCCCCTACGCTGGAACAGGCGCAACCGCCTTCAACGTCAAGACGAATACCTCTGGCTTCCTCTATGGCCCTCGCCAGCTTCAGGTGGCGGCCAGGTTCACCTTCTAACGAAAGGCGAACGATCGAAGGGCGGCGGCTTCGGCCGCCGCCCTTTTTTGTGTCCCCTTCCCTGGAACGCGATCCATCGCCATCGGCGATACTGGAGGAAAAGGGGGGCTCGAAGCTCAGCCATGCCGGCCGCAACCAAAAACCTGGTTTCAATCGACAGCATTCGCGCCGCGGCGGCGCGCATTGCACCCATCGCCATGAAGACGCCGCTGGTGCGTGCCGCTTTTCCCGGCGTCTCCGGCTATGGAACGGGCAAGGAGATCTGGCTGAAGGCGGAGAGCCTGCAGCCCATCGGCGCCTTCAAGATTCGCGGCGCTGCGAACAAGATTCTGCAGCTTTCGGCCGCGGAGATCGCGCGGGGCGTGATCACGTATTCGAGCGGAAACCATGCGCAGGCCGTAGCCTACGTGGCGCGCGAGTTGGGCGCGAAATACGGGGCCCCTGGCGACAGGTCCTCGTCGCCGGGGTGTAAAGCGGTGATCGTGATGCCGTCCAACGCGCCGGCGATCAAGCGAGCCGCGACGCTGGCGCTGGGCGCGGAAGTTGTAGACGTGGGTGTGTCCTCGAACGATCGGCTGGCCAAGGCAGAAGAACTGGTGCGCGAGCACGGCTACATCATGATTCCGCCGTACGACGACGAACAGATCATCGCCGGGCAGGCAACGTGCGGGCTCGAGATTGTGGAAGCGCTGCCCGATGTGGACCTGGTGGTTTCGCCGGTCTCGGGCGGCGGCCTGCTGAGCGGCGTGGCTGCGGCGGTAAAGCAGTTGAGCCCGAAGACCAAAGTCTTTGGCGTTGAGCCGGAGCTGGCCGCCGACGTCGCGGAGAGCTATCGCACGGGAGAGATCGTCACTTGGCCGGGTGAAATGACCAGCCGCACCCTGGCCGACGGCCTGCGCACACAGAGCGTGGGCGTGCGCAACTTCGCACACATTCAGGCTTTTGTCGATGGCATCATCACCGTGAGCGAAGCCGAGATTCGTGCCGCCATGCGCGCCATTGTGGCCGCCACGCGCCTCGTACCCGAGCCCAGCGGCGCCGTAGCAACGGCGGCGTTGCTCTTTCACGCGCACCAGTTGCCGCCTTTCCGCAAGGCAGTGGCCGTGGTCAGCGGCGGCAACGTGGATCCCGTGTTGCTGGCTGAAGTGCTCACAGAAACCAACTCGTAACGTCGCTGTAATATGGGCAGCGGGCTGGTTTGAAACCGCTGTGAACGGGTGCGACCTCCGAGATTGTTGGGAAACATAGAATGGAGCACGAAGTGTCAGGGCTCGACTTTAGTCGTGCCGAAAAGGTGGAAAAAAGGAAAGGGGCTTTAGCCCCTGCGGGATGTTTTTTCAGACTGACCCCTTTCCGGAGTAGGATTTTGCTTGTGATGAAGCGCCGCATCTTCACAGTTCGCATACTAACTCTTGCCCTGGCGCTGGCCTGCGCCGTAGGTCCGGCAGCCGCCGACAAAAAGCCGCAGCAGCAGGTAAAACCCATGGCCGGTCCTCGCGCCACGGCCCTGCGCGTCACCTGGCTCTACATCACCGCCTCCACCGGCTCGGAAAAAGTGTCCAAGTTGCAAATCGGCCGCGAGATTGTGGTCGCGGAAAAGAGCGGCGCGTGGATGCGCGTCTACATCAACACCGATATCCAGGAGCAGCACAGTGACAGAGACGAGCCCATGGTCGGTAGCGATGAAACTACGCCTCCCATCTCTGGCTGGGTTGAGGCCAAGGGCATTGTCGAGGAGACTCAGCCCAACGGCGACCAGATTCTGATGGGCGCGGCGGCCAACCAGGAAGCGGACGCCTCCGATCCGCGTGGCGCGGCCAATGCGGCGCAAAGCGCGCGGCTGCTTTACAAACGGCTCGTGGAGATGTTTCCCAATTCGCCACTGGTGCCCGATGCCATGTGGCGCGCCGCCGACATCCAGTGGCAAATCGAGCGTGCCGACGCTGCAACCCTGCCCTCGGCGCACCAGAGGGATCCCGATTTCCGCCAGCCTATGGAAGAAGACGACCTGCACAAGGTGATCAAGTATTATCCGCACACCAAGTGGGCAGCATTGGCGGCCTTCGACCTGATCGACAACAAGCTTTGCGGCGACTGGCAGGGTTCGGAACAATGCCCGGTAAAGGAATCGGAACTGTACCTCAAGTACGCCGACGAGTATCCCGACGGTCCGCGCACGGCGCGGGCGCTCTACGAAGTGGTTTACCGCCAGGCCGTGCTCACTGACATGTATTCCGCCGATGGCGACGACCACAAAAGCGGCGACGCCCGCAACCAGGCGCGCAGCGTGGCTGCCCAACTGAAAGCGCATTTTCCCGATTCCGACTATGCCTACCGGGCCGGTGCGCTGGTGTACAAATTGGATGAGGGCGTTCCTGTCTACGGCATCGACCGGGACTGAGTAGAGAACAGTTTCCCGGTTGCCCGGCGGATGCGCCGTCTGACTCGTATTGACGCCAAGATGGAGTTAGCTTGAGCCCGTATATTCTGTCCATCATTTTGGGAATTGTGGAAGGACTGACCGAATTTTTGCCGGTCAGCTCAACGGCGCACCTGCGCATCACTGAAGCATTGATGAAACTCCCGCTCGACGATCCTTACTGGAAGATGTATACGATCGTCATCCAGGTGGGCGCCATCTTCGCGCTGTGCCTGCTGTTTCTGGAGCGGATCGTCAACTTCATGCGCACCTTTCCCAGGGGCGAGAGCGGCGATCGCAGCTGGCTCACGCATCCCATCTCGCTCACGCTGGTCGCCTTTGCCTGCACCTCGGTGCCCGCGCTGCTTCTGCACAAGTGGAGCGAGAAGAACCTGGGCAGCCTGAAAATCATGGCTATCGCCCTGCTCGCGGGCGGCGTTGTGATGTGGGCCATCGATGCCTGGAGCAATCGCGTTGAGCCCAGCACCACTCACGTAGAAGAGATCACGTTTCCTCAGGCCGTCTGGATCGGCCTCTGTCAGACGCTCTCGGCAGTTTTTCCCGGCACGTCGCGCTCCATGTCGACCATCGCTGCCGGCCAGGTAGTCGGGCTCGACCGCCCCACGGCGCTCGAGTTCAGCTTTCTGCTTTCCATTCCCACCATGATCGCCGCCACGGGATGGGATTTGCTTAAGGAGATTCACACCAGTAAAGCTGCCGGCGCCGCTGGCGTTGCAACCGCGCATGTGGTCATGACTCAGGAGCGCTGGATCGTGCTCCTCATCGGCGTCGTGGTTTCGTTCTTCGTCGCCCTCGGCGTGGTGGAGTGGTTCCTGATGTGGGTGCGCAAACACGGCTTCACGGTGTTTGCCATCTACCGCATCATTCTCGGCATCGCGCTCCTGATCTGGGGCGCAAAATACCTCGGCGCCTGAGCACGCGCTTCAGCGGTTCTCGACCCAGCAAAATAAGGGTGCCCTACATCTCGATTTTGAGATGTGGGATAGCACGAACCCAAGGAGCCATTCTCCTTGGGGTGAAAGCCGCCCAGCCTCCTGTATCGATCATCATCTATAATCCTCCAGATACCGGTTTCTTCGGAATTCCGTCAGGAGGGTGAGGATGCATTCCTCGCGCCGCGATTTTCTCCGCATTGTTGCTTCCACTTCCGCTTCCGCAGTGGCTCTCGCTTCCATTCGCCCGGCACAGGCACAGGAACAAGCCAGGGCCGCGAGCGTAGTTCCCGGCAAGTCCGCCGCTCCTGTCGATCTGCTGGTGAACGGCGTGAGCAATCCCCTGGCCATCGACCGCGATGCCGTGCGCTTCACGTGGCGGCAAACAGATGCCGGACGCGGAGCAGCGCAGACCGCGTATCGAATCCTAGTTGCCACCAGTCGCGAACTCCTGGCCCAGGGAAAAGGCGACGTGTGGGACAGCGGTAAAGTGGATTCGGACCAGTCGGCTGGCGTGGCCTATGCCGGCGCAGCATTGCCTGCAACCACGCGGCTCTGGTGGAAGGTGCGCGTCTGGGACGCGGCTGGCAAACCGGGACCGTACAGCGCGCCGGCCCGGTTCGACACCGGATTGACGCAAGACGAGTGGACCGCCAAATATATCTGGGATGGAACCAGCAACGAGAACAACTTCGCGTATTTCCGCAAGACGTTTTCAGTGCAGCACAAGCCGAGTCTGGCCAAGGTCTTCGTCACCGCGCACAGCGATTACATGCTCTTCCTCAATGGACAGCTTCTCGGCCGCGGGCCGGCGCGTTGCGATCCCGATCATTACGGACAATACAACGCCTACGACGTGACGGAGCTGGTGAAAACCGGAGTCAATGTGTTCGCGGCCCTGGCGCATTGGCAGGGCACGTTCTGGGACGCGGGCGTCAACGCCCAGCCGGCCTTTCTGCTCGAGGCACGCCTCAGCAATGCCGAGGGCGCGCCGACCGTCATCACGAGCGACGCTTCGTGGAAGGTCCTGGCGCATACCGCTTTCATTGAGACCGATCCGACGTATTTCATCAGCAAGTACCGCAATCGCGCGGCCATCCAATTCGATGCGCGCCTTGAGCCGAAGAACTGGAAGTCAGCGGAATTCGACGACTCCAGTTGGGCCGCGGCCACGGTTGTCGACCGCTCCACCTATCGTCTCTTCGCGCAAATGGCGCCCATGGAACGCGAACAGGGCGAGCTCGACGCCGTGAGCGTCGCCTTAATCAACGACGCGTGGCGTGTGGACCTGGAGCGCTGCATCGACGGCTGGCCGCAGTTAACCATGCGCGCCAATCGCCCCGGCGACAAGGTGCGCGTGGAATATTTTGAGATGACGGGCGAACGCAAGGCCTCCGGATGGGACGAGTACACCTGCCAGGGCGGAGTGGAAACCTGGAGGGCCGGCTTCGGACGGCACACGTCGTTCCAGGAGATGAAGATTAGCGGCTACGCAGGCAAACTGCGCGCCGCCGATGTGCGCGGCATCTGGGCCTATTGCGATGCCGACGTCGCCGGGAATTTCCGCTGTTCGAGCACCTTGCTCAATTCCATTTACAAGATGTGCGAACGCTCGGCACGGCAAAACATCCAGCAGGGCATCATCAGCGTGGATGCCAACCGCGAGCAGTCGCCCTGGCTGGCCGACAGCTGGAACATCGGCAACGTGCTCCTCTACAACCACCGCGGAACCACCATCATTGACAAGGTGCTGCGCGACTATGCCGGGGAACAAAAACCGGATGGCGGCTTCAACGACTGCAGCCCCGCGGCGGTCTTCCAGTGCGCCGAGTGGTCCATGTATTGGCCCATGCTGTTGTGGCAGCAGTACCTGTTCTCGGGCGACGAGACGTTGCTCAGGCAAATGACGCCGCATCTCGAAAGTTTCTTGAAGTGGATCAAGCTCTCACAGGATCCAACAACCAAGCTGCTCAATCCCAAGACCGCGCGCATTTCGGATTATGCTGGCGGCAACATGCCCAGCGGCGGCTACAACGTGGCAACCGCCTGCCAATACGTCGAAAATCTGCGCATTGCCTCGCGCATCTTCTCGATTCTTGGCCAGGCTGACCAAAGCAGCCAGTGCGCCGGCGAGGCCGAAGAAGTGAAGACGGGCATCAACGCCAACTTATTTAATGGTGAGTTCTATCTGGCGCGTACCGACAACAAGGAGATGTTTCCGCTGGCGCAGGCCTGGCCGTTGCGCTTCGACATCGCGCCGCCCGAAGTGCGATCGCGCCTGTTGGCCGCGGCGGAAACGCCAGGGAAACTTACTCTCGGCGGATACGGAGGCGATGCGTTTTACAGCGGCCTGCTGCACGCCGGTGCCGGAGAGTTCGTCGTGCGCGATCTCGAGCGCTATCGCCTCATGCTCGACGGCAACAAGGCCAATTGGGAGCAGTTCGCGGGCGGGGAAGTGAATCACGCCTGGACTTCCTATCCGGGATACATCTTCCTCAAATACATTTGCGGCATTCAGCCCACAAGCGGCGGATTTGCCTCGTTCGACGTCCGGCCAAAGACGGAAGGTCTCGCATTTGCAGAAGGCACGGTTCCCACAGTGAAGGGCTCGATCACCACGCGCTGGGAGAAGAGCGAGCACGAAGGGTTGGTTCTATCGATTCACGTTCCCGCCAATTCGCGCGCCACGGTTTACCTTCCCAAGCTCATCCAGGGAGATTCGACGATCACTGAATCCGGCAAGCCGCTGTGGCCTGCAAAGCCGGAGACAAAAATCACCGGCGTGCTTTCGGTGCAGGATAGGGACGGCTTCATTGCATGCGAGGTCGGCGCGGGTGACTACCGATTCAGCGAGATTCCCGCGAAGGCATAGCCGTTTCTCGGTCTTGGCGAACCTTTGCAGTTAATCCCTGTGGTTCCCCCCTGCCCGGTTTTGCCCTGATTCGGCCCCGCAGACGCCGATAATGAAAGCTGCTCTGGGACGTTACACCCGCTCCACCGGCCAGTCTTTCCGCGTTTGCGGCAACCGGAGAACGGAACCGCCCTCATCATGAAGCCCATCCGCATTGTTCTCGCGCCCACGCGCAGCCGCCCCGTGAATATCTTCCTCGGGATGGTGCTCCTGCTGGTCTCCTTACTTCTTTTCCTCGCGCTGGCCACGTATCACTCGACCGACCCCTCGCTGAACACAGCCACCGGCACGGCCACGCCACACAACTGGATCGGCCTGTTCGGCGCTTACCTGAGCGATCTGCTGCTGCAGGCGCTGGGGATCACGGTGTTTCTGATGCCCGTGTGGCTGGGCGGCGTGGGTTGGACGTGGATGCGCTCGCGGCCCGGCGGCTCACCCATTCTGCGTTGGATGGGCACGCTCCTCGCGCTCACCTTTGTACCCGCGGTCTTCGGTTTGCTTCCCTGGCATTGGCGCTGGCTGCACGTGGTTCCGATCGAGGGCGTCGTGGGACGCCTCATGTCCGGCCTGCTCGTGGTTTACCTCAACACGCAGGGCGCATGGGTAGTGGCTGCCGCACTGGCTGCAACCGGCCTCTACTTCGCCTCCGACATCAGCTTCGGAGTGATTCGCGAAACCGTTGCCGAGCGCTGGGCACAGTTTGCGGAGTGGCGTGATCGCCGCCGCGATCTGCGTGAAGAGGAGGAGGCGGACCTCGAAGCGCGGTCTGGCGCCGTGCGCGTCGAAGGTAACGGGGCTATTCCGTTCTCGCAGTTTGATGCCGCGGCCAATCCGGAAATGGAGCCGGAAATACCCGCGCAGAAGCCGAACCGTTTCCTCGCCTTCTTCATGCGCCGGCGCGCACCCAAACAGGATCCCATCGACGAGATTCCCGCATATCAACGCGCCGACAAACGCCCGCAAACGGAAGAACTCATCGTCGCGCCGCGCACGACAAGCATTTGGGGGCGCAGTGCAGCAGAAATCGCACGCGAAACGGAAGCAGGGATTGCAGGGGAAGACCTAACCGGTGCACCAATGGCAGCAGCGGTTGTGGCAGCTGCAGCCACGGTTGCGCCCATACGGCTCCAAGCCGCTCCCCCGGCTCCTGTCGATCCATGGGCACACGAGCGCGCCAATGAGCACCCTGTAGCCACAGCGCCGCCCGGCCGCGCGGGAGAAATCGCCATTCACAGCCGCGCCGATGCGGAAACGCACGCCGTCACCGTGGCGCCCAAGCACGTGAGCGGTTACAAGCTGCCGCCGAGCACGCTGCTGATGGCGGGCGAAGCTCCGCAATCGGTGCGCGAAGACGAGTTGCGCGAAGAAGCCAAGGTGCTCGTGGAAAAATGCGCCGAGTTCGATGTGCGCGGCCAGGTGGTGCAAATCAACCCCGGCCCCATGGTCACCACCTTCGAATTCAAGCCGGAAGCCGGCGTGAAATATTCGCGCGTCACGGGGCTTGCCGACGACCTGTGCCTCGCCATGCGCGCAGAAAGCATTTTGATCGAGCGCATGCCCGGCAAAAGCACCGTGGGTATCCAGGTGCCGAACCACGAGAAAGAAACCATTCACCTGCGCGATGTGATCGAGAGCGAGACCTTCGCCCGCGCGCGCTCGCGACTCAC
>JBEKEP010000139.1:0-12042 GCA_050013775.1 Occallatibacter sp. | reverse complement strand
AAGTTCTGGAAGCAAGGAGTGAAGCCGAAGGAGTTCCAGTACTCCTCGAGCAGCGTGCGCACCGCCGCAATCGCTTCCGCGGTCTCGACAGGCTCGATTTGCCAGGCTGCGTCCACGAATAACCCCATAAGCGTATTTTAGGAAACGAGGGTGTCAACGAAGTCATGGTTTCTTTCATTCACATTGCCGACAAGAATAACGAGAAGGTGATCCAGCGAAACGGCATAAGATCTGTGAAAAGTAAATCCGGGGCCCGGGGCGTTTTCGCAATGCCGGTCGTCCCCAACTTCACTACGATCCATCAGTGGGCAAGAGAGCTGAAGAGGCGGCCAATCAGGGCACTGATATGTGTTCAGTTTAAAATCCCTGACCAAGAGCTTGTTTGGGTCGGAAAATATAACGGCGAAAAGCTTCAGATGACGGCTGCGGAAGCGCTGGGCGCGGTTTTCGAGCACACCGACCCAATGGGGCTGGAAGTAGTCATACCCAGAAGAGTCGCCCCAAAGGAAATTACGCGTACGTACCTTGCGCCGCGCGTCACCGGTTGGCGATATTCCCCCACGGCAAAGGGAAACCCGCCATTCTGCCATTGCAAATGGTGTAACCAGGGGGAAATACGAGCTCAGCGCCTCATACGAGAAGAGCCGGTCGACTGATTGCGTTGCACACCAACGCTCTTTGGACCACTCAGCCCGACCCCGCCACAACGACGCAAGGGCATTCGATCCAACGTAAAATAGAAGCATGGCATTGGAAAGCGTAAAAAAGGTTGCGGAAGCGGATTTTCCCACGCGCTGGGGCGCTTTTCGCATTCTGGGTTTTGAGGGCGTAAGTGTGGAGGGCCAGCCCGGCTGCGCGCCGGCCCAAACTGTCGAAGGACTGGTCGCGCTGGTGATGGGCGACGTGCACACGACGCCTCCCCTGGTTCGCATCCACTCGCAATGCCTCACAGGAGATGTTTTTGGTTCGCTGCGCTGCGATTGCCGTCTGCAACTCGAGCTTGCGCTCAAGGCGATTGCGAAGGAGGGCGCGGGGATTCTGCTCTACGAGCAGCAGGAGGGCCGCGGCATCGGGCTGATGGCCAAGTTGAAGGCTTATGAGCTGCAGGACCATGGCCGCGACACCGTGCAAGCGAACGAGGAGCTGGGCTACGCCGCCGATTGCCGCGGCTACGAGCTGCCGGCCGAGGCGCTTAAGCTGCTGGGCGTCAAGCGCGTGCGGCTGATGACGAACAATCCCGAGAAAGTCGCGGCCCTCGAGTCGGCAGGCATCACGGTGACGGAGCGCGTGTCCGCCGAGGTTGAGCCGCAGGAGAGCTTTGCCGGCTACCTCAAAACAAAGCAGGAAAAGATGGGGCACATCCTGGAGACGGTCGTCACCGAGGATCAGGCGGAGTAGGTTCGCGTGCGAGGCCGAGGCCGCTCAGCTCAATGCGGTTGAACACAAAGCACCTTCCCTCCTTCTAATGGCCCATCAGCACAGAGAATGAGGCGTTTGGCGAGTATTCTCGGCAGCCGAGCGCCCTCCATTTGTCATTTAATTGTCATTTGTAATCGAATTTGAATCTGCGACCTCCGAGAACGGAATGCCCTTGGGTTCTTGCCAGCTAACTCAGGATGAAGGAGGTTAATCCCGGGTCCCCGCCTCCGCATTTGAATCGCGGGTGAATTCCCGAAAAAGGGCTAGCCAGAGGGCGTCGCACCTGCTACTCTACGTGGCACATAGACGGTTGGCCGGCAGAAACCAACAGCGACAGCGGCCGATTCCGTCAACATCCCCGGTTGCAAGCCTTCGCACCAGTGTTTCCATCCCTCGTCTCCCATGATTTTTCTGGGCAGCAGTTCCAAAGTTTCTTTGACAATACCGGCCCCCGGATTCCCGGCAAGTCGCCTAGAATTCCCAGCAAGTCCACCCATTCGCATTGATTCTGCATAGAGGTGGAATTCAGAGGTATACGGCAGACCGAACGGGCCGAAACTTCGACGCTGCCAGCGGCATGTTTCCGCCGCGTCGCGCGTGATTCCATCCTCTCGGGCTGAATCGCAGCCGAGTTCGAGGAGAGGACCGTGCCATGAAAACCCTTTTCCATTGCCTTGCCGCCACCGCGGCAGGGCTTTTATGCTTCGGGAGTTGCAGCATCACGCATGCCGCGCCGCCGGCCAACTCCGCCGCGGCCGATGGCGGTTCTCCAGGCCGGGCTCCGGAATCGATCGTCATTCCGGGACCGTTGCGCTCCTTCCTCCGCATGGCGGGCGTCAGCCAGGAGGCCAGCCCCGCGGAGGTATTGCCGCTGTTTGCGCGCAATGCTTTCCTCTATGGGCGCGTGGAGCAGAGGAAGACGGAGTATCTGATACTGGCGGATCGCTACGTGCAGCAAGCCCGGGAGCTCCAACCGCTGACCGGCGCAGACGGGATGATTCATGTAACCGGATGCGACGACGCCGGCAAGCTGATTCAGGTTCTCGGCTACAAATTTGAAAACGGCTGCAGCCCCAAAGACGCTTCGCTGATCACAGCCGACGCGGAGCGAGCATTTCTTACTGTCGATTCCGGCTTCCCGCTGACGCAGTTGGAACAGTCACTGCAAAATGGAACTCCCTTCAGTTATGCCTATCCGGCGACGAAGGTTCCGATTCTCTTTTCGGAGACCGATTGGGAAACGCTCCTGCCTTCCAAGGAGAGGGCCGGAGTGACTCTGCTCGATTTGCTCTTGAACGATGAGGATGTGGATCGGCTCTACGCGGGGGTAGCGCGGCTTGACCCGCAAACGCGATACGCGCTGCTGCAAACGGTGGGACTGCGGCGGTTACTGGCGTACGCATCCCTCTTCGACTTTTACGGTAGCCGGATTTGCATCCGCTCCGGAGCCGTCGCGGTTCCCGGCGGCGATGCTGCCGAGCAGAGTTGGGCAGAGCTCGTGGGCGCAAGTCCGCGCTCGCCCGGCGATTTCGTAATCCGCTTGCTGGCAAAGGATCAAGGGTGGTTGGTCGCGTATTTCGATGCCCTGTCGCGCGTGAGCCCCGAGCAGCAGGCTCATTTCGTGGCCAATGGCCGTTTGAAACGCCTCTATGAGGCTTATAAATCGTCAATTCCAACCCTGGGCGCCGGCGCCAGCATTTTCCCGAGGAACGCCAACTTGCTTTTGCTGTTTTCCCGCGTGCAATGGGACGCGGCGGGCCAGCCGAAGGTACCCGGCAGCCCCACGTTCTGGCTGGGAATCTTCGCACAGGCAGACCGAACTGGCCATCTTCACGAACATCAGCGGGCCAACCGCGACAGCGGTCCCGATCGCCTCTTGGAGGCGATGGTGGCGTACACGAATCTCACCATGGGCGAGGGCCCCGCGCAAATCTTCGTCACCCTGACCGCGATCAACGGCGCACGGCCCGCTGAACAGCAATTATCTGAAGGAGCCACTCAGCTTCTCGCCTCGCACTATGCCGAGTTGAACGATTGGTATCTGACCTTCGTCGAATTTCCATCCCTCGACGATGCATCAATCAAGAGTTTTATCGACACCGTCGAACACGTCAATGTGATTAGCAACCCGGTACTGCGCTCCAATGTTCTGGGCGCGTTCCAGGCCGAACTCGGGATATGGCAAATTCTGGCTCGGCAGAAACAGATTCCCGCTGACAAGTTGAGCGCCTCATGGCAGGCTTTAATTCAGCCTTTCAATGGAATCCATTCCTCGAAGGAGCTCTTCGAGGCCGCACGGAAATCGCTCGCTTCCATTGTGTTGGCGGCGGGGGGCAAAGCTGATTTCACGCAGGATCAGTTGGTGGATCTGCTGGCAGGGCCGGCGCAAAGCAGCCCGGAAGGCACGCGCGTACACGAAGAGATTGCCAGGCGAATGCATGCCGTGCTCGATGATCAGCGGCTGGTGCCGCTCGATACGCTCTTCGGCCTCTACGACGGACTGGGTCAAATGGCACACGGAGACGCCATTGGCGACAGCCTTCTGCCGCTGGCGGGAGCGCTGCGCGAATTTGAATTGCCCCGGCCTATCTTCACTTCCGGCGAGCGCGTTAGCTGGTCACCCACGGTGTATGTCAGCCGCCACGCAGAGCTGCAGGTGCGCACCGATCTCACCAAGGTCATCAAGACGCCGGGAACGCCGGCGCAGTTGGAGGCGGCGCGCGAACGCCTTGCGCCCTTCCTGCGCGACACGCTGGTGGGGTTGAATTATGCGTACTTTGAGCCGCCCGGTTCCCAGGTACTGCACAGCAATCCCCTCTTTGTTCGCGCGCACGACTTCGCGGTATCGTCGGTTCAAGGCATGCATGACATTTGGGGACCGCCCAGTTTGATTGGCATCGGGGCCACGGCCGGCGGAGGAGCCTATCTCATCGGCTCGCTCGCCGAACTACCCTTCGTACTTGCCATGACCGAAGAAGATTTCATTTCTCCAGAGAAGTTGCAGGCGCTCATCTGGAAGGAGACTGTGCCGCAACTGCTGGTGAATTCCATCCTGCCGAGGTGGTGGAGCGTGAGCCACGACGAGCTGCACGCGGCCGCTCTTTATCAGCGCGCGGGCGAGGAGCTATTGACAGCATCCGCGGGCAACGCCGATCTGCGCCAAAAAGTATTGACGATCTTCTCCGGCCGCTTGAGCTGGGGCCAGCTTGAAGAAATGGAGCAGGCGCTCCAGCATCCAGACAGCACGGCTGCCTTGATTGCCCATTTTCTTCCCTCTGACACGTTCTATCTCACCGCTGAATTCCGCGAGAAATATCCGGGGACAGCCGCACAGTGGGGCCCGGCAAACCGGGAGCTGGATGACTTGGCAGGCAAAAACCCCGCGGACACTTCGCCGCAGCGGCTTGCCGCGGACTTCGGCGTGCCCCATCCGACGCTGGCCAATAGCAATTCCCCCGCGCTGCTTATTTCGGATCCCTTCCCGGTTGCGAGCGGATACGGAAGCCGGCTCTTTGGCGAATCGTGGGAATCGAGCAACCTCTACTGGGCGCGGCTGGCCGACGAAAAGGGCGAACCTCCAGCGATGCTCAACATTCTGGTTCCCGAGTTAACGCGCCAGATGGTGGCGAATATATCGGCGACCAGCATCGACGACTGGCCGGCTCTGCTGCGCGCCATGCAGCAGACCGGTGAGCAATTCCGCCAGGGAAAGATCAATATTCACACCGCGAGCTCGCCCGCAGTTAACCGAAACACCGCGAATGGGGGATCACATGTGGACCAGTAAGAGATACCGGATTGTCGCCAGTGCGGGAGCTTGTCTCGGCATCTTTCTTTCGAGCGCGGGGGGATCCCGCTTTGCAGCCCAGGACAGCGGTATGCACCTGCGCGTGAATGTGAATCTGGTGCAGTTGAACGTGGCTGTTACCGACAAAAAAGGGAATTACATTACCGGCCTGCGCCCTGAGGATTTTGCCATCACCGAAGACAAGATCTCCCAGAGACTGGCCACGTTCGAAGAAGGAGATTTCAACGTGCGAACGTCGGGCACCGCTGCCCCGCCCGGAGGCGGCAAGGTTGCCGGCAATTCCCTCGACAACGGACAACCGCTTCCGACCACCAGCCCTACGGGGGTAAGGATTTCGCCGCTGGCTGGCGCCAACATCTTCATCCTCTTCGATACCAGCAACTACATGTACCGCGGCTTCGTCTTCGCGCAGGATGCCATCTCTGACTTCGTGCGCTCCATGGATGATGCCAGCCAGATTGCGTTTTACTCGTACAGCCGCGATCTTTCACGGGCCACCCTGCTTACCGCCGACCGCTTCCACGTGGTCAATGGCGTGCGCAGCACGGTGGCCGGAGACGACGCTGCGCTCTACAACTCGCTCCTGCTCACAGTGAAGGATGCCGCGCCTCTGACGGGCCGCAAGGCCATCGTCGTCTTTTCCAACGGCCCCGACAACGCCAGCTCCATTCCTCCCGAAGACGTTGCCGAGCTCGCGCAGTCCACGGGAACGATCATCTACATTGTGAGCACGCGCGCGGCGCAGGACGACCTGGTTTCGGCTGCGGCATTTGAGCGCATGAGCAGAGTCACCGGCGGCAAAGCATACTTTGCGGGGAATTGGAGCAAGGAGAAGCAGGCGTTCGAATCCATCCGCAGGGATCTGGGGCATCTCTATTCCCTCAGCTACTATCCGCAACCGAACCCCAACCACGGTTGGCGCACCATCAGCGTCAGGCTCGTAGGCAAGGATCTGCAGAAGTACCACATTCGCACGCGCGACGGCTACAGCCTGCAGCAGCAGACGCAGGTGAACAGTGAAGCCCATCTGGAGCCCAACACAAGCGTCGCACCGTAATGAGTAGCGCCGGTCTCCCGACCGGCTGTACGGAGGGCCTCGCGGCCCTCCGCGACTTAGCTTTCCCCGAAATCTGCGTGGTCGCTCGTTTGTCAGAGACGCAGACTAACCAGTCTCGGACATGCGCTTAGCTCCGCAGCGCCTTGATCACTTTTGCCGTAGTGACCACCTGGCCTACGTGCCTCTGCGTGTGATCGGCCACATGAATCAGCGCCCCGCCAATGAAAGTCGGCAAATGCTTCCGCCCCACGAAGCGCGGCGTATCGAGATCAGCCGTGGCCAGCACCCGAATGCGCTCTGCTGCAAGGTCGAAAGAAAACCGAACGACAATGAGCAGCTCATTGAGACTCCCGTCGCCGAAGTTTTCGGCCTTGAGAGCGGCAAGCTGACCATCAGAGAGCTGGTTTCCCTCTGCGTAAGTGAGAATGCGATCGGTGGCGCGCGCAATGTGCCGCAGATGAAAGGCGATGGACGTGAGTCCGAGCGGCTGCGCGTGTACTTCAGCATCAGTCAGGCCGGCAGTCCACTTTGTCAGGTCGTCGAGAGCCAGCTCAAGCGCATGCAAAACAGCGCGGCCCGCCGCAGGAACGTCGCTGTGAGTGCCGCGCAGCCAGGGTTCGGTATAAGGGGTGGAGGAAGTACTCATCTCCGCAGTGTAAAGCCCCCAATCGGCGCCAGAGAACCCACCGTTGAGGCGGCCGTAATTCCTATAAAAATCACGCTTGACATTCAAGAATAATCCACTACCATATGGTTGTGGATAGATTGGGTACAACATTTGCGGCTTTATCCGATCCGACCCGGAGGACGATGATCGAGCGGCTCTCGCACGGACCTGCGTCCGTGCATGGACTGACGGAACCGTTTGCACTTTCGCAGCAGATGATTTCAAAGCATATTGCCTACCTGGTGAGGGCGCGGATTGTGGTGAAGACGAAGCGTGGACGGGAGAGTGTGTGCACGCTCAGGCCCGAGGCAATCAAGAAGGTCAGCGACTGGGCGATCAGCTATCGCCGATTCTGGGAAGAGCGTTTCGACAAACTGGATGTAGTTCTAAATCAAATGAAAAACGAGGAGGTCAGAGATGACAAAAAACACAGCTAGCGAAATTGAGCGGATGGTCGTTACAAGAGTTCTTGATGCCCCACGCGAGTTGGTTTGGAAGGCGTGGACTGACCCGAAGTACATAATGCAGTGGTGGGGACCGAAGGGCTTTACCGCGCCCGTTTGCAAGATGGATTTTCGCGTTGGAGGAAAACTTCTCTGCTGCATGAAGGCGCCGGATGGGCAGGAGTTCTGGAATGCCGTTGAATACCACGAGATTGTTCCGCACGAAAAGATCGTTTCCTCCATGTACTTTGCTGACCCGGAGGGAAACAAGGTTGAGCCTGAGCATTACGGAATAGAACATGAGGCCATAGAGGGTGCGTACGATGTGACTCTCTTTGAGGATCTTGGAAATGGCCAGACGAGACTCACCCACATTGGAAATGAACCCATGGAGAGCGCAAAGAACAGCGGTCAACTCGAGGGCTGGAACCAGATACTCGATAAAATTGCCGCAGTTGTTGCAGGGCTGGCGCAGGCGAAATAAGAAGTTGAGCGGGGCTGCGCGTCCACTTCGGCATCGCTCAGCCCCGGGCTCCACTTGGTCAGACCATCGAGGGCAAGCTCCAGCGCATGCAGAACAGCGCGGCACGCGGCGGGAACGTCAGCGCGCGTGCCGCGAGGCCAGGGTTCGGTGTAGGAGGTGGGAGAAGTGCGATTGGCTGTAGTCTAAAATCCCGAAACAGCCATTCCACCAACCTCCCGCCTCTGTCCTCCTGAGGAGCGCAGCGACGACTCTCGCTGATTGTCCTCATGGAACCGCCGCGACAGCCGGCTTCGGCCGCCGATGGAAGAGTGCCCGCGAGATGTCGGGATAGAACTCGCTTGCTAACGACTGAATCAGGCTCTCGCCAATATCGATGGAGCCCCGTTGAAAGGTGAGCCCAAGTCCGCGGTCCGCCGACGGATAATAGGCGTTCGAGATCGCTCCCGCTGCAAAGGTGCCGACAATCCCGGACGCATTGAACTGCCACTTGCCGTCGTCGCCCTGGCAACGCACTGCCGTGAGCAATGAATACCCCAGTCTGCGGCCTGCTCCGCCGTGCCCCAACCGGAAATAGCGCGGATCCTGGTGCAGCAAAGATGGCAGTACACCCTCGCTTAGCAACTCGCCGTCCGCATCGTCTGCATAGGCCGCTCCAAAGCGCTTGGCAAATCCGGCCCAGCCTGATCCGTACTCCGGGAACTCCCCTTGTTGCTGCTCCAGGCCCGCGTCGGCAGCCGACGACGCAAAATCGAAAGGATCGAACATATCGGCCAACGCCAGGTGAAACTTCTGTCCCGGCGAAAGCGGCACCGCATGCCCACTGCGCACCGAATAGAAATCCGGCACCACACCCAGCATGCGCTGTTGTTTTTCCTGCTTTAGCTCTCGTTCTGCCTCAGCGCGGCGCGCATCAGGTGTGGACGGCTCCTGTTGCGCTTCGGAAGGCGATGCGGAGGAAGTTTCGGACTGTGCCGCCAGCCGGCCCATGCCGGAAGCGCGCATATCCGCGTTGGGGGCCTGCCCCGGAGCGGCGGCAGCGCTCACGATAAACAGTAGGGCGACGCCTGCCAAACGACAGCAATGCGGACGAGCGTTGACGCGCCCCCCCGCAGAGCCAAGAGTGAATTCCATGAGAACTCCCGCGATTCGTAGTTCGAGAACGAAAACGCGCGCAGCTGCGCACGCGCACACGAACAGGCGTGAAAGAGCGGGGAATTCTAAATGCGGAGGGAAACGATTCGCCAGGGCGGCGAGAAGAGCAACAGTAGATATTCAGTTGCGCGAACGCCGCGATGTGCACGAGCCGACGCGCCGGTCTCGATCATCCCCGGCAGAAGCACTGCGGCAAGCCAGCCCAGCAGACAGACTGCGCTCCATGCCACCGCCACGCCCAACCCAACGTCGAACGCGGCCATCATCAATGTGGTTTCAGTGTCATGGCCAACCAGCGGCAGCTCAGGGCCCTTATCCCACTTGTCGACCACGTTGAACACGGGCGGCAGAACCATCATCAGGATCATCGACGCCGTAGCAATGGTCAGCAACCGCCTGCGCATGAGCAAATCGTACCACGCGGCATCTGCCGTAGCAGGGGATGGCGGCAGATCAGGCCTTGCGCGCGTTCCGCCACATGTTGAATCACATGCGGAAGCCTACCGGGTCTCTACCCCGCGCTCTTCACCCGCACCACGGTGATCTTCTCAAACCCCTCTTCAAACACCGGCGGTTTCAGCTTCTCGGCCATCTTGCGCATGATGTCTTCGCTCACCGAGCGGTCGCGCTGGCGATTGCGCTCCAGGCACACCTCGAGCGGCACGTCGAAGAAGACGGCCTGTACCTCGTAGCCGAAGCTCTGGGCCATCTTGATCCATTGGCGGCGCTCGTGGGTCGAGAGGTTGGTCGCGTCCACATAATTCATGGGCATCTTGGCGATGAGCCGCGCGCGCAGCAATGACCGCAACGTCGAAAAGACCAGTCCCTGGTAGCGCTGCTCCTCCACATCGTCAAAAAGAATGTTGCGCAGCAGATCGCTCGAAAGCGGGGTGATGCCGCGCCTCCCGAACCATGTGGTTTTGCCGGAACCGGGCATGCCGATGGCCAGCACCACGATGCCCTTGGGCGTTTGCCCCTGGGCGTTGGGCTTGGGCGACGGAATGTGCGGCATCTCGGGCTGGGTTTCCACCTCGAGGCGGCCGGAGCCTGCCGGCTCATTCCATTGCGGCTTCGCTGGAGCTTGGGGTCGCGCGAGCCTTTCAGATCGCTGTGGCCGCGCCGGTTGCGCGTGCCGGGGCTCTGCGGCTTGCCGGGGTTCCTGGGCTCGCGCCCGCGCCGGAATCTCGTCGGGATACAACGGAACTAGCGGAGCCGGCTGATTCAATGGGACTTCCGCGCCCGTTTTGCCTGTGGATTCTGAAGTATTCGGACCACGTCTGGAACGTCTTCTCATGGTGCTTTCAACCCTTACCAAACACTTTCTCTTTCACACGGAATACCATACCGGGCGCAGGCGCTGCAAATCGTGTGCACTCCGTCACATACAGTCCCATCGCGGGAACACCATCCTTACGGTAGGGAATCGTATGCGTGGGGCGGAGCTGTTCGCACTTTTTTTGCCGCCGCCCACAATGTTACGATCAAGGGTTTGGTAGAACTCATTCCAGACCCGCAAAAAATCCAGATATTGAACCCAAAAGGCTCACCAAAGCGAAGGAGAATTCGAAAATGGCAGTAAAGGTTGGTATTAACGGCTTCGGCCGCATTGGACGCAACGTTTTGCGCGCCGCTCTCGGCAATGCAGACATCGATTTTGTCGCCGTCAACGACTTGACCAGCCCGGCGACGCTGGCCCACCTGCTCAAGTACGACTCGATCCTCGGCAACCTCAAGAACGAAGTCACCGCCGGCGACGATTTCATCGCCATCGACGGCAAGAAGATCAAGGTCTTCAGCGAGCGCGATCCTGCCAAGCTGGATTGGGCATCAGTGGGCGCACAGGTTGTGGTTGAGTCCACCGGCTTCTTCACCGATGCCACCAAGGCCAAAGCGCACCTGGGCTCGACCGTGAAGAAGGTCATCATCTCGGCTCCGGCCAGCAACGAGGACATCACCATCGTCCTGGGCGTCAACGAGGACAAGTACGATCCGGCGAAGGACAACATTATCTCGAACGCCAGCTGCACCACCAATTGCCTGGCGCCGGTCGTCAAGGTAATTCTTGAAACCACGGGCCTCGTCTCCGGCATCATGACCACCATTCATAGCTACACCAACGACCAGGTGATTCTGGACACGCCGCACAAGGATCTGCGCCGCGCCCGCGCCGCCGCTCTCAGCATGATTCCCAGCTCCACCGGCGCCGCCAAGGCTCTCAAGCTCGTCATCCCTGAAACCGCCGGCAAGCTCGACGGCTTCGCCATCCGCGTCCCAACACCAAACGTCTCCATCGTCGATCTCACGTACATCGCTGAGAAGCCCACGACCGCAGCAGACCTGAACGCCGCCTTCAAGGCCGCCTCCGAAGGAAAACTGAAGGGGATCCTGGGCGTCGACTCGAACCAACTCGTCAGCTCGGACTTCAAGGGCGACAAGCGCAGCTCGATTGTGGACGCGCCGCTGACCAAGGTAGTCGGCCAGAGCGTGAAGGTGCTGAGCTGGTATGACAACGAGTGGGGCTACTCCAACCGCGTCGTCGACCTCATCGGCTTCCTGGTGAAGAAGGGGCTGTAAGAAGCAGGTTTCAGGGGTCAGGGATCAGGTTTCAGGTTTCAGAAGGCGAACCCGCCAAATCCGGCAGGGTGCGCCTGTTCTCTGACACCTGAAACCTGACACCTGAAACCTACTATTGATCTCTGTTCCCCACGAAAGGCGACTGCCATGTCCAAGCTCTCGATTCAAGACATCGAACTGACCAATAAGCGGGTCTTTATCCGCGTTGATTTCAACGTTCCGCTCACTGAAGACGGGCAGACAATCACCGACGACACGCGCATTGTGGCCACGCTGCCCACCATCGAGCACGCGTTGCGGCACCGCGCCAAGGTGATCCTGGCCTCGCACCTGGGCCGCCCCAAGGGCAAGCCGAATCCAAAGTATTCGCTGCGGCCCGTGGCGATCCGGCTGCGCGAACTGCTCGACAAAAAATTCAGCGATAGCGTCAACGTCGCC
>JBEKEP010000138.1:0-13685 GCA_050013775.1 Occallatibacter sp. | reverse complement strand
GGCGGCATTGAGAGCGCCGGGGAGACGCTGGCCTCTGTCGCCAGTGGCCACGCGCAGCCGGTGACGCGCACGAAATGGTACCAGTGGCGAAGGAGCGGCACAGCTCTGATCGCTTACCTGCTCGACAGCGAAGTGCACACCTTCGCTTTCAGCGTGGCGGCCAACGCAATCATCTCGTTCATTCCCTTCGTCGTGCTGCTCTACACGCTGGCGCTTTCAGTCTTCCATTCGGAAGCCATGAAAAAGGTTGTCGACCAGATGGTGAATTACTATCTGCCTTCCGCGGAAAAACAGCAGGGCTGGCTGGTCAACACGATCTTCAGTGAAGCCGTTTTGCCCCTGCTGCACCATAAGAGCGCACAGGTTCTTTCGCTGGTGATGATTCTCATCGCCTGCACGGGAATTTTTCTGCCTTTGGAAGTAGCTCTCAATCAAGCCTGGGGAGTGGTCAAGAGCCGCAATTATCTCTTCAACCAGTCCATCGCTTTCGGGCTGGCGTTTCTGATGGCCGCGCTCGCGCTCCTCAGCATGAGCGTGACCGTGTGGGTGAAGGCCGCTCTCGGTTTCGTCACATTCCACAGCGCGAATGGCTTCATTACCTGGACTACCGATGGAATCGCCTTTCTTTGCCTGACGGTCTCCAGCGGCGCAGCGGCGATCCTATTTCTTTTCTCGGTCTATTACGTGCTCCCGAACCGGAAGGTGCCGTGGCGGCCGGTTTTGCGCACATCGATTATTACGGGCGCGATTTGGCTGCTCGCGCGGTTCCTCTTTGCCCTTGCGATTCCTCATATCGATCTGAGCATGTATGGGCCGTTCTATATTTCCGTGAGCCTGCTGTTCTGGGCGTATATCTCGGGGCTGATCCTGTTCGCCGGAGCGCAGTTCAGCGTGGCGCGGCTGGGAAAAGACAGGCAGTAGGGAGTAGCCGATAGGGAGTAGACAAAAGCAGCCTCTCCTGCACGCGGCGCGCTACTCCCTATTGGCTACTCCCTATTCCCCGCCTCTTCGCTTTGTGTTCGCCATCCCTCTTGCGCTACTCTCAGAAAAGCGTGTCTGAAGAAAAACCCCATTTCGACCCGAAGATCGAGGCCAGCACCGATCCGTTTGCCTGCTTTCACCCGGTGACGGCGGCGTGGTTCAAGGCGGTGTTTGACGCGCCCACTGCGCCACAGCGCCTTGGCTGGCCGGTCATCGCGCGCGGAGAGAACGCGCTGATCCTGGCGCCGACCGGAACGGGCAAGACGCTGGCCGCGTTTTTGTGGTGCCTGGACCGGCTGATGCTTGGAGGCAGGGAGCAAGGGAGCGAGGGAGCAAGGGAACGAGAGAACGGGGAGCGAGGGAGCAAGGGAGCGAGGGAGCAAAACGACGGCGAGCGGCGCGGTTGCCGCATTGTTTACATTTCGCCGCTGAAGGCGCTGGCGGTGGACGTGGAGCGGAATTTGCGCTCGCCGCTGGCCGGCATGGCCAACATGGCGCGGCGGATGGGCGTCGCATTCCGCGAACCGGAGATCAGCGTTCGCACCGGCGACACGCCGCAGCGCGAGCGCGCACGCTTTGCGCGCCATCCCGCCGACATTCTGATTACCACTCCCGAATCGCTCTACCTCATCCTGACTTCGCAGGCAGCCGAGGCCCTGCGGCGCACCTTTCCCTGACTCTGGAACGGCTGGAGGCGCTGACGGGGAAGCCTCTGCAGCGCATTGGGCTCTCGGCCACGCAGCGGCCGCTCGAGGAAGTGGCGCGGTTTTTGGGCGGAGTGGAAGTACAGGGAGCGAGTCAGCAAGGGAGCGAGGGAGCGAGAAAACAGGGATCAGAAAACAATGAAAA
The DNA here is from genome assembly GCA_050013775.1 of Occallatibacter sp. Taxonomy (GTDB): domain Bacteria; phylum Acidobacteriota; class Terriglobia; order Terriglobales; family Acidobacteriaceae; genus Telmatobacter. The sequence continues at coordinate 11,855 of JBEKEP010000138.1, read as the reverse complement.
TGAGGGACTGAGGGACTTAGGGACTCACTACCCCGAGAACTCTGAGGCCGATTCCTTGCTCCCTTGCTCCCTTGCTCCCTCGCTCCCCGATCCGGCCGAAGCCGCATCGCTCCGTTATCGGCCGGTGACGATTGTGAACGCCGCTGCGCGCAAGCAGCTGAAGCTGCGCATCGAGGTTCCGGTGGAGGACATGGCGCGCCTTGGCGAGATGGAGGAGATCCCTTCAGGGCCGGCCTCGCAGACACCGCGCCGCGTCTCTATCTGGAACGCGATCCATCCGCGGCTGCTGGAGATCATTCGCGAGCGCAACTCGACGATTCTGTTTGTGAACGCGCGCCAAACTGCCGAGCGGCTGGCCGGAGCGCTCAACGACCTCGCGGGCGAGCCCATCGCGCGCGCGCATCACGGGTCGCTGGCCGCGGCGCAGCGGACGGTGATTGAGGAGCAACTGAAGGCGGGGCAGATTCGCGCGCTCTGCGCGACTTCGACTCTGGAGCTGGGCATCGACATGGGGGCGGTGGATCTGGTGATTCAGATCGAGTCGCCGCCTTCGGTGGCCAGCGGGATGCAACGCATTGGCCGCGCCGGACACCACGTGGATGCGGTGAGCGAGGGAATTCTGTTTCCCAAATATCGCGCCGATCTCGTGGCGTGCGCCGCCGTCACGCGTGCCATGCACGAAGGGCATATCGAGTCCACGCGGTTTCCGCGCAATCCGCTTGACGTGCTTTGCCAGCAGTTGGTGGCGATTGTTGCTTCAGCAGGCACCAAGGGACCAAGGGAGCGAGGGAGCAAGAAAGCAGGGAGCAAGGGAGCGAGGGAGCAAGGGAGCAAGAAGGCGGATGCGCTGAAATTCAACTTTGAGAATTGGGAAAGCACGGACTCCTCTAACTCTGCGAACACCACTAGCTCCGCTAATTCCGCTTCCGCTGAAGTTTCCGTCGACTTTCTCTTTGATCTGGTGCGGCGGGCTGCGCCGTTTGGATCGCTTTCGCGAAAGGCATTCGGGGGCGTGCTCGATTTGCTCAGCGGTCGCTACCCGTCCGATGAATTTGGCGAACTGCGCCCGCGGTTGACTTGGGACCGCGTGCGCAACGTGGTTACGGCGCGTGACGGCGCGGCACGGCTCGCCATTCTCAACGCCGGAACCATCCCCGACCGCGGTCTTTATGGCGTCTTCCTTGCGTTCACTGAGGGCAAATCAGTGCGCGTGGGCGAACTCGATGAAGAGATGGTCTTTGAGTCGCATCCAAACGAGACTTTTATTCTTGGCGCGTCGACATGGAGAATCGTCGACATCACGCACGACCGTGTGCTGGTGACGCCTGCGCCCGGCGAGCCGGGCAAGATGCCGTTCTGGAAGGGCGATGGGCCAGGACGCCCGCTGGAGTTTGGGCGGCGCATCGGCGCCATGGTGCGTGAGCTGCGCGCATTGCCGCAAGCCGCCGCGTTGACGCGCCTCGTCAACGACCACGATCTCGATCCCGGTGCGGCCGAAAATCTGCTGCGCTTTCTCGCCGACCAGGCCGAATCGACCGGGCAGGTCCCCGACGACCGGACCATTGTGGTTGAACGGTGCCGCGACGAGCTGGGCGACTGGCGCGTGTGCGTACTGACGCCTTTCGGCAGCCGCATCCACATTCCCTGGGCGATGGCGGTGAGCGCGCGCATCCGCGCTGCGGGCGGGCCTGAAGTAGAAACCCTGTGGGGCGACGACGGTTTTGTGCTGCGCTTTCATGACACTGACGAGCCGCCCAATGCGGATTGGATTCTGGTGGAAGCGGCCGAGGCCATGCAACTGGTGTTGCGCCAGTTGGGATCGACGGCACTGTTTGCCGGGCGCTTTCGCGAGGCAGCGGGCCGCGCGTTGCTGCTACCGCGCCGCCGCGCCGATCAACGCTCGCCGCTGTGGCAGTTGCGCAAGCGCTCCTACGATCTGCTCAGCGTGGCTTCGCGGTATCCGTCGTTCCCTCTGCTGCTCGAGGCATATCGCGAGTGCCTGCGCGATGTTTTCGACATGCCGGCCCTGGTCGAGATTCTCCAGGAGATCGAGCAACGGAAGCTCCGCGTGCACGTGGTGGAGACGCGCAAGCCTTCACCGTTTGCCTCTTCGCTGCTTTTCAGCTACGTTGCCAATTTTCTTTACGACGGCGATGCACCGCTGGCCGAGCGCCGCGCCCAGGCGCTCTCCATCGATCAGGATCAGCTGCGCGAATTGCTGGGCGAGGCCGACTTGCGCGAACTGCTCGACCCCGCAGCGATTGCAGAAGTGGAAGAGGCCGCGCAATGCCTCGCGGAGAATTATCGCGCGCGGTCGGCTGACGGCATGCACGATCTGTGCCTGAAGTTGGGCGACCTTTCGCGCGAAGAGTTGGCGCGGCGTGTGGTTTCGCCGGAGTTGCTCACGCAGGTCGACCGGTTGATTCGCTCGCGGCGCTTGTTGGAGTTGCGCATTGCCGGCGAAAAGCGGTTGATTGCCGCCGAGGACGCCGCGCGTTACCGCGATGGGTTGGGCATTCCCTTGCCGCCGGGGCTGGCGACTGCGCTGCTGGAGCCGGTGGCGCATCCTGTGCTCGAGCTGGTGCGCCGCTACGCTCGTACGCACGGGCCGTTCACGTTGCGCGAGGCTGCGGACCGGTTTGCGCTCGATGCAGAGGCGGTGGAACACGTGCTGCGGCAGCTTGCGGCGGAGGGCCGTGTGCTGGAAGGCGGCTTCCGGCCGGGCGGACTTCATCGTGAGTGGTGCGATGCGGAGATTTTACGGCAGATACGGCGCAAGTCGCTGGCCCGGTTGCGCCGCGAAGTGGAACCGGTAGAACAGCACACACTGGCACGCTTCCTCACGCACTGGCAGGGATTGCTGACACCGCGACGCACGGGCAGCGCGCATCTGGATGCCCTGCTGGACGCGATTGAGAACCTGCAGGGCGCCCCGCTGCCTGCTTCGCTGCTTGAATCCTCGATTCTTCCCGCGCGCATTGCCGACTACGTGCCTGCGGGGCTGGATACCCTCGTTGCCGCGGGCGAAGTGACGTGGGCCGGAGTGGAACCAATCGGCGAGCGCGACGGCCGCATCGCGTTGTTTCTTGCCGACAAGCTGCCGCTGCTGGCGCAGAGGCGACCTTTAGTGGAACCGCTGACCGAGCGCGAGGAAAAACTGCTCGCGGTGCTCGAGTCCACGGGCGCGAGTTTCTTCGATGCACTCCATCAGGCGACGGGCGGAGGCTACCCGGGCGAGACGATCGAAGCGCTTTGGAGCCTGGTGTGGCGCGGGCTGATTACCAACGACTCACTACACGCTTTGCGCGCATACATTGCCCGGCCTGAGAGTGCGCGCACGCCGCGGCGGCTGCAAACCGGAATGGTTTTTCGTTCACGCCGCACTACGCCACCGACGGCGCAAGGCCGTTGGGCAGCACTGGCATTGCATGCAGCAGACTCTTCCGACAGAGTCGGCGAACCCACGCAGACCGAGCGCGGCCACGCACTGGCGCTGCAACTGCTCCACCGCTACGGAGTGCTGCTGCGCGAGTCGGTTGCGTCGGAGAACGTGCCGGGAGGGTTCAGCGCGGTCTACGACGTGCTGAAGGCGCTGGAGGAAAGCGGGCGCATTCGTCGCGGTTATTTTGTTGGCGGCCTGGGCGCTACGCAATTCGCGCTGCCAGCAGCCGTGGACCTGCTGCGCCAGTTGCGCATCGAGCCTTCGCAAGAAAAACCGGAGTTTGTGCAGTTGGCTGCAACCGATCCGGCGAATCCTTATGGATCGATCCTGCGCTGGCCGGAGTTGCCGGTGGCCGAGGAAGACTCGGAGTCCGCTCCACGCGTGCTAACACGCGCGGCGTACGCGGAAGTGATTCTGCGCAACGGCCGGCTGGTGGCGTGGCTGAAGCGCGGCAATCCCAACCTGCTGGTGTTTTTGCCCACCGAGGAACCGGAGCGCTCGCAAACGGCATCGGGGCTGGCGCATTTTCTGTGCACGCGCGGCCAGACGCGGATGCACGCGCACAGCCACGAGGGCGTGCTGATCACCACCATTAACGGCCAGCCGGTTGCTACGCACTTTATGGCGCGCTTCCTCATGGATGCTGGATTTCATCCCGGCCCGCTCGGCATGCATCTGCGGCGCATTCCGTTGCCGGTGGCGCAAGCGCAGCCGCCGCGGCCCGAGGTGCAATAGAAAATGCCCGAGGGTGACACCATTTTTCGCACTGCGCGCAACCTGGGCCGCGTGCTCACAGGAAAACCCGTGACTGCGTTTCGCTCGACTTTTCCGTGGCTGATGCGCTTTGACGATGACACGCCACTGGCCGGGCAGACAGTGGACCGCGTAGAGGCGCGCGGCAAGTGGCTGCTGGTGCATTTTTCGGGCGGCGGCATTCTGGCATCGCATCTGCTGATGAACGGGCGCTGGCACATCTACCGGCGCGGCGAGCGCTGGCAGCTTGCACACATCCACATGCGCATCGTGATCGAGAACGCGGAGTACCAGGCGGTAGGCTTTCGGGTGCCCGTGGCGCGCATGCATACCGAGCGAACATTGGAGCGCGACCTGCGCGTTGCCGTTCCGGAAAACGATTTGCTGCGCGCGGAGTTCGACGCTGTGGCGGCGTTGCAACGGCTGAGGTCGCGCGGGAATGAAGCCATTGCCGACGCTTTGCTCGACCAATCAGTTTTGGCCGGCGTGGGCAATGTCTTCAAATCGGAGATCTGTTTCGTCAACGGCCTGAATCCTTTTCGCACCGTCGCGACGCTGACGCGCGACGAGGCCGCGGCCGCCATTGCCACCGCAAGAGAGCTGCTGAAGGCCAATGTGCTGGAGGATTCGGGCGACGTGATCGTGACCTATCGCGGACAGCAGCGGCGGACGACGCATGCGTCAGACCCGAGCGAGAGCCTGTGGGTCTACGGGCGCGCGGGCGAAACCTGCCGGCGCTGTGGCGAACCAATCCGCCGCCGCGTCCAGGGCGCGGATGCGCGCGTCACCTTCTGGTGCCCGCGATGCCAGCCGATGCCGGATGGCTCGGATGTGGACGGAGCTTGAAAGAAACCGGGCCCCAAAAACAGGAGGCGACATGAAGACCCATGCAACATCCCCGAAGAACGAAGCTGAAGACGAACTTGCCGAATGTGTCGACAAATTCACGCCGGAGATGGCCAAGGCGATTCGCGCCGTGCGGGCTGCCCTGCGCAAGCGGCTGCCCACGGCGAACGAACTCGTCTACGACAACTACAACTTCTTCGTTATCGGCTACTGCTCAACCCTGCGGCCGTCGGACTGTTTTACTCAGTTGGTGGCCGACGCTCACGGCGTGCGGCTCGCGTTTTATTACGGTTCCACACTTCCTGATCCAGCGGGAATCCTGCTGGGCGGCGGGAATCAAAATCGATTCATTCGGCTCGCGAGTGCGCGCGATTTGAGTAAGCCTGAGGTGGAAGCCCTGATTCGCGCGGCCATTGCACAGGGTAAAGTGTCCCTGCCAGCGACCGGGCGAGGGACTCTCGTGATCCGCTCGGTCTCAGCCAAGCAGCGGCCTCGGCGAGTGACGGCAAAGGCCGCGCGCAAGAGCTAATTTGTCGGCTTGCCCATGCCGAAGATCTTCTGCAGGATGTTGCGGTGGTCGTCGCCGCCCATGCCGCCCTTGTGGTCGCACGTGTCAGTGGGTGCAGTGCCGTCGAGGAAGGCCGCGGAGTAATCTTCGGGGCAGGATGCGTCAGCCAGCAGGTTAGTGACCTTGTCGAGCGTGATGATCTGCACGCCATCGGGCGGCGTGAACTCGTTGGTGTCAGAGTACTGCGGCAGCTGGACGGCCTGCTTCATGAACGCTGCCCAAATGGGTGCGGCGGCGCGCGCACCCTGAACGCGACCGAGATTATCCGGATCGAGCGGGGTGTAGTCGTCATTGCCAATCCACACGATGCAAAGCAGATTGCTGGTATAGCCCGCAAACCAAGCGTCGTGATCGGTGCCCGTCTTGCCGGCAGCGGGGGCGGTAAACCCCAATCCGCGAACGCTGGCTGCGGTTCCATTATTCATCACTGCTTCCAACATGTTGGTCGTCAAGTAGGCAACGCGGGGATCGAGGATCTGGCGCGTGGTGGGCGTGTAGTCGACAACGATGTCGCCTGTAGAGGTGCGCACGCTGGACAGCATCCACGGATCGATGTGCAGGCCTCGGTTGGCATAGATGGTGTAGGCGCCCGCCATGTCGAGGGGCGTGGCATCGTAGGAGCCGATGGGCATGGAAGGAGTGCCCTGCGCGGTCCTCACGCCCGCGCTGCGCGCCAACTCGGCTACGCGATCGAATCCCACCCAGCTCGCCAGCTCGATTGTGGCAATGTTGTCCGACTGCATGAGGGCGTAACGAGCGGTCATCGTGCCGTAGTGCTCGTTGATAAAGTTGTGCGGCGTGTATTCGTAGGGGGTTCCCTCGCCGTACGTGGCCGGCTCATCGCTGAGCATGGTGACAGGTGAAAATAGTGCGGTTTGCCCGGGAAGCATGGTGCCTTCGACAGCGGTCTGAAAGGCCGAAGCATAAACAAACGGCTTGAAGATGGAGCCAGTCGGACGATGTGCAACCGCGTGGTTCACCTGCGATGTGCCGTAATTGCGTCCTCCTACGAGAGCCAGCACCTGGCCGGTGTGGGGATCAATCGCAATGAGCGCCACTTGCGGATAGTTATAGGGCTGGCCGAGCTTTTTCTGCTTCGCGTGGACTTTGTCTACCAACTCATCGACAACATGAATGGTCGATTCCACTGCCGAAGTGGCAATCCGCTGTAAGTCGGGATCGAGCGAGGTGTAGATGCGCAGGCCTTCGCGATTGAAGTCGCGATCGCCGAGACGCTGCGTCAGTTGATCGTGCACCAGGTCGACAAAATAAGGCGCTTCGCTGGCGTCGACGCTGCCGGGCTTGAGATGCAGCTGCTCGAGCTTCGCGGTTTCGGCCTGCTCCTTGGTGATGGCGCCGGTTTCAACCATCGCGTCGAGCACCAGGTTGCGGCGCTCAATGGCACGGTCCGCGTGGCGGAAGGGATTCAGCCGGCTCGGGCTCTGGATGATTCCTGCAAGCAAAGCGCACTCGGCCAGGTCGAGCTGGCCCACATCCTTGCCGAAATAGGACTGCGACGCTTCGCCGAAGCCATCGACCGAAAAGCTGCCGAGTTGCCCCAGATTGATTTCGTTGGCGTACATGGCGAAGATCTGCTTTTTGTCAAAGCGGTGCTCGAGGATGATGCTGATGACGGCTTCGCGCATCTTGCGTGAATAGGTCTGCTCAGGCGTAAGAAAGAATCCGCGCGCCAACTGCTGCGTGAGCGTGGATGCGCCTTCCCTATAGCGGTGCAGGTGAAAGATGTCGTTGCGCATCGCGCCCAGGATGCGCCAATAATCGATGCCGCCGTGCTCAAAAAAGCGCCGGTCTTCGATGGCGATGACGGCATGCACCAGATTGGGGGGAATTTCGTCGTAGGTGAGCAGGCGGCGCTTGGTGCGCTGCGCGCCCTCGCTCAAGCCGGTGATGAGCAGCGGCTCGAGCTCATAGCTCGAAAGCGGCTGGCCGCGCTCGTCGGTGATGGTTTCGACTACGCCGCCGCTTACGTGGATGGTGGCGCTATCGGGCGCGTGAAACGATTGAGGGCCGGGGTGCACGGTAATCTGCTGCACGCCTTCGCTGTATGAGCCCAGAGGCGATGCTTGCGCGGCGCCGTCGGCGGTGTAGCCGGCCTCGCGCAGCTCATTGGCGATGAGGTGGACGCTGAGCTTTTGTCCCGGCCGCACCTCGCGCGGCGCGGCATAGATCTGGGCGGTGGTGGCGAACATCGGCTGCTTGAGCCGTTCGTCCACAATGCGCGTGTATTTGATGTAGAAAACTGTGAAGACGCAGATGCCCACCAGCGCGACACAGCCGAGGGCTGCCAGCAGGTACCACAGAATCCGCGACCTGAGTTGATGACTCCCAGTGGGTTTCGCCAACCGGATTCGCAACGCCATAAATGCAGCTCCTAGCTGCTAGCTTCTAGCCTCTAGCTTTTCTTGCTTCAATTACTTCCTACATCATTGGCCAGGGTCAACATTCAGGTACGCACACGAGCGGCTGGAAGTTCGCGCTCTAGTAGCTGTCTTCCAGCAGCTTTTCTTCCGCGACGCGCTTCATCACCAGCGCCACCACATCGTTCAAGCCTACATCGACGCTGGTGCTGGTGGAGCGCGTCACCAGTTCCACCTGGCCCGCGGAGGCCTTCTTGCCCACGTTGATGCGGTAGGGAATGCCGACCAGGTCCGCGTCCTTGAATTTGACGCCGGCGCGCTCGTCTCTGTCATCGAGCAGTACGTCGAGCCCCGCGGCCTCAAGTTCGGCAGCGAGTTTTTCGCCGGTTTCGCGCAGCGCCGCGTCGGCCACGTTCGTAATGGTGACCACCACGGTGAAGGGCGCAATTGAGGCCGCCAGGCAGAAGCCGTTGGCGTCGTTGGACTGCTCGATGGCCGCCGTCATAATGCGTTCGATGCCGATGCCGTAGCAGCCCATGATCGGCGTCACTTCCTTACCGTTTGGGTCGAGCACGTGTGCGCCCATCGACTTTGTATATTTGTCGCCGAGCTTGAAGATGTGGCCAACTTCGACCGCCCTGCCGACGACGAGCTTGCCCAAGCAACCATCTTTTGGGCAGCCCTCGCCCTCGTTCACGCTGCGAATGTCGGCGGCGAGCGTCCAGGTGAAGTCGCGGCCGGGCGTCACGTTGCGCAGGTGGTAGTCGAGCTTGTTAGCGCCGCAAACCATGTTCTTGCGGCCCTCGAGGGCGCGGTCAACAATGACCGTGAGGCCTTCGCCGAGCGGCTCAGCATCGTGCTTGAGCCCCACGGGCCCGAGAAAACCCGCAGGGCCGTTGAAGAATTGCTGCAACTCTTCAGCCTGCATGGTGCGCAGCTCTGCAGCGCCGATTGCGCCCAACAGCTTGGTCTCGTTCACCTGGTGATCGCCGCGCAGGAATGTGGCTACGCCGTGCCAGGTATCTTTGCGGCTGCCATCTTTTGCTTTCTCGCCGTGCTTGAGCGCCATGTAGGCCACGCACTTGATGTCGGACGCCGGAGAGATTTTGAAGAACGCAGCCACGTCGGCGATGGCTCCGCAACCGGGCGTCGAGACCAGCTCTGGCTTGCCGTCGCCTGTCGGCTCCATCTCGGCGACGGCGTCGAGACGCGAAGTAGCCTTCTCCAAATTTGCCGCGTAGCCGCACACGGAACAACTTGCGATGAAGTCCTCGCCGGCGTCGGTGTAGACCATGAACTCCTGCGACTGCGAGCCGCCCATCGCGCCCGAATCGGCCTCGACGGCGACAAACTTGAGGCCGCAGCGCGTGAAGATGGCGCGATACGCCGCATCATGCAGGTTGAAGCTCTTGTCGAGGCTGGCTTCGTCGATATCGAACGAGTATGCGTCCTTCATGATGAACTGACGCACGCGCAGCAGGCCCGACTTGGGCCGGGGCTCGTCGCGGAACTTGGTCTGGATCTGGTACCAGATCTGCGGCAACTGCTTGTAGCTGCGCAATTCGCCGCGCGCAATCGAAGTCATGTTCTCTTCGTGCGTCATGCCCAGGCACAGGTCCGCGCCCTTGCGGTCCTTGAGGCGGAACATGTTGTCGCCCATGGTCGCCCAGCGGCCGCTCTCCTCCCACAGCTCGCGCGGCTGTATGGCGGGCAGATAAAACTCCTGGCCGATCTTGTCCATCTCCTCGCGCACGATGCCGATGATCTTGTTCAGCGTACGCTGGCCGAGAGGGAGGTAGTTGTAGATGCCCGCGCCGAGCTGGCGGATGTAGCCCGCGCGCAGCAGAAACTTGTGGCTGGCCACTTCGGCGTCTGCCGGGGCCTCGCGAAGAGTGGGGATGAAGAGTTTCGACCAACGATGCATAGAAAGAAAGGCGAACTTTCCCGCCCGCCAAACGCGGACGAAGTGCTAATGACAGCAGGATTCATTCTAAATGTTCGATGAGTGATGTGCGGTCGGCGTGGTCCCAGCGCCTGTCCGTCAGATCAGCTCGACGCCCCATAGATCGTGCAGATGGACGATGCCTTCGACTTTTCCGTCCGCATCGACGACTACGAGCGACGTGATTTTGCGCTCTTCGAGAATAGCGAGCGCCCGGGCCGCGAGTTCGTTGCCGGCAATGGTGCTGGGATGCTGGTTCATGGCTTCGCCTGCGGCTTTGCTGAGCGCCGCACCGCCCTCGCGCTCGAGCAGGCGCCGCAGGTCTCCATCGGAGATGACCCCGCGCAAGCGGCCGTCTTCCTGCACCGTTGTGATGCCGAGCTTCTTCGACGACATCTCGAAGATGACATCGGACATGGACGTGGCCGGCGTGACGGCGGGGATGTCCTCGCCGGAGTGCATCAACTCGCGCACCCGGGCGAGTTGCTTGCCCAGCTTGCCGCCGGGGTGCAGCTCGGCGAAATCCTCGGCGCGGAAGCCCTTGCGCAGGCTGACGGCAACGGCAAGTGCATCGCCGAGCGCGAGCATGGAGGTGGTGGAGGCGGTGGGCGCAAGATTCAATCCGCAGGCTTCGCGCTCGACCGAGCAATCGAGGGCCACGTCGCTTGCTTGCGCCAAAGTCGACCGCAGATTGCAGCAAAACGTGATGAGCGCATCGCCTTTGCGTTTGAGGGTCGCGAGCAGACGCAGAATCTCCTCGGTTTCGCCGCTGGCCGAGAGGGCGATGACCACGTCGCCGGGCATGAGCACGCCCAGATCGCCATGCACGGCCTCAGCGGGATGCAGAAACAGCGCCGGGGAGCCGGTAGAGCTGAGCGTGGCGGCGATTTTTTGCGCGATGATTCCGCTTTTGCCCATGCCGGTGACCACCACGCGACCGTTTTGCTCGCCGCAATGGAGAATCATGTCGACGGCGCGGGCGAAAGGCGCTGCCATTTTCCCATCGAGGCGCGCGGCGAGGGCTTGGAGTGCGGCAGCCTCCGTGCGCACTAGCGCCGCGGGCTGGAATGCATCGTCTTGCTTGTGTGAGCTCATCGGCCTTTGATGGTAACAAAGACAGGTGTCAGGTCTCAGGTTTCAGGTGTCCGGAATGCTGCGACCCTCCGATTTCTGACCCCTGAAACCTGAGACCCGACACCTCGCCCGGGCCTCGTAGAATAGTCCCATGAAGTCTTTCCCCGTGCGGCGCAACACTCTGGTTCTGGGCGCTACGCTTCTGATTCTGGCCATCTTCGCCTGGGCAGGATGGGCGAACTGGGAGTACCGCCGGCAGGAGGCCGAGCGGCGACTCGCTGGCATCGGGCAGGGCGAGCTGGTGCCCGTTCCCGGAGGCGATATGCCGCAATTTGTTTCTCCGCTCACTGGCAAGCCCGCGCCGGCCTTCGCGCTCAATGATCTGAGCGGGAATAAGATCTCGCTCGCCAGCTACCGGGGCAAGGCTGTGCTGATCAACTTTTGGGCCACGTGGTGCGGGCCCTGCCGGATCGAGACGCCGTGGATCGTTGAGTTGCGCCAGAAGTACGCGGCACAGGGCTTCGAGGTGCTGGGCGTGGATACGGAAGGCGACGACCTGAAGAAAAGCGACAAGGCAGGATGGGCGAAGGCCACGGCCGCCGCGGGCAAGTTTGTTGCGGAGGAAAAGATGACGTACCCGGTGCTGCTCGACGGCGACTCCATCAGCAACGACTACGGCGGTCTCGACAATCTGCCGACTTCGTACTTTGTGGATCGCAAGGGCGTGGTTGTTGCGGCGCAGGTGGGGTTGACCTCGGAGCAGGACATCGAGAGCAAGATTGAGAAGGCGTTGAATCAGTGATCAGTGGTCAGCGATGGGCCGCATTGTTCAGGCGTTTGAGGATTGGGGTC
>JBEKEP010000137.1:0-12333 GCA_050013775.1 Occallatibacter sp. | reverse complement strand
GACATCACGCCCGACAACGCCTACTACCAGGTCGCGCGCGTCGCACAGGCGCGTGGTATCGATACGGATCGGCTGAAGAAACTCGTCGCGGACCACACCACCTCACGCCAACTCGGCTTTCTGGGCGAGCCGCGCGTGAATGTGCTGGAGCTGAACCTCGCGCTCGATCAGATTTCGAAGTAACCTCTAGCGAAGCGGCTTCCCAAGCCACTCTTATGCGGGACGCGCTAATCGGCCGTCCCGCTTTTCTTTTGCTCTCATGGGAGAGTGGGTCGGACTAAAGCTCCCTCCGGCCTTCGATCGCGCGCGCCATCGTCACCTCATCGGCATATTCAATGTCGCTCCCTGCGGGAACGCCCGTTGCTATTCGAGTGATCTTCACAGAAAAACCACGCAGCGCATTTGCAAGCCAACTGGCCGTGGCCTCGCCTTCGAGCGTGGGGCTGGTGGCGAGAATCACCTCGTCCACTTCGCCGCGCTCCACGCGGCCAATGAGAGTTTTCGCGCGCAACTGGTCGGGTCCCACGCCGTGCAGCGGCGAAAGCGTTCCATGCAGCACGTGGTAGACGCCCTGATACATCTGCGTCCGCTCCACAGAGGTGATGTTCGTGGGCTCCTCCACCACGCAGACCAGACGTTGGTTGCGCGAGGGACTGGCGCAGTAGGCGCAGGGGTCGACATCGGTGACGTTGTTGCAGATGGAGCAGAGGCGGAGGCTGGCCTTCAATCCGCGCACGGCATCGGCCAGGGCGGCCGCGTCCTCGTCGCTCGCGCGCAGCAAGTAGAACGCATAGCGCTGCGCGCTCTTGGTGCCCACGCCGGGGAGTTTCTTCAGTTCTTCAATGAGCCGGGCCATCGGCTCGGCATAGCGTGACAATGTACCCGCCTCCTTGCAACTCTTCGCTGACGCGCTCCGGCATCAGCTCATTCCGGGCAGCTTCAGCCCGCCCAGCAAGCCCTGCATGCTCGATTTGATGGCGTCATCGGCCTTGCGTCCGGCTTCGTTTACCGCGCCCACAATCAAATCCTCCAGCATCTCCACATCGGGCTGGCTGCCGGTCAGGCTCATCACTGCGGAGGGATCGATGTGGATCTTGAGCAATTCTTTTTTGCCGTTCATGGTCGCCGTTACCGCGCCGCCTCCGCTCGAGGCCTCCACCACGGTCTCTGCCAGCTTGCGCTGAACCTCTTCCTGCATTTCGCCGGCCTTGGAAAGCATCTCCGAAATCTTGAGCGGATTGATCATTCTTGTCGAGTTCTCCTCGCTGCTCCGTTACTTCGACCGCAAATCGACCACGCTGCGCACGTCGGCCTTGAAAATCTCCTGCGCTCTCCTCACCATTGGATGCGCCAGCGCCGCTTCCTGCACACTGCCCACGGGCGCAAGGGGCGCCGCAACCGCGGCTGGAGAAGATCCCTCGCCAGCGGACACGACAAAACGCGTGGGCGCGCCCAGCCGTTGCAATTCCTGGCGCACAATCTTCTCCGCGGCTGCATTCACAGTCAGGCTGAGCATCTTCTTGCCCATCCCCGGCACGGAAACTTGCACGCTCGTTCTCCCCAGTCGCCACGCTCCATTGCCCAGCATTTGTGCGGCCGAACCGTGCCCCGCGGTCGCCAGTGCGCTCACAATGTCCTGGCGGATCGATTCAATGTTCAACTCCCCGCTTGTCGCTTTGGCGGCTTCAGGCGCTTTAGCCAGCGCGCCCTCGGTAAGCGATTCAGTCGATGCATAACCCGTCGTCTGCGCTCCCACGGCAGGGAAGGGTGAAAGCTCGCGCGCGACCGTGCTCGCCGTCAACGTGGGCTCGGCTGTAGCGGCCGATCTGCGCGCCATCGCACCGGTTTCCGGCTCGGCGCTCAACCGCGGCGCCGGCGTTGCATTCCAGCCGCTCGGTTCTCGCGTCGGCGCGCCTGCTACAGGCGAAGTCGCACTTGCCGGGCGTGCACTGCCTGCGCTCGTGCGTGGCGCACTGCTCGGCGTTACGGTTCTCGCGCCCGCGCCTCCAGACACACCGCTAAGCAGTTCTTCGATCGGCAGCAACCGTTGTGCGTGGATCAGCTTGAGCAGCCCCAACTCCAGGTGGAAGCGTTGTTCCTGGCGGTAATTCAAATCGTCGAATGTGCGCAGCACAATTTGCAGGTTGCGCGTCAACTCCTCTTCAGTAAACAGAAGCGCCGTATGCGCCGCCCGCTTCCGCTCGTCGGCGGAAATTTGCAATAGCTCCGTCTGCTCGCCTCCCAGCTTGGCCATGAGTGTATTGCGCAGGTAGCGCACCATCTGCCGCGCCAGCGACAACGGGCTATGCCCGGCGTTCAGCAGCGTATTCAATTGCTCCATCAGCGGAGCGCTCTCGGCGGCAGCGACGGTTTCGAGTAGTTTTTCAAAGACCGTGCTTGGCACCGACCCCATCAGTTCGCGAATCTGATCGATCGAAAGCTTTGGCCGGCCCTCCCCCTGAACGATTTCGAGCGGCGCCGACGCAATCGCCTGGTCCATGATGGAGAGCGCGTCGCGCATCGATCCGTCGCCGGCTTCGGCCAGCAGTGCCAGCGCTTCCTCCGAGCCCGCGACCTTCTCCTCGGCGGCAATCATTTTTAACTGCGCCAGGATGTCATCAAACTTGACTGCGTGAAAGCTGAAGTGCTGGCAGCGCGAGCGGATGGTCTGCGGAATGTTCTCGGGCTCCGTCGTCGCCATCATGAAGATGACGTGGGCCGGAGGTTCTTCCAGCGTCTTGAGCAGCGCGTTAAACGCAGCCTCAGTAATCTGGTGTGCCTCGTCGAGGATGTAAATCTTGTAGCGGTCGCGCGCCGGGGAGTAGCGCGCTGCATCGCGCAACTCGCGAATTTCGTCGATGCCGCGGTTCGTGGCGGCGTCGATTTCAATCACGTCCACCGCGTTGCCCTGGCGAATTTCCGTGCAGGCTTCGCACACACCGCAAGGCTCCGGCGTGGGGCGCTGGGCGGAGCCAATCGCGGTCCGGCAGTTCAGCGCCATGGCAAGAATGCGCGCAATGGTTGTTTTCCCGATGCCGCGATGTCCGGAGAAGATGTACCCGTGCGCGATGCGATTCTGCTGGAGCGCATTCAGCAGGGTGTGGGTTACGTGGTCCTGGCCGGCCACGTCGGCAAAGCGCTGCGGCCGGTATTTGCGGGCCAGAACCTGGTAACCCATGCGCGCACAACTCCTGTGTGGCTGCCGAGAGACAAGCGGCCTGGAGTGATTCTATCGTTCCGGGGCAGGGCGGCGGTGCGTGGAAATTCTTGTCGCAAAAGTCCTTAGGCGTCAGCGCGAAGCCGGTCCATTATGACCATTGGACCGGCGTCGAGTCCAAAAAGAGAGGCGCCCTGCGCGGGGCGTCAAGCTAAAGGATCGGATGAAATCACCTGCGCAACTATGCGATCCTTGAATGGGGAGCGGGTTTGCTCTAGATGGCCATTGCGCGCAGGACGTCGGAGTCCGATTTGCGCCGCAGAGGCGAAGGAAGACTGTGATGAAGCCGGTAATGTGGATGGCGCTGTTTCTAGCCTGCTTGACGGCAGGGCCGCGGCTCTGCGCCCAGGCGGCAAACGGCTCCAATGCAGGCCAAAGCCAGCCCGCCGCCGGTTCGCAAAATCCTCCTTACGCGCAAACTCCCGCTCGCACGCAAACGCAGTCGAGTCAAAATCCATTTCCTGATGACATCACCAATGTTCCCGTGATGCCGACGCGAAACACGCCCGGCACGATCCCTGGGGACAGCGACGAATCGCGGGCCGCACGCATCCCCATGGCTGTGGACGACGTGGATCCGGTGCGCAGTCCAGATGACTCAGGATCCGCGGCCGAGAATCAGCAGAGTTCCAGTTCGAGCCTGGCGGGAATGAGCGGCCTGCTTCCTCCCTCTGATGATGACGACACGCAATCGGGAAAACACAATCGCAGGGGCAAGCAGACCGCGCCCGAGCACCAGGAAACGGCGGCCGAGGACGAGAGTGTCGGCCAGTACTATCTCGACCGTAAGAATTGGAAGGCCGCGCTATCGCGTTTTCAGTCGGCCCTGGTGCTGGATCCCGACAATCCCGAAGTGTATTGGGGATTGGCCGAGGCCGATCGGCAACTAGGCAACTTTGCCGATGCCCGCGCAAATTACCAGAAGGTGGTGGACTACGATCCCGACAGCCGCCACGCCAAAGAGGCTCGCAAGGCACTTCAGGATCCTGACCTTGCCAAAGCCAAGCCGCCGCAACCCGCGCGGCTCCCAGCGCCGCCGCAATAAGCCCATGGGAAATCGCTTTAGAATCCGGCCCAGGTTAAATAGGTCCCGAGGATGGACTGACCCCAAAAAGCGCTCACCGTTGCGCCGATGCAAAGAAACATTCCGAAAGGAAGCTTCGTCATTCTCCAGGATTGTTTTTTGGCGCGCGCCGACGGCAGGACCAGTATCACGAGCGCGAAGAGTGCGCCGAGAAGGACGGCGATTGCAAAGGCCAGTCCCGCGCTATGAACGCCGAGCCAGCCGCCGATCATCGCGACCAGCTTGACGTCACCCATGCCGATTCCCTCCTGGCCGCGGATCATGATGTACACCCAGCGGATGACGAGGATTCCTACTGCGGAGGCGATGGCACCGATAAACCAATAGAAGAGCGACAACGCGACGCACTGTTTCCAAGCGTCGAATCCGCCGCTGAAATTCATCGACG
This sequence comes from Occallatibacter sp., assembly GCA_050013775.1. GTDB lineage: Bacteria > Acidobacteriota > Terriglobia > Terriglobales > Acidobacteriaceae > Telmatobacter. The sequence continues at coordinate 7,644 of JBEKEP010000137.1, read as the reverse complement.
CGAGAACGCCACCGCGTGCGAATGCCAGCGCAAATCCCACGGCGATGCCGGAAAATGTGAGCCGATCGGGTAGCCAAAGATTTTCCGCGTCCATCACGGCCAATGCCACCAGAATCCACAGAAAGATGATGCGGGCGATGCCGTTCGTCAGGCTGATTACCGCGTCGTAGGTAAAATTCCCCGTGCTGAGCTCAGGCGACTCAAGGAAGGTGTGCCAAGCGGAAAACGCCCAAAGTGCGCCCACCGCCAGTTCAACCAGTGGATACCGCCAGCCAATCCACGCTTTGCAGGTCCGGCAATGCCCGCGCAACGCGAGCCAGCTGAGGAGCGGTAAGTTTTCCCACCACGCCAGGGTGCGGCCGCAACTGCGGCAATGCGAACGGCCTTTGACGACGCGCTCTTCTTCGGGCCATCGGGTTGCACAAACATTCAGAAAACTCCCGAATGCCAGCCCCAGAACCCCCACAAAAACCGTTATATATATCGGGATCATCTAGACCAAGTATAAATGCTCGGCTTCTCGTCTTATCGCGCGGTCCAGGCGATCGCTTTCGTGAGACGGGCTCCTCGTTGCAGTGCGCGCCGCAAGTTAAACTGGAGATGCATGGATCTTCCGCAAGAGAGCTCCAAGGCAAAGACCCCCACGCCGCAAAACCACTCCGACCCGGCGCGGGCGGCGGCATTGTTTGAGAGGTCCGTCGCCATCATGGCCCGGCTTCGTGCTCCCGGCGGCTGTCCCTGGGACCGCGAGCAATCCTTCGACTCCATCCGCAAATACACGCTGGAAGAGGCCTATGAGGTCTTTGACGCCATCGAGCGCCGCGACTTCCCGCATCTGACGGAAGAACTCGGCGACCTGCTGCTTCAGGTGCTGTTTTATGCGGAGATGGCCGCCAACGAAGGCCACTTCACCATCGCCGATGTACTCGACTCACTGAATCGCAAATTGGTGCGTCGTCATCCGCATGTTTTTGGCGACGAGGCCGCGCGTGCCGCCGGCAATCGTGCCGACGTCGACGCCAATGTCGAAGGCTCGGCCGATGCCGTCCTTCGCAATTGGGAGGAGATCAAAGCCTCTGAGAAGGCAGGGAGCGAGGGAGCGAGGGAGCAAGGGAGCAAGAAAGCGGAGGAGCCGTCGAGATTGGACTCGGTGATTCGCGCAATGCCGGCATTGGCTGAAGCCGCCAAGCTCGGCGGCAAGGCGCAGAAGTCGGGTTTCGACTGGCCGACCTGGCGCGATTTGCTCCCCAAGATTGTGGAAGAGACCGCTGAGTTGGAGGCCGAAGCCGATTCGACTGATCCTGCGCGCAAGCCGGCCGTCGAAGCGGAGCTGGGCGATTTGCTTTTTACTGTTGTCAACCTCGGCCGCCATCTTGGCGTGGATGCGGAGATGGCGTTGCGCAATTGCAATTTGCGCTTCCGCCAGCGTTTTCACGAGATGGAGCTGGCCGCGCTGCGGCCCCTCGAGGAATTGTCGCCAAACGAATTGGAAACACTCTGGGCGCAGGCCAAACGGAAGCTCGCAGCCGACGCTAAAGCGTCGAAATCGGAAGAGCAGGCAAAGCCATGATCCGGATTCGCTCCTGCGCGGGAATGGATGAGATGGAGGCGTGCGTGGATCTCCAGATAGAAACCTGGGGCTACGACGAGAACGATGTCATTCCACGCAAAACCTTCCTGCTGGCGCAAAAAATCGGCGGGCAGGTGCTGGGTGCATTTGAAACAGGGAGCGAGGGAGCAAGCGAGCGAGGGAGCAAGGAAGTGCACGAAACCCTTATCGGTTTCGCCATGTCTTTGCCGGGGCTGAAATCAACTCCAAATGGCCCTAAGCCCTACATTCATTCGCACATGCTGGCGGTTCGTCCCTCCCACCGCAATCGCGGCCTTGGCGCGCAACTCAAATGGGAACAACGGCGTGAGGCGCTTTCCCGCGGCATCCGGCACATGGAATGGACCTTTGATCCTCTCGAAATCAAGAACGCTTTTCTCAATATCCACAGGCTGGGGGCCGTCGCCGGCGAGTACCGTGTGAATTTCTATGGTGTATCCTCATCTCGACTGCAGGGTGGGCTGCCAACCGACAGACTTTTGGCGGAGTGGGAGTTGGATTCCCCGCGAGTAGAGGCTCTCCTCGCTCGGCGCCCGGCAGCCGTACGCATCATCGAAGAACGCATTCTGGTTCCGGCCTCCATCGAGCGGTGGAAGGCCAGCGAAGCAACCCGCGAGCGGGCTTTCGATGTTCAGTTAGAGAATCGACAGAAGTTTCAGCAGGCTTTTTCCAGGGGTCTGGTGGTTGTGGGTTTCTCTCTCGATGCTGAAGGAAATGGCGTCTACGAACTGGGTTTACTCTCTTAACCGTGACGGACCACGAGGAACGAATGAGAATTGATGCAATTATCCTGCGTGAACTGCACATGCCGCTGGTGCGCCCGTTTGAAACCAGCTTTGGCGTCACCCGCAACCGAAGAATCGTGCTTGCCGAAGTACAGTCCGAGGGGTTGACCGGATGGGGCGAATGCACCGCTGGCGAACGGCCGTTCTTCTCCGGCGAGTCCACGGATTCCGCGTGGCAGGTGATGGTCAACGAACTGGGCCCAATGCTGGCTTCTGAATCGCCGGAACATGGTGGCGAGTGCCCACGCATCTTTCGCGCGGTGCGCGGCAATCCCATGGCCAAAGCCGCGCTTGAAAACGCCATCTGGGATCTCGAGGCGCAACGTGAGGGCAGTTCTCTTTCGCGGCTTATCGGCGGCGTTCGCGACAGCATTTCCTGCGGCGTTTCCCTGGGCATTCAGTCCTCGATTCCCGAACTGCTTTCGATCATCGAGCGCGAGTTGGCAGCCGGCTATCAGCGCATCAAGCTCAAGTGCAAGCCCGGCTGGGATGTGGAAGTTTTCGATCGCGTGCGAAGCCGCTGGCCGGGAATTCTGCTCAGTTGCGATGCCAACTCTGCCTACCGTTTGCACGACCAGGGGCACATTGAGTCCTTCGATGCCTTCGACCTGCTCATGATCGAGCAGCCGCTCTGGCACGACGATTTCTACTTCCACTCCGTGCTGCAGAAACGTCTTAACACGCCCATCTGCCTGGACGAATCCATCCGCAACCGCCGCGACACGCTGGCTGCCATTGAGATGGAATCGTGCAAGATCATCAACATCAAGTTGGGCCGTGTCGGAGGGTTCTCCGAAGCCATCGCCGTGCACAATGCGGCGCTGGAGCGCGGTATTCCCGTTTGGTGCGGCGGAATGCTCGAGTCTGGCATTGGCCGCTCGCACAACATCGCGCTTTCCACGCTTGAAGGCTTCACGCTGCCCGGTGACGTCTCCGCCTCGTCGCGCTACTTTACGGAAGACATCATCGAGCCCGAAGTTACGGTCTCGGCGGACGGTGAGATTGCCATTCCCGATACCCCGGGCCGCGGCTACGAAGTGCGAACCGACTTGATCGAAAAGCTTACTGTGCGTAAGGAAACCATCCGCGCCCTGGCGCTGGTGGCATAGGCTGCAAATGAACTGACGGTGGCCCGGCTTGTTCCGGGCCCGTTGGTCCCGCGCGAGACTCCCTTGATTGGCCCCGGCCTTTCACGGGAACTGTTTCCCTCCATCCGCGTATTCTTTTTCTGGCCGGGAACCGCCGCGGGCCTTTACACTCAAAGATTGAATTTCAGGAGCAACCGAATGAATCGACTTTTTTGTCGCATTGCACTGTTGGGACTAGTGGGCGCAGTTGCCCTTGCGCCTCGGGTGGCCGTTCTTCATGCGCAGGCCACGGACTCCACGGCAAGCAGCGCTCCCCAAAAGGTTGAGCTTATACCGGGTCTCGACAAGCAGGTGATGGACACCACCGCGGACCCTTGCGTGAACTTTTACCAGTACGCCTGCGGAAACTTCAGCAAGCTCTATCCGATTCCATCGGACAAGCGCGGGTTCGGATCGTTCGACATCGTGTATGACTACACGCAGGACATTTTGAAGGGCCTGCTTGATCAGGTGGCGCAAAAGAGCGCGCAACACTCCGCAAACGAGCAGAAAATCGGCGATTACTACGCGAGTTGCATGGATGAAGATGCAATAGACGCCAAGGGCCTGCAGCCGTTGCAGCCCGAACTCGACCGCATCGCGGCATTGAGCAGCAAAAAGGAGTTGACCGATCTGCTCGCGCACTACCAGATGATTAACGTGGGCGCATTTTTCAGCTATGGCGAGCAGCAGGACTTCAAAGATGCGCGTAAGCAGATCGCCGTCGTCGATCAGGGCGGACTGGGTCTACCGGAGCGCGATTATTACTTCCGCACCGGCGACGAGGCCGATAAGACGCGCAAGGAATATGTGGAGCACGTGGCGAAGATGCTGGAGTTGCTGGGCGAGCCCACAGCTCAGGCTACATCGGATGCGCAAAAGATCATGACGCTCGAAACAGCGCTGGCCAAGGCATCGATGGACGTCACGTCGCGCCGCCAACCCGAAAACGTGTATCACCTGTTGCCTGCCACGAAGCTGACCGAGCTGACGCCGGCGATCGACTGGACAAAACTTTTTGCCGATACCGGCGTTCCCGGAATCGCGGAATTGAACGTCAGCGTCCCCGACTTCTTCAAGGGCTTGCAGTCCGTCCTGGAATCGACCGATCTCGACACGATCAAGGCCTACCTGCGCTGGCAGTTGATCAACGCTGTTCCGGAGTACACGCTCCCCAAGGCGTTCAGCGAGGAGGATTTCAACTTTAACAACCATGAGCTGGAGGGGCAGCCGGTGCAGCAAGCGCGCTGGAAGCGGTGCGCGGCGGCCACGGACAGCGCCATGGGCGAGGCGGTCGGCCAGGTCTACGTGGCGGAAAACTTTCCCGCCGCGAACAAGGCCTTTACGCTGCAAATGGTCCACGACATCGAAGCTTCGATGAGTACCGAACTGGAAGCTCAAACCTGGATGAGTGATCCGACGAAGCGCACGGCCGAGGCTAAGCTCAAGTTGGTCGCCGACAAGATTGGCTATCCGGATCACTGGCGCGATTATTCGACCCTAACGATCGTGCGCGGCGATGCGATTGGCAATGCCCTGCGCGCGGCGGACTTCGAGAACAAGCGCGAACTCAACAAAATCAACAAGCCGGTGGATCGGGGCGAATGGATTACCACCCCGGCAACAGTGAATGCCTTTTACAATCCGTCGATGAACGACATCAATTTTCCTGCGGCAATTCTGCAGGCGCCCTTTTACGATCCGAATGCAACGGACGCGGAGAAATACGGCCACATCGGCGCCATTGTCGGACACGAACTGACGCACGGCTTTGACGATCAAGGCAGCCAGTTCGATGGCTACGGCAATCTGTCGGAATGGTGGTCTGCCGATGATCGCAAGAAATTTGACGCCATGACGGATTGCGAAGTGCAGGAGTATGGCAACTTCACGGCTGTGGCAGACGTGAAACTCAACGGCAAACTGGAATTGGGCGAGAACACCGCGGATAACGGCGGTTTGCGCCTGGCCTATCTTGCATTCCTTGCCGATGCCCAGCGCAAGGGCATCGATTTGAACGCCAAGCAGGACGGCTATACGCCGCTGCAACAGTTCTTCCTCGCCTTCGGGCAGAACTGGTGCGGCAGTCGCCGGCCCGAGATGGTCCGGCTGCTCGTGCAGACCGACGGCCATGCTCCAGAGCAGTTCCGAGCCAACGGTGTAGTGCAGAATCTTCCTGCATTTGGCGAGGCCTTCGGTTGCAAAGTGGGCCAGCCCATGATGCCAGCGAACGCCTGTCACATCTGGTGACATTGGCCGATTGCCTAGCGTGGCGCCGAGACAGCTTGCTGCTCGGCGCTACTGCTTTTGATTGCCCCAGTCGAAGTGCCGGCCCACGATTCCTTTCACGATCCAGTGGTCGGTGGCGGATGTGGGGCCGATGCCCACACCGAAGTTGATCTCCCACTTGGGCGACACATTCAAATCGATGGCGGGGAAGAACTGTTGCTGCTGGTCGTGCAGGCTGGCGATGTTCGTGATGCTGCCGTAATCGGCGTAGTATTCAAGACCGCCCGAAATCTGCTTCGTAAAGTCGTAGCTGATCTTGACTGCTGGCGAAAAACCGATGCCTTGATTCACATCAGGACCGTGCCAGGTGCGCTCCAGCGCCGGATTGACGGCAAAGTACCAACGGCCGGTGGTCTTATCGATGATCGGACGAATCTCCCAGGTCCAGGTGTCCGGCGAAAAGAGCGCGCGCTGGTAGCCGACCTCCGTCGACAGGCTCACGCCCACCGGCCAACGCCACTTCTCCGGCACGCGCACGCGCGGCCGGATGTGATCGCCTACCCACTGCATGCCCAGGCCGCTCTGCTCGCTGGTAAAGATGTAGAAACCGACTTCGGACCAGTCGTTGATGCCCTGCGTGATCTCCACGGTCTCGTGTTCTGCGTGGTTGGTAGCCGCCAGGCCAACCATCGCCGGATGGCCTTCGGCTGTGAAATTCGAGTGCAACTCCACCATGGTGCTCTTCGGAGCTACCGTGTCCGCGCCGTATACCTGGATTTCGTAATTGCCTTGTGCGCGCGCCGCCGCAGCGGCAGCTGCGAGCGTAGCGCCGACGAGAAGGAAGAACTTCAAACGAATTAGACGTGGGTTTTTCATCAATTCGAGAGCAACAGTTTACTCTGTCTGCCCTTCCGCTTCCCGCCACATATACGAGAGCAGAATTGCAGTTGCGGCAATCCATACAGCAATCGTAAAAGAACCAGATAAGAGTTGAGTGAATGCGGCGTGACGCCCCGTCCTCTGCCACTCGATCAGCAAAGCCAACGCAAATGAAGCGCCAAAGAGCCCAACGTATTTCCAGTGAATCTGTTTCTTCTTACCCCTGACCAGATGCGCAATGATTGCCAGCGGCAGAGTAGTAAGAAGCGCAACGAAAACCCGGTGCTTGATGCTTGATTCGTGGTGGGCCCTGTTGAACTCATTGAAAAACGCCACGGCAAGCGCCCCTGCGAACTCCTTGATGGATCTTTTCTTTTCGGGATTGTCGTCCATCGTTCCCCACCGTCTTGAAATAATTGTCAGGCGTAGCGAAACAGCGTCATGAATCCCATGTCCATGTGATCTTGCTGATGGCAGTGGAAGAGCGTGTTGCCGGGATTCATCGCCACCAGGTCGGCCTCGACCTTGGTTCCGGCTTCCACGATGACGACGTCCTTGTGCACGCCGCTGGTCGCCGCTCCGCGAATCGACACCAGCTCGAAGTTATGACGATGCAGATGGACCGGATGGTCGTCCATGCTGCGGTTATCGAAAATCAACCGGTGCCTCATGCCCTCGTGCACGACGATTGGTTCGGTGTTGGGCCAGGACTTGCCGTTGATCATCCACTCATCGAGCGCGCCGTGACCTTTGAAACGCGAGGTGAAGACCATGGGGATCGTTACGTCCGGTGAATGCGCCACAGGCGTCGCATCGCCAAATACACGATAATCCCACATCGGTTTTCCCGCGCCCGGCTCCTGCGGTTTTCCCGTGCGTCCCGCGTATTCAATCACCACACCGATTCCCGCGTCGCGAAAGGCCTTTTGTGCCTCGCCCAGCACCCACACGCCGGGCGCATCCATCGTGACCAGAGCCGTGATGCGCTCCGCAGGTCCCAGCCGTAGCGTTTCTA
>JBEKEP010000136.1:0-12440 GCA_050013775.1 Occallatibacter sp. | reverse complement strand
GCGGCCAGCGCCCGTAGCCAATGCCGTTGCCGATGGTCCACACGCGGGTAAGCTTGTCGAGCCGATTGTGTGTGGCGGCCACGCCCGCGGCCACGGCGTCGGCGTCATTGGCGATATGCACCGGGGCCACAATGCCGCGCCCCGCAAGCGCCGAAGTCAGTTGCTCCGCCAGCCGCACGCCCTTCATCTGCGGCAAATTGGGCGACTCCTCGACCACGCCCGAGCGCACGATGCCGGGAACGGCTACGCCAATGGCATCGATCCCTCCTGCGTTGCCCGGATCGGTCCTGCCGGTGTCCGTCTTGACAGAGTCCGGTTTGCCGGGATCAATCTCGCAAGCGTCTGCCTTGCCCGGCCCGGCTGTGCCGCCCGCCAGGCTTGCAATTTGCCCGGCGAGAATATCGACCAATTCGCTGTGAGGAATCGCCTCCAGCGCTTCCATCGTATCCGGGTCGGCGGGATAGCGCAGCACTTTTCCGGCTGGCCGCAGCTCCTCGAGTCTTGCCGCCGCGATGTGGTCCGTGATAACCACGCCGATCGCCGTTGCCATAACACCCTCCAGAGGAAGAGCCGCGAACAGTGAACAAGTGAAAAGAGTGCAAAATGTGAATCGTGCCCGCTCGGTCTACTCCGTCTGATATTTGTGCAACCGCCCCAGCCCATTGAATGCGGCTACCTTGTAGCACTCCGCCAGCGTGGGGTAGTTGAAGACCGTGTCGATGAAATAGTTCATGGTGCCGTCAAGCGTCATCACCGCCTGGCCGATGTGCACCAACTCGCTGGCTTCCTCGCCGATGATGTGAACGCCCAGCAGCTTGAGCGTGTCGCGATGGAAGATGAGCTTGAGCCGCCCCGTGGTGTCGCCGCGAATTTGCCCGCGCGCCACTTCGCGGTAATAGGCCATGCCCACTTCGTAGGGAACGTCTTCGCCCGTTAACTGCTCCTCGGTTTTGCCAATGAAACTGATCTCCGGGATGGTGTAGATCCCATACGGGTAAAAGCTGGGATTGGACGAAGCCGCATGGTCGTTGAACGCGTGCGATGCGGCAATGCGCCCCTGCTCCATTGACACCGAGGCCAGCGAGGGAAAGCCCACCACGTCGCCCGCCGCATAGATATTCGCCACCTTGGTCTGGTAGTACTCGTCCACCGCGATGCGGCCGCGCTTGTCGGCTTCGAGGCCGGCAGCAGCCAGGTTCAGGTCGTCCACGTTTCCCTGCCGGCCCACCGCATACAGTAGCGCGTCGCCGGAAACTTTCTTCTTGCTCTCCAGGTTGGCCACGACCGTGCCGGGAGTCGGTTCCTCCACACTTTCCACTTCCTCGCCCAGGCGCATGGTCACGCGCATGTCGCGCAGGTGGTAGCTGAGCGCCTCGATAATCTCCTGATCGGCAAATTCCAGCAGCCGGTTGCGCTTTTCGATCAGAGTTACGCGCACGCCCAGCACGGCGAACATGCAGGCGTATTCCACGCCCACCACGCCGCCGCCCACCACCACCAACGTTCGGGGCAGGCACTCCAGACCCAGAATCTGGTCGCTGTTGACGATGGACTTGCCGTTGACCGGCACTTTGTCTGAGACCGCCGGTTTTGTGCCCACGGCAATAATGATGCGGTCGCCCTCTAGCGTTGCGTCGGTCTGTACGCCTTCCACCCGCACATGGTGGGGATCGATGAAGCTGGCAATTCCATGCACCACGTCGATGCCGTTGCGGGAAAGTTGCGCTTCGGTCACGTCGACTTCCGTTTTGATCACCGCCTGCACACGAAAGGCGAGGTCCGCCATGGTGATCCGTTCCTTCACCCGGTAGTTCACGCCATACACCGAGCGGTAGTTGTAGCCACTGAGATGCAGCACGGCCTCGCGCATGGTTTTGGAGGGGATGGTGCCGGTGTTGATGCAGACGCCGCCCACCATTTGCCGGGCCTCCACCACGGCCACGCGTTTGCCGATCTTGGCAGCGGCCACGGCGGCCCTTTGGCCCGCGGGCCCGGAACCGATCACGATCAGGTCGTACTTTACCGCGCTCATGCCTTTTGCTCTCCCTTTTCCTGTCCTGACGGGATGCAGACCCCGGGATGGCACATGCGCCGCCACGCCGGTTGCAATTCCAGAATAACTGTACACGCGGTATGCGACAGGAAATGCGTAAAGGAAATGAAAAGAGAGCGAAGCGCCAGGTCGCGGTGGAGGGAATTGCGGGAGCAGGCGGCCCCGGACGATCGGAGGGCAGGCGGGCAGCCCCGGCAAGAGGTTTGGGTCTCAGATGCCGGGGCCGCAGATTGGGGTACCCGCCTGGCTTGGAGTCGCGGTTACGCGCGCGCGGCGCGCACATTGCGAACTCATTCCTTCTATCGGCGGAACGGGCCCCGCCTTGAGAGTGAATCCGCCGCCAGGGCGTCGATCTCCCGTCCCATCGTCCGTCGCATCGCCCGACGCGCACTTGCCCGGTGCTTCAGTAAATCGATATGCTTGGTGCCGTTCCCGGTTTCAGGTTGGGAAACTTTCTGGAATGAGGCGGCCCATGCGTCGATCCATGAATCTCTGCAAAATCGCTGTCATAGCCTTAGCGCTGGTTTTCTGCGCCGGACCCTCGCTGCCCGCGCAAACGGCTCCCGCGCCCCCTCCTCCGCCCCGCCCCGCGCCCACGCCCGAGCAACTGGCCATCCAGGCCGCCTCAGAAAAAGACCATCAGCGCACGATGGACCTGCTCGGTATCAAAGAGCTTCGCCCCGGCGCCAGCGGCAGCGCCAACGGACCCAACCCCGCCAATTACGACGAGTCGAAGGCCAACATTTACCCCAACCTGCCCGATCCCCTGCTTTTGAATGACGGCAAGCGCGTCACCTCCAGCAAAGTCTGGTGGAAGCAGCGCCGTCCCCAGATCGTCGAGCTCTTCGACCGCGAAATCCTCGGCCGCGTTCCCGCGCATCTGCCCGCCGTCACGTGGCAAGTCGTGAGCACCACAAATGAAAAAAACGGCGACATTCCGGTGATCACGAAAAAGCTCCTCGGCCATGTCGACAACGCAATCGATCCGGCGATCAACGTCGAAATCGATCTGACGCTGACCACGCCGGCCAACGCCAGGGGCCCGGTTCCCGTGATAATCGAGCTCACCTTCAGCCGCCAGTTCATCGCCGCCATCGCTCGCTCGATTCCCGAGATGGCTCCCGGCGCCAACCAAGGACCGACGTGGCAACAGCAGCTTTTGGCGCGTGGCTGGGGTTATGCGGAGTACGTTCCCACCAGCGTTCAACCCGATAACGGGGCGGGGCTCACGCAGGGCATCATCGGGCTCGCCAATAAGGGCCAGCCGCGCTCGCTTGATGACTGGGGTGCGTTGCGCGCCTGGGCGTGGGGGGCCAGCCGGGCCCTTGATTATCTTGCGACTGATCCTCAAGTCGATGCGAGCCAGGTGGGCATTACAGGCCACTCGCGTTATGGCAAGGCCGCGCTTGTCGCCATGGCTTACGATCCGCGCTTTGCCATCGGCTACATCAGTTCTTCCGGCGAGGCAGGATCCAAGCTCTACCGCCATCACTTCGGCGAAGAGATCGGCAACATTGCCGGCTCTTCGGAGTATCACTGGATGGCCGGTAATTTTCTCAAATACGACGGCCCGCTCACGGTTGCAGACCTTCCCGTCGATGCCCACGAGCTGATCGCGCTCTGCGCTCCACGCCCGGTGTTCATCGGCGGCGGCGCGACAAAAGGCGACGGCTGGGCCGATGCTGAAGGCTCATTCCTTGCCGCCGTTGCCGCCGGTCCGGTGTATACGCTGCTGGGCAAGAAAGATTTGGGAACCACGGAGTTTCCGCCCATCGAAACCGCGCTCATCGCAGGCGATTTGGGTTTCCGCCAGCACACCGGCGGCCACACGCCCGCGCCCAACTGGCCCACCTTCATCGATTTCGCCAGCCGCTATCTGCGCGCGCCCGTGGCCAAGGCGCCATAGCGTGCGGAGCTAAGGCTCGGGCGTCGCTGAGAGGATGTGGGCGGTCGAGCCAAAACGGTGATAGTTCGTGAAGGTCACTTCGTTGAGATTCATGAATCCATCCTCGTCGAACCGCCAGGGTGGTAGATGGATGAATGCCGTGGTCCTCACCGGGCATTGATAGTCGTGCTCACCGATTTTCACCATGCCGTATTCCACCCATTCGCCTACCTGCGCCGTGGGGCCGGCGCCATCGAAATCTGCTTCAATCGTCATCCGCAACACCGCGCCGGTTTCGGAATCGAGATAAAGAAACCCGTGATAGCCAGGGTCGCCATGAAATTGCCTGGAAGAGACTTCTCGCTGCCCCCGGCTCCCGGCTGGGGCAGGCGCAGCCGAAATCACGCAGCAGAAGTCGACCGTGAAGTGCGACGCCTCCTCTGGCACGACATACTTGAAAACCGCCGCCATTCCATCGCGCATCCGCTCCCAGTAGCTCCAGGCCACTTTTCCCTTGGCGCTGTCGGTAAGAACAATTTGAAGAAGCGGGCCGAATTCTCCAGTCGACGTCAATCCATACGGCCTTTCGTTGGGCTTTTCTTCCTTGCCCGTGTTCGCTGCCGTGTCTGCATTCACCTCGCGCCCTTCGCGGTAGGTGATTTGACGACTGTATTCCCCGTTTGCATGCAGCGCTCCACGCGCCACAAAACCAACTCGGCTGGCATCGGGAGTCATGCTGAAAATGGAATTGTCGAAAGTGTACGTGGTTCGTGTCGCGAGAAAATTCGGTATTCTTTCGAGCGTCACGGAAGAAAAACTCACCGCTCCCTGGATCAGCCGCGTCTGTTCTGCCGCAGCCGGGGCCGGTTTATCGGGAATTTCGCTTGCCGGCGGCTCAAGAAATGCAGACTGGTCCGCGAGTAGTTGCAATGCCTGCGCAGCTTTCTTTTCGGGCTTCAGGTCCGCCGTGATCCGGTCCAGCGTGGGACCGCTCAACTGCTCGCTCAGCTCCATACTGCCCAGATGCTCGGCGATTGAGCCATCGCTTTTATGCGCCGCGTACTGCGCGGTCAGGAACTGCTGCAACTCTGCAACCGTCACGCGCTGCGCAGCCCGCGCGGGAAGCGCCATGGCCGCGAACAGCAGAAGCAGTATCCATCCTCGCATCGCTCATGCCTCGCCGGCGAAAATCAGAAAGAACCGGGCAGCACCCTTATAACCGCTTCGACATCACAATGCAATGGCACTCCATTCCCGGCCGCAGCGTCTGTGAGGTCTTGAACGGTTCGGTCCCGGTCTCCGCGTAGCCCAGGCGCCGATAGAGCGGCGGCAGCTCCGTCCGCAAGCTCAGCACAGTAATATCCACGGCTTCACACCCGTGCTCGCGAAAACGATTCTCCGCGGCTTCCACCATGCGACGCCCCAGTCCTTCCCGCTGCCTTGCGGGATCCACTGCCAGCATGCCCAGGTAGCCGCGCTTGCCGCGCCGCTCCACGTACACCGAGGCCAGCAGCCGTCCTTCGCCATCCTCGGCCACCAAAATGCAACCCTTGGCCATCATGGCAGCAAGCCGCCGGTGGTCGGTGCGCGTGCCTTCAAGAAATGTTTCTACGGAAAATGCGGCGTTGATGAGCTGGATCAGGTGCGGCCGATCGATGGCCGCGGCCATGCGCATGCGCATCTCGCTTCCCGCCGCGTCTTGTTTCTTTGCCATCATCCTGCATTGATTATTGCGGATGAGTCTGCGCCCATGTTTTGTATGCGTTCAGCACGGCGACTCCCTCGGCGTTATACCAGGAGTATCCGTTGCGCCGCTCCAGGCTCAGGTCGTTCACGTCGTCGTGGATGGTCTTGTCGCGATCGCCAAAAATTGGTTTGTCGGTCCCGATCTGGTAGTACCGCGCCCAGATGGGCCCGGCGCCCTCCACGGCCACCAGTTTGCGCCCGCCGGTGCTCTGGCGGTCGGCCATGAAGTTCCCGCTGCCGTAACGGAACCCGAAGATTTCCACCTTCACGAACCATGCGCACGCGGCGTGTACGGCGGCAACCTCTGCCGGAGTCGGATTGGGCAGGCTCATCAAGAACTGCACCACCGGAAAGCTCTCGTCGCTGGTCAGCGAACCCATTTCGTAGTTGCGCGCCGAAGTCGGCTCCAGCGTCAGCGCATCGTACTGCTGCGCCCACGCCGTCTTCACGCCGTTTTCCGTAATCTGCAAGTTCAGCAGGCAGTCGATGCCGCGTTGCGCGGCCGGTCCTGCACGCTTCACCATCGCAGCGGGCAGAAAATTGTAATCCGGCGCGCCCGTGGCCACGTCGTGCAGAATCTCCACGGCGTGCGTCATGGCGTCGTCGTTGATGGTGATGGCGTCGTGGTAGCCGCCTTCGAGAGGCCATACCTGCGGCCAGCCGCCATTGGGGTACTCGGAATCGAGGAGGTACTCCACGCCTCGCTGAACGGATGCGCAAATGGACGCGGCGTCCGCATCGCGATGCGCCGCCAGCAGCGCCGTAGCGACCCGCGCCAGGAAGCGGATCTGCATCCACGTCGAATCGTTGTCGAGCGTGGCGATGTAGTGCCAGCTGGGATCCACCGGCTTGTCGAAATCAGCCAGGTCGGGGAAGCGGTTCTCGTTGTCAGCATCGTAGAGGTCGCCCGGAGCGCGGGGCTTGGTCACCATGTCGATGTTCTTGCTCCAGCCGCCGTCTGCCACCTGCCAGGTGATGATGTTGCGCGCATCCTTGAGCGCTTCGTCACTCGCGAACCACTCTGCCGGGTGGTCTCCGCGCAGCGCAAACATGCCGCGGCCGCCCGAGGCATGCTTGGGACTGGTGTTGCCGGCGGCTTTTTGCTCGTCGGCCAGCGTCTGCTTGTCGATGGCCTTCTGTTTCTCTGACCGCTCCAGATACTCGAGCCACGCTTTCTGTTGTTTCTTCGGCAAGGTCGCGATGCGCTCGCGATTCACGGGCTTGGCGATCACGTTCATGCCGATCACTTTGGCGGAGGAAGTGGAGGGAAGGCCCAGGGCAACAAGCGAAGCCAGGAGCAGAAAGAGCAGGGATCGGCTATGGGACCGCATGGTCTGGTTTCTATCCCAGCGCAACTGCCCTTGTCAACGGATGGTCTGACCACTGGCCGGTACAGGTGGATCAAACTTCGTGCGACTCTTCGGCTGGGGGCAGAACGTCGTCTTCGCGCGCGGCCCAAACGTAAAGCGTGGGCAGCAGGAAGATGCTGATCACCAGGTTGGCCAGCAGTCCGCCCACAATCACAATCGCGAACGGCCGCTGCGAGTCGGATCCAATGGCATGCGACACCGCGGCGGGAAGCAGCCCGAGCGTGGCCACCAGCATGGTCATCATGATGGGCCGCAAGCGAAGGACCGCGCCCTCGACGGCTGCTTCTTCGATGGTGTTGCCGCGCGCCCTGAGTTGATTGATGAACTCGATCATGATGACGCCCACTTGCACGGAGACTCCGAAAAGCGCGAGGAAGCCGACCGCGGAAGAGACCGAAAAATTAGTGCCCGTGAGGAACAACGCCAGCGGCCCGCCGATGGACGCCATGCCCACGCTGATCAGGATCAGCATGGCCCACTTGAAGGAGCGGAACATGGTGTAGAGGATGCCGAAAATCACCATGATCGTGAGAGGAACAATAATGGCCATGCGCTGGTCGGCGCGCTTCTGGCTGGCGTATTCGCCGGCCCACTCCAGGTGGTAGCCGCTGGGCAGTGGAACGTTGTGCTGCACGCGGGAGATGGCTTCCTCGACCGTCGATCCCAGGTCGCGCCCGCGCACGGAATACTTGATGGCAATGTAGCGCTGGCCGCCTTCGCGATAAATCTCTTCCGCGCCGTCGTCGGTGGTCACGTGCGTCAGTTGCGCCAGCGATACACGCTCGCCCGACGGGGCCATCAGACGGACATTCTCAATGGCTTCTTGCGTATCGCGATATTGCTGCTGGTAACGCAGCGTGACGTCGAAGCGCGCCTCGCCTTGCTGCACCTGCGTGAGCGCAGTAGAGCCGACAGCGGTCTGGATGGCGTCCTGGATGTCGTTCACGTTGATGCCAAAGCGCGCCGCGGCCTCGCGGTCCACTTGCAGATTGAGATTCGGTTGTCCGATGACGCGAAAGATGCCCAGGTCCTCGATTCCCGCCACGGTAGACATCTGCGCGCGAATCAACTCGGCCACGCGCTCCAGCTCTCGGAGGTCGGAGCCATAGAGCTTCACTGCCAACTCGCCCTTCACGCCGGAGACTGCTTCTTCCATGTTGTCTGAGATGGGCTGCGAGTAGTTCCAGATCACTCCCGGGAATTTTGAGAGCTCGAGGTCCATGGAGGCGATCAACTTTTCTTTGTCCTGATCGAAAATGGGGCGCCATTGCTCCTTCGGCTTCAGGTCGACAAAGTACTCGGTGTCGAAGAAGCCGGTGGTGTCGGTGCCGTCGTCGGGCCTTCCCGTCTGGCTGACCACTTGCGTCACCTCAGGAAACGCCGCCATGACGAGGCGCGCCTTGTTGGTGAAGTCGATAGAGGCGGTAGGGCCTTCGCTGGGCGACAATGTGCCGCGCACCCAGATGGAGCCTTCATCCAGATGGGGCAGGAATTCCGAGCCGATCGGTCCACCCACCGTGAGATAAATCGCAACCGCGAAAAGCGCCATGGAAATTCCGACCGTCCGGTAACGATGTTCAATCGCGGACCGGACCCCCGAGCGATAACGTTCGGTCAGCCAGTGCAAAAGCGGATTCTGCCAATCTTTGGCGCCCTTGCTGAAAAGAAGACTGGCCATCACCGGCGCGGCCACGATGGAAAATACCAACGCGCCGAAGAGCGCGAAGGTGACCGTCCAGGCCATGGGCTTGAACAGCCGTCCCTCCACCGCCTGCAGCGTGAAAATCGGCAGGTAGGAAGTGATGACGATGGCGCGCGCAAAGAACACCGGCCGCTGCACCTCGTGAGCCGCATCCTGAATCTTCTCAATCGCCGGACGACGGTCGCCGCTTTGCGCAAGATGGCGGATGATGTTTTCGATCATCACCACTGAGCCGTCTACGAGCATCCCGAAGTCCAGCGCGCCCAGCGATAGCAGGTTCGCCGGGATATGACTCAAGTCGAGGCAGATGGCCGCGAACATCAGCGCAAAGGGGATGGTGAGCGAAACAATGATCGCGCCGCGAATGTTCCCCAGAAACAGAAACAGGATGATGGCCACCAGGATCATGCCTGCGCTCAGGTTGCGCTCCACCGTGGTTACGGTGTATTTAACGAGATCCGACCGGTCGAGGAAGGGAACCACCGTGACGCCGTTGGGCAGAATGCCGTGATTCAGCTTGTCTACTTCTTCGTGAATGCCCTTCAGGACCGGGTCGGCGTCGTCGCCCTTTTGCAGCAGAACAATCCCTTCCACCGTGTCGGGATCGTCCTCGACTTTGCGGTTATCGTAGACCTTCTTGCCGTCGACCACCGTATAGGGCTTCCAGGATTTCCCGATCTGGCCGAGGCGGATTTTCGCTCCCTGCGTCACCGTGGCGATGTCTTTGATCCGCACTGGCGCGCCGTTCTGCGTCTTCACCACGGTCTGTTCAATGTCGTGCACGCTGGAGTAGAGGCCCAGCGCCTGCACATTCACCTGTTGCTGGCCTTCCTCAATAAAGCTGCCGCCGCCATTGGTGTTGTTGCTCGCGATCTGCTGTTCCACCTGGCTGATGCTCAGGCCGTAGGCAACCAGTTTCTCCGGGTCCAGCGCGATCTGGTATTCCTTGGTGGGTCCGCCGAAACTCGAAACATCCACCACACCGGGCACGCTCTTGAACGACTTTTCCAGCAGCCAGTCTTCGATCGCCTTCCGCTCCATCACGTCGTAAGCGGGGTTCGTGCTCTCTACCGTGTACCAGTAGATCTGGCCCACCGGGCTCCAGTCCGTGCCCATCTGCGGAACCAGGTTCGCGGGAAGATTCACCGTGCCCAGCCGCTCCATCACATGCTCGCGATTCACATCGCTGGTGGTTCCGTCGTCAAAAATCAGCATCACACTGGAGAGGCCGGCCAGCGTGGTTGAGCGCAGATGCGCGAGGCGGGGAATGCCCGCCATTTGGATTTCGACTGGAACCGTAACCTGGCGCTCGATTTCCTCGGCCGAGCGGCCCGGCCATTGCGTGATGATTTGGACGTAGTTGTTGGCGACGTCGGGATAAGCCTCAACCGGCAGGGCGCGGAAGGAGATGACGCCCCAGGCGGTGAGAACAAGTACGCCGCCCAGCACAAGCCAGCGGCTCCGGAGAGCAAAATCGACAATCGCTCGAATCACTTACAGCTCCCCGTGCCGTACGGCCCTCGAATGGTTGGGGTCCGCTTAGAACATGAAAAGTACTCGAAAACTCATAATACAACCCACTACTGTTTGACGATTTCTTGCCATGAGGACACTTGAGAAACTGTCTCGCGCAACAGTCCGCGGTATCAAAATGAGCAAATCGGCAAAAAGTTCGCCCCGGGATGTATCCATCCGCATTCCCCGGTTTCGAATTCCACTTTCGGTTGCCCCCGTCGCTGTTTTACCCTCATAGCATGGAACTCAGAATCCTTGAGCTCGAGCGCGAACCGGTTGAATTTGACCTGAAACTCGCCCCCGGCGCCATCGATTACGGGGACGAAGCCACGCAAGTGGGCGATCTGGCCACTTCCGGCAGCGCCGAAGTGATCCACGAGCACCGCGGCCCCAAAGATATCGTCGCGGACATTCGCTTAAGGGGCCACTTCGCAGGCAGTTTTCAGGTTCCCTGCGCCCGCTGCATCGAGCCGGTCGAAATTCCGCTCGCCGCCGAATTCGACCTCATCTTCCGGCCTCTGGGCGCCGATGCCGACGTTCCCGAGCGGTCCATTACGGCGTCGGAGACGGAAATCGGTTATTATCAAGGAGACAGTCTGTTGCTTGAAGATGTGCTGCGCGAGCAGGTGCTTTTGTCCCTGCCGGTCAGGACGCTGTGCAAGCCCGACTGCAAGGGACTTTGCCCGCGCTGCGGAGCAAATCGCAACCTTCAGCCCTGCTCCTGCGATGAGGGACCGAGTGACCCCCGCTGGGAAGCGTTGACGGATTTGCGCAGCCGGATTAAGTCCTGAAAAATCTGTCGTGTACATCGTGAGTCGTGAACCGTGAACGGGAATTTGGTGCACGGTCCACCGTCCACGGATCACGAAAATAAAGGAAACACGCCATGCCGAATCCGAAAAGGCGCCATTCCACGCGCCGCACTGCACTCCGCCGCTCTCACGACTTTCTTACCGCGGTCGGGGTTTCTGAGTGCCCCAACTGCCACGAGAAGAAGCTTCCCCATCAAGCCTGCCCCAAGTGCGGAGCCTACAAGGGCCGCTCTGTGTTGGATGTAAAAGAAGCCAAGTAGCTGACAATTCAAATGCTTACCGACATCGTGTTAGACGCGGTTGGTTCCGATAAAGCTCCCGAGCCGGAGATTCGCGGAGCTATCCTCGCCTGTCGCGCGCTGCCCGTGCGCGTGCACCTGGTGGGGCCCGAGACCGAACTGCGCGACCTGCTCGACGAGCACCTCGAAAACGAGGACCTGCCCATCGTCATCCACCACGCCGGCGAGCGCATCGGGATGGACGAGAAAGCCGCCCACGCCGTGCGCAGCAAGCGCGACAGCTCCATGCGCGTTGGCTTGAAGTTGGTTCGCGAGGGCAAGGCCGCGGGCTTTGTAACGGCCGGCAACACTGGCGCCGCGATGGCGACTGCAAAAATGGTGCTGGGCGCGCTGCCCGGCGTTGATCGTCCGGCACTGGCCACCCCCATGCCCACCTCAAAAGGCAACCCGTGCGTGCTTCTCGACGTGGGCGCTAACGTGGATTGCAAGGCGCAAAACCTGGAGCAATTTGCCGTGATGGGCGAGATGTATGCCCGCAGCGTGCTCAAGATCGCCAAGCCCCGCGTGGGCCTCCTCTCCATCGGCGAAGAAGAGTCCAAGGGCAACGAGCTCACCCGCGAGGCATGGCCGCTGCTCAAGGCCTTGCCGATCAATTTCATTGGCAACGTGGAGGGCCGCGACATTTTCAATGGCAACGCCGACGTGATCGTTTGCGATGGCTTTGTAGGCAACGTGGCGCTCAAGACCAGTGAAGGCATCGGCCGCTTTGTGCGCGACGTGCTGCGAACATCGCTCAACAAAACCGTCACGGCTCAGGTGGGCGCACTTCTGTCGCGCCGCGCCTTCAACGACTTTCGCCGCCGCCTCGACCCCTCTGAATACGGTGGCGCGCCGCTCCTGGGCGTGCGCGGCGTCTGCATCATCGGCCACGGCTCCTCGAACGACGTCGCCATCTACAACGGCATCCGCGTAGCGCACGAGTTCTCGCGCTCCGGCGCCAACGAGCGCATCGAGCAGGCCTTCTCGGGCAGGCCGAGAACCCGCCCCGATCACGGCGACCACCCCGACGCCATCATTCAGTGAGAAAGACAGGGATTAGGGAGCAGCCAGTAGGGAAT
>JBEKEP010000135.1:0-12472 GCA_050013775.1 Occallatibacter sp. | reverse complement strand
TGATCGAGGGTGAGGCCATGACGCCATTTTTCCGTGGTTGTATACAGAATGCTGCCGGCGGCAAGCACGATCATGGCGCCTTCAAAGCCCGCGGAAAAGAAGGTGATGCGCTCGAATCCGTAACGGAACTGCGGAACCGCCGGACGGGTGCTGAGCCACAGGCTGAAGAGAGCGAAGGTGACCACTACCACGTGCACCACCGACTCCGCCGCATCGGAGAAGATGGCCGACGAATCAGTGAGCACCCAGGCCGTCATCTTTCCGGTGAGCATCAGCACGCCGACCAACAGAGAAAGGCGCATGGCGAACTGCGCTTCGCGATGCTGCTGCGCGCGCTTGTCCTGCGTATCCTGCTTGGGCGAGGAGGTCATACGGCGATGTGTCCGTTTCTTGGGGTCTTGGACCCAGTTTACGCGCGGACGCGTAAAGAATGTATTGCGCACGAGACAATCCAGGAAGCCGCATGAAGAGCAACTGGAGCGGATTCAGTTCTACCGTGCTCAAACGGAAAGTGTGCCGGGCGGCTTTCCCTTGAGGGAAAATCCGCTCAGTCGCATCAGGCCCCTCACGACCAAGCGGTGGTCGGGCAACCTCCACCGTTCTAAAAAGTTGTCGCTTGGTCACAACGAATAGGCTGTTTAGACCACAGGCTTATTGTGATTGGCGATGATGGGCCAAAGGGGGGAATTGCGGACCCATACGTAAAAACGAAGACGTTTGGGTAACCATTCGCAACCCCTTCGCTGACCATCATCATCACTCCGCCGGTCCCTCCCCGCCCCTCGACAATTGGACCATCGCACTGGAGCGCCAATTTCAGGTGGAGAAATTCAACGTTGGTCTGTATAACAACGCGCGTTAGATGCGGGGCGTCGGCGTGGCTAGAAACATCCTCGCTCTGAGTCACGGTAAAGTGAGCGACGGCAGGCGCGCTCGAGTATGGTCGGGGCGGAGGCTGAGCCGGGAGAACTACTAGTCCACGTACTTGCGGGGGCTCTGAGGGCTTGGGACGCTTAGAAGATGTAGGTACGGTCACCGGGGGTGGTGTGGACTGCGGAAGAGAGGCTTGTTGGGCGGCCTGTTTCTCCGCAGCACGCTGATCTTCCAGCGCAACAACCGCGGCGGCATTCTCCTGTGCTGTCGGAGGTTCCTTTGGCTTTGGTGTTATCTTCCAAAGTCCCCATAGCGCCGCTAGGATCAGAACACTTGCTCCCGCATTCCAAATCAGCTTTTGGCATAAAGGCGCAAGAAAAACCGCAAATATGATGGCAATTCCTCCCACAGCAAACAGAATCGCCATGTTAACGGTTGCGGCCGCCGCCCCCGCGATCACGCCGATGCCGCCCCAAAGACAAGCGTGCTCAGCGAATGTTCGCAGCCTTTTTTCGGTTGACGGATTTGAGGGGGCGGGTGGGCTTTCCGGGCTGACCATACCCACAATTTACCCTGAATCTGCTGAAGAGGCCACGGCTCGGTTCGCGCCGCCCCTTCGGGGCTCGTTCTTTTCTTCTTGGCCGCTTTTCCCAGGAGTGCGCTGCGCTTCTCCTGGGCTATTTTCCATTCGTCCCTACGGGACGAAGAGCCGGGGCTGGTCGGGCGGCCCCAAGGCAAACCTATTAGGCCGACAAGGAATGTTCGTGCGATCGTCCCGGAAAGACCGCCGTCACCTCGCAACCTCCAGTTCGGTGCGCTATTACGGCTGCCCAGGAAGCTGCGGATGGGTGTGCTTCATGCGGCCCAGATCAACGCCAAACTGCGGGCTCTCTCTCGTGCCGCTTACGTGGATGGGAACCTCGGTCCCCGCTCCGTCCTTTTGGAAGTACCGGTCGGCGGGCTTGAGCAATGCGCCCTTCCATCCGCCGACCATCTCGGAAACCGTCGCATCGGTTTTGGCCGTTCCGGTAAAAGTCAGTAGCCCACCGTGCATGCCGTACGTCCCCTTCAGATCGATCTCCGCGCCCGGCACGGTGTACTTCAGGTTGGGCAGCGCGATCTTCGCGTCCGCCATGGTGAAATCGCTCTGCATCGCCGAGCGCACGTCCGCATCTTGACTGTGCCGCGCCTCCTTGGGCAGGCCCTGGCCGCGCATACTCAACTGGCCCAGATCGTTCTGGATTTTTACGCTGGTAAACTGCGCATCGTCGAGCGTAAAGCTCCCCTTCAGCTTCAGCCGCTCCTCCACGGGCGCCGATCCCGGCGGAATTTCGAGGGTTGCCTTCAGCGCCAGCGTACCGGTGAGCAGCGGCGTTCCGCTTTTGCTCGTCAGGCGGAGAAAATCTTCCATCCGCCCGTGATCCACCTTCACATTGAGCGCAATCTCGTGGCCGCCCGGCGTCGCGGTGCCGTTGCCCGCGGTTCCGGGCGCCACGCGCACTACCTTGCCCTCCGCAGTAAAGTGCGATTGCCCCAGCGTCGCGTTCACCGGTTCGAGCAGGGTGTCGCCATCGGTGCCGTCCACATGTGCGTGAAACACAGTGTGCAGCGGCATGGCCGTGCCAAAGCTCGTCAGACGGAAGTCCGGTGTGTCGGTTTGCCCGTCCACCACCAGGTCGCGCAAAACGCCTTCATATCTTCCTGTCGATTCCAGAATTCCCGCGATGCCCTTGAAGACGCCCAGGTCCGCGTGTTCGAAGCGATAGCTGCCGCTGAGCGGCGTCTCGCCGGGATCGTCCACCTTCCACGGGCCCATTGCGCCTGTGGTCAATATCAGGCCCGCCGGCTTGGGATTGGTGAGCTGCGCATCGAACTGCATGGACCCCGCCGTGGAGCCGGTCAGTTTGATGTGGGCGATGTCGAACTCGAGCGGAAGCTTTCCCGGTTTGTCGGTTTCGAGCGTCAGGTGCGCTCCATCGCAGCGAATGCTTTCCACTTCAAAACGCAGCAGGGGTGTGCCGTGATGTTCCTCGTGCTCCAACGCGAGTTTATGCGTAAAGTGCGTCTTCGGCGGGATATCGATGTCGAGCCCCTTCAACTCCACCATGGAGATCTTCACGGGTTCGCCCAGGTTGTAGCGCAGGGGCGCGTGGAAGCGGAAGTCGGCAATTTGGATGATCGGGCGGACGAGATGACCTGGCTGGCTGAGTGCGGATGCTTCCGGAGTCGCCAACCCCGACCCCTGCGCCGGGGGCCAGATGCGCAACCCCTTGCCCTCGGCCCACAGCCCATTCACTAGCGAGACATGAAAGCTGTCGAGCTCTACGCGCGCGTGAAAATGCTCCTCGAGCCGGTCCACGATGGCGGCTCGCAGCATGGGTTCGGCATTGTGCAGCGCCACGGAAATCGCGACGCCCAGCGCCACGAATACCAGCAGCAACACGCCCAGCGTCCATTTGAGAGCTCGATGCCTGCGCCAGAATCCCGCCCGCTTCGCCGTCACGGTACCCACCAGCCTGCGTCCCCATTTTCGCAGGGGACTGCCCTCCGCAAGAATCAACTTCTGCTTTGTTGGATGCGGGATGATGCAGAGTGTCATGCGGAACTGGCGGAGCCAAGCAGTCTCGCAGTCCCGCGTTTTGTTCACTTCTTCACTCATTCACTGATTCACTCGCTTTCTTGCTCCCTGTCTCCGCGTGTTCTACACTTCAAGTCACCGATGCAAGAGATTATTCAGAACCTCGTAAAGCTCCAAGCCATCGATCTTGACCGTGCCCGCCTGAGCCAGGAGTTGCGTGCGCTGCCGGCGGAGATCGCCCAGTCACAAGCCCGCCTCGCGGCCGCCGAGCGCCAATCCTCCGAGACCTCCGCCGCGCTCAACCGTGAAGACACGCTGCGCACTCGCCTCGACCGCGAGATCGACGGGCACCGCAAGAAGGCCACCAAGTTCCGCACCCAACTCGACTCCGTGACCACTCCCGAGCAGGCCGCGGCGATCGAGCACGAAATCCACTTTGAAACTGCCGAAGCCGAGCGCCTGGAAAATGAGGAGTACACCAGCCTGGAACGCACCGAGACGCAGGAGGCCGCGATGGCCCAGTCCCGCGCCCAGGTGGAGCTGCTTGCCGCCGAGGTGGAAGGCGTCCGGGCTCGCGTAGCCGTACGTCAGCAGGGGCTTGCCGCCGAACTTGCCGCGCTGGACGTCGCACGAGAGGCCGTCCGCTCGGCCCTCGATGCCGACTGGCTCGCGCGCTTCGACCGCATCTGCGCCTCCCGCGGCACCGGCATCGCCCTGGCGGTAAACCAGCAGTGCACCGGCTGCCGCATGGGCGTGCGCCCGCAGGTCTGGAATCAGCTTCGCGAAGGCGAGCTGCTGAGCTGCGACAGTTGCAACCGGCTGCTCTACTGGAACCCGGAAATTGCGCCCGCAGCCAAAGCGCCGCAGCCCGAAGTGCCGGAAGGCGCCGGCCGCGCCCCGCGCAAACCCAGCCAGGCCGGCGCGTAGGCCGAAAATGCCCGGCATGAGTCGCCTCATCCTCGCTCTTGCCTGCTTGCTGTCAAGCGCCGGTGCATGGGGTGTGCAAGAAAAACAATCCGCCTACCCCTCCTTTGACTTTCACGCTGCTTACGCTCACGAAATCAAGCCGCATCGCGAAACCATTCCGCTCGCGGGGGTCACTCACGGCGGCGATCAGCTCCGCCTCGCTTTGACTGTCTCTCCAGCGGGGGACGTGCTCGATGCAAAGCCCGCAGGAGAGGAACCGGACCTCAAGTTCTGGCCTGCGCTCCGCCCCGAAGTGCTTGCCTGGAAATACACTCCGTTTGAGGTTGACGGGCGTCCCGTGACAGCGTCGGTCGAAGAGTACGTCGACCTTGTTCCGCCAGAGCAATTTCCTTCAGTCCACGTGGCTGCGCCTGCCGTCAGGCCAGATTCGAGAGTTGACATTACGCTCTCGCGGTCGATGTGTTTCGGGAACTGCCCCGTCTACAAGGTTTCAGTCAGCATCAAGGGCATCGTATTTGATGGGGAGAAATTTGTCGCGGCCGAAGGAAGGCATACCGATACGGTCGACCCGAGCGAAGTTCGCGCGCTGGCGAAGAAGTTTGTTGCGGCCGATTTCTATTCGATGCGCGGTGAGTATCGAGCAGGCGTGACTGACAACCCCACGTACATGCTCTCCATCTCAATTGACGGCCATAAAAAGCAAGTATTGGACTACGTCGGTCAGTGGGATGGAATGCCTGCCGTAATCGTTGAATTGGAAGAAGACGTCGACGCTCTTGCCCATACGGATCGATGGATCAAAGGACCACAGCAGTAGACGGTCCCAAGAACGGCAACTCGGATCCCGCTAAAAACTGAGTTTGTTTATGCTCACACGCCGCCGCTTTCTCGCTCAATCCGCTGCAAGCGCACTCGTGCTGTCGCCTCTCTCGTCCAAGGCCGAAGACCGCGGAACGCTGATTGACTCGCATGTGCATGTTTTCGAGCGCAACCCGCAGTTTCCTTTCGCGCCGGGCGCACATCTTCCCGCCGAAGACGCGCCGCCGGAAAAGCTGATCGATCTGATGCTGGCCAACGGCGTGGCCCGCACCGTGATCATCCAAGTGATTCACTACAAGTGGGACAACAGCTTCCTTCTCAGCGTGCTCAAGCGTTATCCCACGCTCTTCAACGGCGTCTGCCGCGTGAATCCTGAAGACCCGGCCGCGCCCGACGAGCTTGCTCACCTCACTGAACAAGGTTTTCGCGGCGTCCGCATCAGTCCCGCGGCCGATGCCTCCGGCGACTGGATCCGTGGGCCGTTGATGCCGCCGCTCTGGCGCAGATGCAGTGAGCTCAAAGTTCCCATGACCGTCCTCGTGCCCGCCACGCGCCTGCCCGACCTGGTTCCGCTCATCGAGGCCAACCCCGAGCTCACCGTCGTCATCGACCACATGGCTGACTGTCCGCTCGATCGCCCCGATCTGCTGCAACATTTGCTTGACCTCGCGCGATACCCGCGCGTCTTCGTCAAAATCTCCGACATGTGGTCGCTTTCGAAGCAGCCCTTTCCCTACGCCGACGCGCAGGACCAGGTGAAGCGGCTGCTCGAGCACTTCAGCGCGCAGCGCCTCATGTGGGCCACCAACTGGCCGGTCTCTTTCGCGCAACTTCCCTACGCAAGTATCGTTGAACTTTATCGCGACCACATGAGCTTCCTGACGCGCGAGGAACACGAAGAGATTCTGATCAAGACCGTGCAGCGCGTCTGGCCCTTCGGGCTGTAAGCGCCCGCTCCCATCCTGCTACCCTTTGATTGGAAGCACTCTCCAGGAGAATTCCCCGTGCAGCGTATTTGTGTCGATATGGACGAGGTGATGGCCGACACGCTCGCCGAGCACATCCGCCGCTACAACCAGACCTTCGATGAAGACGTGACACCGGAAGATCTGGCCGGCAAAGGCCTGTGGGAAGTGACGCCGCTCGACCGGCAGGGGCAGCTTCGCGCCTTTCTCGACGCGGAAGACTTCTTCGAAGACCTTCCGCTGATGCCCGACGCGCAGCCGGTACTCAAAGACCTTTCCAAGCGCTTTGAAATCTACATTGCCACGCAGGCTATGGCCGTGCCCAACTCGCTCGGCCCGAAATACCGTTGGTTGCAACGCCACTTTCTCTTTATTCCGCCCACGCACTACGTCTTTTGCGGCGACAAGTCGATCCTGCGCGCCGACTTCCTCATCGACGACCAGCCCAGGAATCTGCAGCGCTTCGAGGGCCAGGGCCTGCTCTACTCCGCGCCGCACAATTTGATGACCACCGGCTTCGTCCGCGTGAACAACTGGCTTGAAGTCGCGCAGTTCTTTGCCGGCATCCCCACTGCGGCGGATCCTGCTGCGTAAGCCTCGTCTCCGGGCACGTAATCTGCCTGCGCAAGACTGTTCCCACAAGAATTCGATACCATGAAGTGTGACCGTGCTTCGCTCCCCTGCAAGGCCCCCTATTACGCGACGCCGTTTCCTCGCTGCAAGCGCATGCGCTGTGGGTGGATTCGCGCTCTATGCGGGCGAAATCTCGCGCCACTGGATCGATGTCACGCAGAACGACGTTTTGATCCCCGGCCTTCCCGAGGCCTTTGACGGTTTTCGCATCGCACAGGTCAGCGACATCCACATGGACGAATTCAGTGAGGCGTTCTTTGTCCGTGAGGTCGTCCGCCGCGTCAACAGCTTGAATCCCGATGCGGTGTTTCTTACTGGCGACTTCGTTACGCATCAGTTCGCGCCCAAGAAATTCGCCATCGGCGCCGGATGGCAATGCGCCAGCATCCTCAACGGACTCACTTGCCGCCAGCGTTACGCGTCGTTGGGTAACCACGACGTGATGATTGGGGTCGAACCGGTGTCGGAGGCGCTCACCGCCAACGCGATCACGGTGCTATTCAATTCGTATTTGCCGCTGGAGCGCTCCGGCGGCCGCATCTGGCTTGCGGGACTCGACGATCCCTTGCTGGGTTTGCCGGACCCTGAAGCCACCATCCCCGCTGCGATTCGCAACATTCCCAAGGAGCCTATTGTTCTGCTCTGCCATGCGCCCGACTATGTGGATCATCTGCTGAAACTTCCCTCCGGGCAGGCTGTCTCTCTCATGCTCTGCGGCCACACCCACGGCGGCCAGATTCGCTTGCCGTTGATTGGTCCGCTGGTTTTGCCCACGTTGGGACGAAAGTACGTCGAGGGATGGTTCCGCTTCGGCCAATTGCAGCTCCACGTCAACCGCGGCATCGGCGCCGTCGGCGTCCCCTTCCGGCTCAACTGCCCGCCGGAGATCTCCGTCATTACTCTGCATTCCGCCTGAAGATTGCGGGCCGCGTCCTGTTTTTTCACGCTCCGGCGATGGTCATGCCGTCGATGCGCAGCGTGGGCGAAGCCACCGACGTGCGAAACACCAGGTCGTTGCCGATGGCCGTCACGTTGCGTAACATCTCGGCCAGGTTCCCGGCAATCGTCACTTCTTCCACGGCGTGCGTCAGTTGGCCGTTTTCGATCCACAAGCCGGTCGCGCCGCGCGAGTAATCGCCCGTGACCATATTCGTGCCGAATCCCATCAGGCTCGTTACGTAGAGCCCCGCCTTCACCTCTCCAAGGATTTGCTCTTTGGTCAGGCTCCCCGGTTGCAAATAGAGATTGCCAGCGCCGACTCCCGGCGCACCTGCGAGTCCCCGCGCGGCATTGTGCGTTGAGTGCATGCCCAGCTTGCGCGCAGCGTAGGTGTTCAGCAGGTAATTGCGCAGCACACCGTTCTCTACGACCACGGTGCGCTGCGAAGGCAGGCCTTCGCCGTCGAAGGGCGAGGTCCCGAATCCGCCCACGCCCGAGGGTAGCAACATGATGTTGTCGTCGATGATGGTTAGATTCGCTGTGCCGATCGCCTCGCCCAGTTTTCCTGCCAGAAACGATGCGCCGCGCCAGATGGCGTCGCCCGATGCGGCTTCGAAGAGGGAGCCGATCAGAGTCCGCGCTGTCTCCGGCGAAAACACGATGGGAACGCATTGCGTGGCCACGCGCCGCGCCCCAAGCCGCCGCAATGTGCGCCGCGCCGCTTCCGCGCCCACCGCCTCAGGAGATTCCACATCGCTCAGACGCCGCGCGCTCGACCACCAGCCGTCGCGCTGCATTTTGCCGTCGGCGTCTTTGGCCAGCGGCGCTGCGGCTACGCCTGCGTAACTGGTGCGATAGCTGCCGGCAAATCCCCGCGAGTTGGCCAGGGCCCTGCGTCCGGTTGAAGCATCGAAGCTGCCGCCGTCGGAGTTCGTGATGCGCGGGTCTGCCGACAACGCCGCAGCCTCAACGCGCCGCGCCCACTCAATCCGCTCCGCGCCCGCGAGTGAGTACACATCGTCGTAGTAAAGGTGCAGATCGCCTGGCACTGCGCCAAATTCGCCCGTCTCCGGCAATCCCGCAAACGGATCCTCTTCCGTGACTGCGGCTAGCGCCATCGCACCTTCCACAAGCTGCCGAATTCCCTCCGCCGTCAAATCACTTGTCGAGGCCGACCCCGAGCGCCGGCCCAGAAACACACGCAGCCCCAGTCCGCGCGAGCCCGATTCCTGCAGCGTTTCCACCTGGCCCATGCGCACGTTCACGCTGAACTCGTCGCTCTCGCGCGCCATGGCCTCGGCGTCGCTGGCTCCGGCCTTGATGGCCAGGGCGACGACATCGGCAGCCAGGGATTCGAGGTCGAGTGCAGTTTCGTTGGGTGGGGATGCAGCTTCGCGCATGTTCTCAAGCTATCAAACACGGCGGGAATCATGGCTGGAGGGCCGAGGCTCAGCTTCGAGCTATCGTGAAAAGGCACAATTACACGGGCCGCGGGTTTGTGGCGTAAGATTTGCCCATGCTTTCCCGCCTCCCGCGCAATCAATGGGTTGCGCTCCTGGTGATTTTTGCCGGCTGTGCGCCCCGCGTACTGGGGCAGATGAGTGCTGGGACCGCTCCCGTGGCCCACGCGGAGAATGCAAGCCAAACTGACGCTCAGTCAGACGGCGACTGGCGCTACCATTTCGGCGACGATCCGGATGGCAAGCTGGGGTGGGCCGATCCCAACTTCAACGACACCTCGTGGCCGATAGCGCAGCAAGGGCGCTGGCCATTACCCGCCTTCTATTCCGATGGCTTTATGTGGGTGCGGATTCGCGTTCCGGTACCAAGCGGCGTCGCGGGCCCCATGGCCATTCGCGATACGCAGAGTTTTGGCGCAACCGTCAGTGGCTTCGTTGCGGCGGACGAGGTCTTCGTGAACGGCGTCCCGATGGGCGGACGAGGTGCTTTTCCGCCGCGCGTAGAACTCAGCGTCCGTGGGCGCGATTCGGTCTTCGACCTACCGAGGGGTCTGACTGTTCCAGGAAAAACAGCCGTTGTCGCGTTTCGAGCCTGGTATCCGCCGGATGTGCGCTGGCCGGGCAATTTCGGCAGCGAAATCTTCGCAATCGACGCGAGTCGCGCTCTGTATCTTGCCGCTTATTCAGACCACATAGCCGCCCTGCTTGCGGGCGGTCCCGATTTGGCTCTCAACCTCTTAATCGGCGTCATGGCCTTTGGACTACTCGCCCTCTGGCGTCGCACCGGTGACCGCGGACTGCTGCTTTGCGGGCTGATGCTGCTGACGCCGGTCTTCAATGCCCTCGGCACGGTATCCGAGATGGGACTGATCACGTGGTCGTGGCAGGTTGATTCAGTGGTTTGGGTTGCGGCCAGAACTTTCGCCATGCTTGTGACGGTTGAATTCGTCTGGACGATTCACGGTCTGCCCGGCATCCCAGTCAAGCGCCTGGCTCAGACCGCAATGGTGGTCCGCAATGTCGCCGATCTGATTGTGAGGCTGGCGATCGCTCCGTCCCTGATCGTTTACTGGTCGGGTATCGTGAGGATCCCGGTGGGCAGTCTTGTGGATGTTTTTGTGCTCGGGGCCAATCTTTGGGCGCTCATTTACAGGAAACGCACTCGCATGATCGCCGCAGCGGTCGCGTTGATTCCACTCTCGGCGCTCCTGGAAAAATATGGCATCCTCACGGGCGGAGCAATTGGCGCCTTCCATGTGGACTATTTCAACCTGGCGGGTTTCGTCGCCGCGCTCGCTCTGTTCATCATGCTGGGGCAGCGCGCCTGGCTGGCGTGGCGGACAAGGGATGAGCTGCGCGTCGAGCTTGAGACCGCGCGAGAGATGCAACAGCGTTTGGTTGCGCCTGCGGCCGATGTTCCGGGGTTCGAGGTCGAGAGCATCTATGAGCCCGCCAAACTGGTCGGCGGGGACTTCTTCCGCGTGGTGCCCGAGAGCGGAGGCGCTGTGCTGGCAGTGGTGGGCGATGTGAGCGGAAAAGGTCTGCGCGCGGCCATGACTGTCTCCGCCGTCGTCGGTGCTCTGCGCAGCATTCCGCCGGTATCGCCCGCATGGATTTTGAGCTCTTTGAACGCCGGTCTGGCGGGGCAGTTGCATGGCGGATTCGTCACCTGCTGCGCGGCACGGATCACGCGGGATGGCACGGTGACGATTGCCAATGCGGGGCACCTTTCGCCGTACCGGAACGGAACTGAGATGGAGGTTGAAGCTGGGCTGCCGCTGGGGATTATCCCTGAGGTCGAATACAAGGAGATCCAGTTCATGCTCCAGCCGGGCGAATGCCTGACCTTTCTCTCCGATGGAGTGGTGGAGGCGCGCAACGCGTCCGGCGAGCTGTTCGGGTTTGAGCGGACGCTCGGCATCATCAACTCCAGCGCGGCGGCGATTGCCCAGGCGGCAAAGGATTTTGGCCAGGACGACGATATTACTGTCCTCTCGATCACCCGTGCGGCTGGCTTGACGCCTGCCCTTGCCAGGACGTGAATTATCTGCCCGTGTATTCCTGGAATAGCTCGGGGTACTCTTTTTTGAGCGCCTCGATCTTGGGCCTGTCGCAGACCAGGATGTACGGATTGTCCGGGTTGTGGAGAGCGTAGTCCTGATGGTAGGACTCGGCGTCGTAGAAACCCTTCAACGGCACCACCTGCGTGACAATGGGCTTGGGAAACACCTTGGCCGCGTCCAGTTGCGCAATGTACGCGGTGCTGATCTTCCGCTGTTCCTCGCTGGTATAGAAGATTGCCGAGCGGTACGAAGTTCCAACGTCCGGTCCCTGACGATTGAGTTGCGTCGGGTCGTGAACGACGGAAAAGAAGATCTGCAGAAGCTTGCCGTACGTGATCTTCGAGGGGTCGTAAACGACCTTGACCGACTCAGCGTGGCCAGTGGTTTCGGTTGTGACCTCATCATAGGTGGCTGTGGCGGCGGAACCGCCAGCATATCCGGCGGTTGTGGCGACAACTCCCTTGACACGCTCGAA
Organism: Occallatibacter sp.; assembly: GCA_050013775.1. Classification (GTDB taxonomy): domain Bacteria; phylum Acidobacteriota; class Terriglobia; order Terriglobales; family Acidobacteriaceae; genus Telmatobacter. Next base: position 740 of record JBEKEP010000135.1, on the reverse strand, counting down.
CACCGATTGCGTTCCCCAGAAACATCCACCGGCGAAGATGGCTGTTGCCTTTCCGGGCTTGCTTTGAAGAGCATCGTCGGCCTGCGGAGCCGGAATCCTGCCGTGGCTCTGCGCATGCATGCAACCACTCAAGACGACGGCAAGAAGCGTAAGCCACTTTGCCGAACGTGGGGAATATGAACGAGTCATGCAACCTCCAGACTCTCGAGAGCCTTCAGATGAGATGCTCCAGCGGATACAGAGGTTACAGCCATTAAGCCAATGCCGACAAATACCACAGGTTCACGATCGCATCGAGCTCGCGTTGCCGCTCGCGCGCAAGGAGGCATATTTTTGTTGGCTAATCCAACGATCCCAAAGCGCAGGACTTCCTGACGAAACTTATCACCTCCGCCAAACGTTAAGCCGTTGACAGGCGGCAACGCCTGAGGACCAAGTCGGTTTAGCAGCGGCGCTTTTCGTCGCAAATCAGGTTGACAGCAGGCAAGATTAATGTGTTACCATGCGTAACACTACCGGCCGTAACAGTTGTCGGCCGAGTCCTTCGCAGCCTGCAAAGACCGCTCAACAACGACGCTCTTCGGAGCGAACGCTGTCGCTTTGTCAAAAAAAGGAGCTTGTTATGACTCGTCTCATGCTCATCGTGCTCGTTTCCGTTTTGTCCGCCGCGCAACTCCACACGCAGCCGCCCCCAGCGGCCAGCAACAATGCCGACCCATCCATGCTCTCGAAAGCCGAAC
>JBEKEP010000134.1:0-12726 GCA_050013775.1 Occallatibacter sp. | reverse complement strand
TGGACTCGAGAACGGCGTTTCCGTTTCCACCGCATAACTGGGATCGATGTTGCCCGCGCGATCCTCATGCGGCGACAGATCGGCGTGCACCGTGTGGCTCGCGAACCCCTCCGCCTTGCGCAGGTACATACCGGAGTAGTGCTCGATGTCCGCCTCGGTGACCGCGACCCATCCCACTCCTGGTTCGTCTGAAAGATACGGCAGCGCGATGAGCCAGTCCGGATGCAGCCCGCTCACGTTGCGCAGTTGATACTCGTCCTCCCACGACGATTGATATCCATCCAGGATCAGTGGGTAGGTGGAAGCGTCCTTAGCAAAGGTGAACTCCGTCAACTCGTGCGCAATGCGCGTTTGGCCAATCGCCGGCTGTTTGGGAACCAGATAACGAAACGCCACGCCGTCGTCGAAGGCCCGTAATTCGATGGAGATTTTGCGGCCATCCAGATCGGAATAATCGGCGCGCACGTCGTTGTGGTTGTTGCGTACTTCGCGTGTCTTGCCCACCGGGAGCGTGTACATCTCGTCCGCGCTGCCGGTCTGCGTGCCTGTGAGCTTCATCCACGGCCCCAGCGGCTGCTGTCCCACCAGTTCCAGACCCAGTTTTGAATCGGCGAGTAACTGCTTGCCATGGAACTTGATGGAATACACAAGGCCTGCCGCGCCATCGTCCGAAAGCGTCAGCGCAATCTGGCCGTTGGGTGAAATCACCGACACCGGCGAACTATTCCAGCCCGCGATGCCGGGTGTCTGGGCACCTAAGAGTCCAGCGGTAACAAAGAGCGCGAGCAGGCAAACGCCGGCCTGGCGAAGAGTGGACATGATTCCTCCGTGGCGGACACGACCGATTCGGTCTCGGTTCACGCGAGCTTGCCAGCCACGCGCCAGTATACGCGGGCGCTGCTCGTGGCCGAAGCTACGCCACTGGAGCGGGCGAAGTGCTTTCCTTGCGCCGGCGCTGGTCGTGGTAGAGCACGGCCAATGCTGTCGTCAAGGCCGAGTAGACAAGCAAAACCGTAACCACAATCGCCACTACGTAACCCAGCACGCCAAGGCCCACGAGGACGAAAAATGCCGTAGAACCGACAGCGACATGTGCCAGCATGGCTCCCAATGCGACCAACGATGCCACTACGCCCAGAACGAGCATGCAGACAAGTTGCACCGCGTACACGGCTGCGTAGACCACCAGAATCACCAGGAAGATGCGTCCCTTGGAGCCGCGCGTGAGTTGGGCGCTGCGCCGGAGAGCCGCCGAGGCCGTCAGATTTTCCTCCATACTGGCAGGGAAAGCCAGCGAGAAGCGCAGTGAGATCAGGATGCCATAGGCGATCACGCACAGATACGTCAGCACGATCAGCGGGATAAGGATGAACGGGAAGTTGGAGATCGAGGTATCGCCCGGAGGATGGTGCATCCATGTGAACGCAGTGCCGCCGGCAACCGCCGCCGCGAGCACGACAAAAGGCACAAGCAGATAAATGGTCCACAGAATCAACAGCCACAGGTAACGGCCAAAGTGGCTCCAGGCCGCGCGATAGGCTTCGCGAAAGGTGGCAGTCGCTCCGCGATCGGCTTGAACGGCAGCATGGATAGCGGCCGGCAGATAAAGCGCGCAAACGAGGAGAAGAAGCGGCTCGCCGATAAGAAAGATCGCGATGAAGTACGGCGGAAAGGTTGACGGCGCAATGGGATTCCCGGCCATGAGCGTGCGAAAGATCTTCGCTTCGAAACTCACTACAGCCGCAGTGAACAGGAAAATAGCGGCAGCGGGAACGCTCGCAATACCGAAGAAAAGCTTCCAGTGCGCCCGCATCAGGCGGTAGATGTGGTCGAGAATCTGGCCGAAGGTGAGCGCCCCCGGCGGCAAAGGTGCTGAAGTTGAAACGTAAGTAGGCGTAGGAATACCCGGTTCGTTCATAGCATCCCTCCGATTGATGTAAATCTGACTCGCAGGGATACTAGCACAGGCTAGGAATGGTTTTGCTCTCCTGATCCGGATTGTTTTTTTGAGGCGCGTTTTGTGGATCGCAGGGGCAGCAGTGCGGCCGGCGGATCTCACGCAAAATGCAACGCGGCTTCAGCCCATTGCACGGCCTCTTCGTAGCACACCAGCAAATCGCCCGCGTTAACCCCCTGGCGCTCTGTGACCAGGTCGCAGGTAGCCCAGTCGGCGCGCTCGTGGGCCTCGAGCCACCAGAGCAAAGCGCGCTCCGGCAGCTTCTCGCCCTCAAGGGCGCGCCGAATCTCGTCGCGCAGTGGCAGCAACGGGGTCAGATTGCTCATCGACACTCGCAGCATCGCAGGTAGAAGGCTCAGCAGCCCCAGCAGATACTGCTCCGTGGGATGCAGATCGCAAAACACGGAGGCCAGCTCGCAAAAGCGTCCGCGCACAAAGGCCATGCGCAGCAATTCCACGGGCTGGCCTGCGTTCATCTCGCTGGTAATGGCCAGTGTAGCCAGGCGGCGGAACGTCTCTTCGCCCACTGCGATCAGCGCGGCTTGCACCGATTGCACCTCCTGCCGCATGGCGCTCACCGGCGAATTGATCAACCGCAGCAGGCGGTAGGTGAGGCAGGTATCGCGCTTCACCAGCCCCGCCAACTCGTGCAAATCCATGGTTTCATCCTGCAGTATGCGCAGGATTTCAATATGCTGCAACCGGTTGGCGGGAACCTTGTGGTTTCTCATCAGCACTGGCCGGCAAAAGTGGAAGCCCTGCATGAGCGTGAAGCCTCCATCGCATGCCTGCAAGTACTGCGCCTGGGTTTCTATCTTCTCGGCGATGAGGGCCACCGTTACGCCACGCAGCCGCTGCAGGAGTTCGCGCCGCTCCTGCTTGCCGGAAACGACAAAATCCACCTTGATGTAGTCGGCAATTTCCACCAGCGGCTCGATGCCGGGCTTCCATGTGAAATCATCCAGCGCCAGCCGGAACCCGCACGCTTTCAGGTGCCGGCATGCGCTGATCAGTCCGGGCGCGGGCTCGAGAGTCTCAAGGATTTCAAGAACCGTCATGCTCGCGGGCAGCACGTGCACCAGGCGGCCGGTGAGCGCCTCTTCCGTACAGTTCAGAAACACCGGAAGATTGCCAGTGAGCCTCCCCAGCCCGAAAAGCACGGCGTTGTCGATCATGGTGCGGGTGGCCAGATCGCCGTCTCCGCTGAATACTGCGCGCGGACCATCGCGAAACAGCAGTTCATATCCGTGCACCTTGCCATGCAGATCGAGGATGGGTTGGCGCGCCACGTAGCGCATGCCGATCGCGAGATCAGGTTCTGGTGCGGCGCTCACAGGCGTGGCGCTGACGGTGGCGGAACTGACAGGCGTTTCGAGGTCCGTCGCCATACGTGCCCCTCCGAAACGTTTATCGGCGGGGCAATGAAGGTCTTGAATTGCTGTCCGAAAATGCATCGAGCGCCCCATCCTGGATCGGACGGGGCGCTCGCATTGTCTTCCATTCTTGTGGAAACAGCGCAGGCGTCTTAACCGCCCATGAACATGCCGCCGTTCACATCCAGCACGTGGCCGGTAATGTACGACGCTGCATCCGAGGCCAAAAACTTGACCGCCTGGGCCACATCTTTGGGCGTGCCGCGCCGGCCTAGCGGAACCGTGGACAGCATGGCCTTGGATACCTCTTCGCTCAGCACTGCCGTCATGGGAGTTTCAATAAATCCCGGCGCCACCGCATTCACAGTAATGTTCCGCGAGGCCACCTCGCGCGCCAGCGACCGGGTGAGCCCGATCAGACCTGCCTTCGACGCCGCATAATTCACCTGTCCGGCCTGTCCCGCGCGTCCCACCACGCTGGCAATGTTCACGATGCGTCCCCAGCGGTTCTTCAGCATGGGGCTTAGCAGCGCCTGCGTCAGCAGGAAAGCTCCCGTGAGATTGATGCTGAGCACGAGGTCCCAGTCCGCGGGCTTCATGCGCAGCATCAGGTTGTCGCGCGTAATGCCGGCATTGTTGACGAGGATTTCGACTTTGCCAAACTTCTCAATAATCGCCTTGGCCCCGGTCTCAATCGACTCCTGGTTCGATACGTTCACCGTGAACGCCGAAGCATCGATGCCCTGGGCCTTCATCTCGGCCACCGTCTCCGCCAGCTTGGCCTCATTCACGTCGGCCAGCACGATGACCGCGCCGGACGCGGCCAGTTCCTCGGCGATCGCGCGCCCAATCCCCTGCGCGCCGCCCGTGACCAGCGCAATTCTTCCCTGCAAATCGCCCATGTTTTTGTTGACCTCTGCGCGGAGAACTCCGCGTCTTTCCACGCACGATTATAAAGGGAGCGGCCGACAGCCAATAGCCAGTAGCCAATAGCTAGTAGCCGATCGCGGGTGGCGGCAAGTACGGGGGCTTCGGGGGTTCACGCTTCTCGCAGAAGAGAGCTCGGAGGCGCTTTCTAATGGCTACAGGCTATTGGCTGTCTTTTTACGTCGGCGTCGCGGCTACCGTCACCGGCTGCGTCGCCAATGCGGTGTGCACCAGCTCCGCCGGCCAAATGTAGACCGCCAGGCGCCGCGAGTAGTGCAGGATCGGCTCTCGATTCGGCAGCTCAATGCCTGCCGCAGTCGCCAGATCGTTGCGCTCGATCTCCGCTTCCGCTTCCTCAAGCGGCCAGGGCACATGGTGCAGGTTGGCCCGGATCGGTTGTCCGGCTCGGTTAGTGCTGAACACGCAACTGCGCTCGGAAAAGAAGTATTCGAGCGATCCCGGCGGAATCTCAGCCGTCTTGTGTGTCGGTCCCAGTCCCCGGTAGCGCGCTTTGAAGATCACATGGGGCCGCGTGAACCGCCGCCGGCTGTAAAACGCGAACTCTCGCTCCGACCGTTGCTCGAGGTGCATCTCCGCCAGCTTGTAGGGCAGGTGATAGGCGAGATGCGCCACCGCAACCGCCAGCAGATTGCTGGAATCGACGGAAAAACAGTAGATTCCGGGCGTTCCCGTGAGCCGGTCGCGCACATAGGTCCGCAAATTGAGGTCAGGAAAGTTGCGCAGTCCCGGAATGGACGGTACGCCGCGGATTTTGATGCGATCAAGCCAGAAGGGCACTGCTCCCAGCCACGCCGATCCCTGATAGGAATCTGCTTCGAGCCAATCGGGAAGCAGTGCGTCCATTACGGAGCCCGCAATGGGCCAGTGCGCAAAAAGCAGATCGTTCCAGCGCTGGGTCATTGCCCAGCGACCCGGCGGCAAAGGCCGCGGTTTGTGCGACGTCCGCACCAAAAACTCCCGCACCGCAAACTCCTGTCCCAAAGCGCGTGGTTCGACGTTCCCGCGCTTCTCCCTGGGGGTCGCGCTCTTTTGGGCGCTTCACCTTTCGGCTACGGTCTATTATTCACCTTTGCACTCGCCAAAGTGAATCACAGGCTCTATGCCGTATTCTGTCCGCGAGACGATCCTAATGTCCAGTGAATCTTTTTTGCCTACGGGCGCCCGCACGCAGTCTGAAGTTTTCGCCGTCCATGGCGCCGATCCCGAGATCCTTGCCTTCGCCATGGCCAAATACTCCCGCTCTTCGCTTTCCATGCGTGAGTCTCTGACCGAAATCAGCGCCCAGCGCGCCGAGCAGTTCCTGAATACCTTTTATTTTCAATACGGCCATCGCTCCATCGCCGACCTGGCTCATATCGCCTTTGCGGTCGAGCGGCTGAGCCTGCTGGCCGCGATCGTGCTCGTCGACGAGGCCCGCTGGGACGGCCAGGAGCGCTCCACGCGCTACCAGAACTTCCTCGAATCCGGCTGGTATTTTCCTGGTTTCGGAGAGGATTCCGCCTCCGCGAAGGTTTACTCGCAAACCATCGAAAATCTTTTCGGTGCCTACCAGCGGGTTTCCGCCTCGGTTCTCGACCTGCTGCGTGGCCGCGTGGCGCGCCCCGATTCGCTCAAGCCCGAGGCCTACGAGCGCACGCTCCGCGCCCGCGCCTTCGACGTGGCCCGCTACCTGCTGCCTCTGGCCACCAACACGTCGCTTGGGCAAATTGTGAGCGCTCGAACGCTTGAAACCCAGGTTTCGCGGTTGCTCTCGAGCCCCACCGCCGAGGTGCGCCTGTTGGGTGAGAAGCTGCGCGAGGCCGCCATCGGGCCTGCCTGGAACCTGAATGCGCGCGCTGCACAGGCGTTTATTGACAAACTTTCTGCCGTGGGCGACGCTTGCGGCTCCCTCGCAGCGGAAGCTGCTGCGCTCTTCACTCGCGAGATCCGCACCGCGCCCACGCTGGTCAAATACGCCCAGCCCAATCCTTACCTCATGGAATCCCAGGCCGAACTCGCGCCAGCGGCTGCGGAAATTCTGAAGAATCTGCCCGTCGCCCCCGCCCCGCTGGTCGATTTGGTCGAGCATACGGAATCTCTCGAAGTCGAGCTAGCCGCGACTCTGCTTTATTCCGTCAGCCACCACCCCTACCGCCAGATCCGCGACCTCGTAGCTTCGTTCCCTGCCGCACGCGTCAACGAGATCATCGAGCTGGGTCTGAATCACCGTGGCCGTCACGACGAGCTGCTTCGCGCGTTTCACGCCGGAGCCGCGCTGCGGTTCGATTTGCGCATGGACATCGGCGGCTTCCGCGACATGCACCGCCATCGCCGCTGCACGCAAATCATCCAGGGATTCACGTCGCAGCACGGCTACGAAACTCCCGGCCCCGGAGACTTGCCCGCCGGACCCGAAAATGACTTCGACATTCTGGCCGCGTCCGGCGTCCTTGCCGACTACCGCTCCGCCATCGAATCCGCGCACCACGCCGCTGCTGAAATCGCCGCTGGCTCCGCTCCCGAGGCCGCGCAATCGGCGCAGTATCTCCTCCCGCTGGCTACGCGCATCCGCTCGCTCTTCAAGATGGATTTCGCCGAGGCCCAGTACATCACCGAACTGCGTTCAGGCCCCGCCGGCCACTTCAGCTACCGCCGCGTGGCATGGGAGATGTTTTTAGCCCTTCGGCGCCAGCACCCCGCGTTGGCAAAACACATCCGGGTCACGGACTTTACGCAGCCGATCGATTTGTTCCAAAGATAGCCAGTAGCCAATAGCCAGTAGGGAATAGTCAGACACCTCTCCGACCCATTCGCAAGAGAAACGCGGAGGCGTGGGCCGCACGGACTCCTCGTTGACTTGCTGGCCTGCCGCCGTCTCACTACTCCCTATTGGCTATTGGCTACTCCTGTTTTTACCACCCCATCTCCCGCATATGGTCCAGAATGATCTCGCTGTAATGATCCATGCGGTCGGGGCGCCGCTTCAGGGGCAACGGCAATACTGCAGCCAGGCGCGCCGCTTCTTCCCGGTCGATCTTCCGCGCCGAAGTTCCGTAATACGCACGGCTCGCCGCCTCCACGCCATAGATTCCGGGGCCCCACTCCACCTCGTTCAGGTAGAGCTCCAGTATGCGCTGCTTGCCGAGCACCAGTTCGGCCACGGGCACCAGCGTGAACTCCGCGCCCTTGCGCAGAATCGAGCGGCCCGTCCCGAAGAACAGGTTTTTCACCAACTGCTGCGTAATCGTGGAACCGCCGCGGATGCGACGGCCGCCTTGCATATCGTCTTCGGCGGCGATCTCCATCGCTTGCCAATCGAATCCATGGTGCTGGTAAAAGCGCTCGTCCTCGGCGGCGATAACGGCGTGCTGCATGTTGGGCGAAATCTGGCTCAGAGGAACAAATTGGTAGCGCAGGCGATAGGGCTTGTGGTGAATCCAGGCTTCGACGCGTCGCTCCATATGTACCGCGGTGGTCGGCGGGTCGATCCATTTGGCCGCCACCAGCAGCAACGCGGCCATCAGCCAGCAACTCCCTATGCAGATCGCCAGACCTAGCAGAACCGATCGCAGGGAAATCTTCCTGCGAGGCGTTTTCGGGCGAATGATTGCCTTGGCGGTCACATTTCAGAATAATCGCCGGGACAGCCCTTGCCGGTGAGCTGCCATCCTGAGCGAGGACGAGTCGCAGGGCCTGCATCTAACAAATTTCATCGAAATGGGCCTTATGTCCCCTGACCGGCGGCGTATACTCAGCGAGTCCACAAATCCCCACGGACTCCGCATCTCACCATTTTCGAAGACCCCGCGCGTTCCCCTTGTTGGCGAAGGCCTTCATTCCAATTACGCCCGGCTGCAATGCCGGACCTTCAAATGTTGCAACCGCACCCTGCGCTTGCATCAAGGAGGTTATTCATGATTTGGATCCAAAGAAGGGTTTTCTGCCTTTGCATCTTCGCGATGGCAGTTGCCGCGGCCGTAACGCTGGTTACGCCGGCCTCTGCTCAGGATGGAAACATCCGCAGCGTCACGTTCTATACCGTCAAGCCCGACCGTGTCGGCGATTTTCAGGCCGAAATCAAGGAATACAACGCCATCCTGGCCAAAGCCGGATCGGACCGCTATAGCTCCATGTGGGTTGGGCTCACAGGCGCCCATGAGTATGTGCGCGTCCAGATGTACACCAAGTGGGCCGATCTCGACTCCTCCATCGATTCTGACCCGAAGCTGAAAGATCAGGCCACCGACCTCGCGCGCATCAGCTTGCGCATCATCGATTGCACTGAGAGCTGGCACCGCAACATCGACGTCGTCATGCCCGAGCTCAGCCTACCCGATAGCGGCGACATACCCAAGATGATTCGGGTTCTTGTCACCCAAGTGCGCCCCGACAAGTACCACGAGTATCTCGACCTCCAGAAAAACGAAATCCTGCCTGCCATCACCAAGGCCGCACCGAAAAGCTACAGCTTCGCCGAGACGCGCTTTGGCGTCTTCGGTCCGGAATTCGTCTCCGTCACCGGATTCACCAACTGGGCCGATCTCGACGGCGCCATTGGCGCTGAAAAAGGACTTGGCAAAGACGGGTACCAGGCGATGGTTAACAAGGTCCGGGCGCTGATCGTGCAAAGCCAGTTCTTCATCTATCGCTATGAGCCCGATGAAAGCTACTTGCCCCCTCCCGCCGCGAAATAAGCCAGGGCGAGGTGGTACCGAAGGCTGGTCTCTGACAACCGGGAATCAGGTATTCGTTCACAGAGGGATCGCACAAGCCCCGACCCACAGGTCTCGTATCAGGGCGCGGCTTCAAAGGCCCGCCCTGAACGAAGCCGAAGGGTGCCGGATACACCCCAGAATCTACCTGAGCTATAGCCCCTGATGCTCGTTTCTTTTCAAACTGCCCTACTTTCCCCGGAGGTTCGCGGGTCCGCTGACTGGCAAACGCCCGCGTAAACCGGTCTCCGGTCACCCCTTATGCGAAAATTGAACTTTGCATACGCAGTCCAGCTTTCGCCTGCTCGTGGTCCGGCTCGGCGCCATGGGCGACATTCTTCACGCGCTCCCCGCGGTGACGGCGCTGCGCCAGGCGCATCCTTTCTGGCGCATCGGCTGGGTCGTCGAGCCGCGCTGGCAAGCTTTGCTAAGTACAGGGATCAGCGAGTGCCGCGGCAGCGCCATGCCGGTTGTCGACCGGCTGCACTTCGCCGCCAGCCGCGACTGGAAGCGCCATCCGCTGAACAGCAACACCTTTAGCCAAATCAAAGAGTTGCGCCGCGAGCTGCGCGCCGCCCAGTACGACGCGGTGCTCGACCTGCAAGGCGCCATCCGTTCAGCGGTTATCGGCCGCATGAGCGGATGCGTGCGCCGCATCGGCGAGGCCCGGCCGCGCGAGTGGCCTGCGCACTGGTGCTTCACAGAGCGTATTGCGACCGACGGCGCGCACGTGATTGAGCAGGATGTGGAACTGGCTTCGGCCGTTGCCGGTGATCCTCTTACGGCCATGGCTCCTTTGCTGCCCGTCGACCCCGAGGCGGAGAACTGGTGTGCCGATTGGCTCGCAGAGCGCGTGGCTCCCGCAAAAGCGGGCCCACTGGCGCTGATCATTCCCGGAGCAGGCTGGGGCGCCAAGCGTTGGCCACCTGAGCGCTACGTGGCTGTCGCCAAAGGCCTGAAAGATCGCGGCATGCAGGTCCTGGTCAACGCTGCCCCCGGAGAAGAATCGCTGGCCGCGCCCATCACCGCTGGCGGCGCGGTTCCCGTAACGACCACGCTGCCGCAGTTGATCGCGCTCACGCGGCGTATCGCACTCTGCGTGGGCGGAGACACCGGGCCGATTCACTTGGCCAGCGCTCTCGGCCGGCCAGTGGTGGGCATTTACGGACCGACCGATCCCAGCCGCAACGGGCCTTATGGCACCCGTGCCCGCGTGCTGCGCAGCCCCGACAGCCGCCGCGACCACTCCCGCCGCGATGCCCCCGAACCCGGCCTGCTGACGATCACGCCGGAAGACGTGTTGCGCGCCGCCGATGAACTTCTTGCGGGGGGGGGACGCGCATTATGAGTCAGCAAGAAACTCCTCCAAAACCCCGCCCCACTCAATGGTGGGCGCGGCGGATGCGTGTGCCGCTGGGCTTTGTTACCGCTGCGGTCTATGTTTTTGAAGTGGCCCGCCGTCCGGCGCACCCAGCCGCCATCGCGTGGAGCCTCGCGCTGGTTTTGCCCGGCATTGCATTGCGCGCCGCCGCATCAGGAACGGTGAAAAAGAATCGCGAGCTCGCCATGACCGGCCCGTACGCCTACACGCGCAATCCTCTCTACCTCGGTTCCATGCTGATTGCCGCGGGCTTTGCCGTTGCCCTGCTCAGTTGGCCGTTGGCGCTGCTGCTCGCGGCTGGATTCGCCATTATTTATATCCCCGTGATCGCTTCGGAAGAGCAGTTCCTCCGTTCTACATTTCCCGGCTTCGAGGAATATTGCCGTCGCGTTCCCCGACTCATTCCCCGCCTCACTCCAGCGAAAGCCCAAAGCGGTGAGGCAGTTGCACCCGATGCAGCAATCGCGGAACCTTCTTCCAGCGGTTTCTCCTTCGCCCTTTACCGCAAGCACCGCGAGTACAATGCTGCAATAGGGGCCGCACTGCTGTACTTGAGTTTGCTTTATCTGCGGCCGGCGCTGGAAGTTCTTCTAAACCGGCTCCGGTAAGCACTTTGCGCAACCGCGGAGTCCAACAAAACAGGATTGCTCTAACCCATAAGGAGCCGTGCCGAACATTGAAGACACGCGCCGACGCAGTCAGCCTCTTTTGCGCTTTAGCCCTGGCAGCAGCAGCCCCCGGGACACGGGCCATCGCCCAGCAGCCCACCACGCTTGCACCGCCGCGCTCCGGCTACAGCTTTCCCCAGAAGCAGACCCTCACCTACGCGGTGGATTGGCGCGTCTTTCCCGCGGGCACCGCCGTCATCCACTTTGAGCAGGCTGGCGACCGCGAGCGCATCGCCGCCTCGGCTGACACCATGGGCGCCATCAACATGCTGTTTCACGTGTCGGACCGCTTCCAGTCCGACTTCGATCGCGAGCGCGGCTGCACATACGACTTCGACAAGCAGACGGTGGAGGGTCGCCGGCAAATCAATTCCACGCTAAAGTTGGACTACGGGAGCGCGAAGTCAGTCCTGGATGAGAAAAACCAGGTGACAGGACAGACCAAGCACCTGGAAGCATCTGTCAGCGGCTGCCTTACCGATCTACTGACCGGCGTGTTCTACGCTTCGTCGCAGCCGATGGCGCTGGGCCACAATTTCGTGCTTCCCGTGGTCGATGGCATGCGCACCGTGCCCGTGACGATGAAGGTCGAGGGACGCGAAGAGATCAAAACTCCGCTCGGCACGTTCAACACCTTGCGCGTGCAGCCCACCGCCGATGCGGGCGTGGTCAGGAACCGCGGCGACATCTGGATCTGGTACACAGACGACGAGCGGCGTTTGCCGGTGCAGATGCGCGCGCGGCTGTTCTGGGGAACGATCACGTTCCGGCTGATCGGGAATGAGAATAAGTGACGTGAACGCGTGAACCGTCGAACGTAAGTGCCGCGTGCCGAACTTCGGCTTCTGATCACGAATCACGGTGCACGGTCCACGATTCACAGGCCGGAATCCTTCCGGTGTACACTTTTTCTTCGCGAAGTTCAGGTTTAGCTCCGCGCGATGAGGGTTGCTATGCGCCTCGGTTCAACTTTTCTGGTTTCTGCCGCTCTTTTCTTATTTCCCGGCTTCAGTTCAGCTCAAAACAGCGTTCCAGCGGGCGCGTCTTCGCCGGCTGAGTCGCAACCTTCCGCCGCGCGCCCCACGGCCCCTGCCGCGAAGCGGCCCATGACATTCGAAGACATGATGCAGATGAAGCGGTTAGGAGATACGGCCGTTTCGCCGGACGGGAAGTGGCTGGCGTACTCCGTAACCACCGCAAATCTCAACCAAAACACAAAGACAGCGGAGCTGTGGATGCAGGCGATTGCGGGGGCGGCATCCGAGAGCTCGGCCCCCTTCAAGCTGGCGGTGGGCGAGCCTGGCGACAGCGGTGTGCAGTTTGCGCCTGATGGGCACTCCATCCTCTTCCTTTCCGGCCGTGAGAATAGCCAGCAAATCTGGATTGCGGACTTCGACGCGGCAACGGGTGCGACGAGCCACGCCCGTAAGCTCACGGCGATTGCGACGGGGGCGGACAACGCGAAGTGGTCGCCGGACGGTAAGTCGATTGTGTTTACGTCGGCCGTATATCCCGACTGTGCTTCGATTACAACGGCGGACTTCAAGACGGGGAATCAATGCAACGCGGAACTGGATGATGCGCTGGCGGCGAGCCCGGTGAAGGCGCAAGTCTTCACGCACCTTTTGTATCGCCACTGGGACCACTACACGGGATATAAGCGTTCGCACTTGTTCCTGATTTCGGTTAATGGCGGCGGAATGCGCGA
>JBEKEP010000133.1:0-12758 GCA_050013775.1 Occallatibacter sp. | reverse complement strand
ATTGTGTTTACGTCGGCCGTATATCCCGACTGTGCCTCGATTACAACGGCGGACTTCAAGACGGGCAATCAATGCAACGCGGAACTGGATGAGGCGCTGGCGGCGAGCCCGGTGAAGGCGCAAATCTTCACGCACCTTTTGTATCGCCACTGGGACCATTACACAGGCTATAAGCGTTCGCACTTGTTCCTGGTTTCGGTCGATACCGGCGCGATGCGCGACCTGAATCCGGAGGATATGCACGATGTGCCGCCGTTTTCGCTCGAGGGGTCGGGCTGCGGGTGCGATTTTTCGCCCGATGCCAGGGAACTGGCGTTTACTGAGAAGCTCGTCGACAATCCCGCGATCTCGACCAGCGTGAGCATCTTTACGCTCGATCTGACCGATCCCGCGGCGAAGCCGGTGAAGGTGAGCACATCGGCGGGCGGGAATTTTGATCCGGCGTATTCGCCGGATGGGAAGTGGCTGGCGTGGCGAAGCCAGGCGCGGGCGGGGTATGAGAGCGATAAATTTCGCTTAGTTGTCTATGATCGCGCAGCAAAGACGATTAGCGATTTACTGGAGGACGCGAAGCTTCCGAATCGGGCTCCGGCCCATTTTGATCTCTGGGTGAGTGAGTTCGCCTGGGCCGATGATTCTCGGCATGTTTTCTTTGTTTCCGAAGAGAAAGGCGAGGCCCCGATTTTTGAAGTCGACATCGCTGGCGGCGAGTTGCGCCGCATGGGTCGAGCGGTTGGCGAATGGAGTGGAATTCATCCATTGCTCGAAGGCAGCCCGGAACAGGTCGTAGGTTCTCTTATGCGTGTCGCCCGACCAGCAGAGGTTGTACTTGGCGATCTTGCGCAGATGGATGACGGCGTGCACGTAATACACGTATTTTCTGCCGATTTGAACAAGCCCTCGGAAGACGTCACTCCGAAGGTCTACATTCCGCAGCAAATCACCCATCTCAACGACGCGTTGCTCGCCCAACTCAATCTCCCGCCGATGGAACCTTTCTGGTTCGCGGCGAAGGATGGAACGAAGCTCGAAGGTTTCCTGATCCGCCCCCCAGGCTTCGATGCCGCAAAAAAGTACCCGGTGAAATTTCTGATCCACGGCGGCCCGCAGGGCAACTGGGGCGACGATTGGAGCTACCGGTGGAACGCGGAGCTGTTTGCGGCGAATGGATACGTCGTGATCATGATCAATCCGCGAGGCTCGACGGGCTACGGGCAGGCGATCGTGGACGGCGTGAACGGCGACTGGGGCGGCAAGCCGTTTACCGACCTGATGACGGGACTGGATTATGCGGAACAGCACTATCCATTTATTGATAAGGACCGCGAGTGCGCGCTGGGCGCGAGCTACGGCGGCTACATGGCGAACTGGGTGCTGGGCCACACCAACCGCTTCAAGTGCATCGTGAGCCACGACGGCATGTTCGATGCCGAGTCGGCCTTCGGCACAACGGAGGAAGACTGGTTCAACATCTGGGAGTTCAAGGGGCATCCGTGGGACTACTACGGCAAGCCGGACGCGGAGAATCCCTACAGGAAGTGGTCGCCGTCGCTCTACGCCAAAAACTTCAAGACGCCGACGCTGGTGGTGCACGGGCAGTTGGATTACCGGCTCGACGTGAGCGAAGGCTTCCAACTGTTCGACACGCTGCAGTTGCTGGGCGTGCCGTCGAAGATGCTGTACTTCCCCGATGAGGGCCACTGGGTGCTGAAGCCGCAGAACTCGCAGCTCTGGTGGAAGACGGTGAACGATTGGGTGGATGAGTGGACGCGAAAGACAGGGACTAGGGACTAAGGACGAAGGCTCGATGGTGTTTGGAAGAAAATCCGCGAAACCCAGACCTGCGCTGAATGAAGCGGGCCTGTATGACTATGCTGTGAAGGCGCTGGGGCGGCAGATGCGCACTGAGGCGGAGCTGCGGCGGCTGATGGGGATGCGCGCGGAGCCTGGGGACCACGGCGAGGCGGCGGTGCGGGCGGTCCTGGTACGGCTGAAGGAGCATGGCTATCTGGACGATAAGTCCTTTGCAGAAACCTACGCGCGGCTGCGGCAGCAGAACGAAAAGCTGGGCGAGCGGCGCGTGCGCAACGATCTCCAGCAGAAGGGCGTTCGCGCCGAGGTCATTGAAGAGGCGGTGGGCGCGCGCTACGGTGAGACCAACGAGGAAGCCCTGGCGCGGGAGTATCTGGGCCGAAAACGCATTCCAAAGCCTCAGAGTTCGAAGGACACCGCGCGCGTGGTGCGGCGGCTGATGACGGCGGGATTCGCGACGGGGACGATTTACAAGATCCTGCGCCGATGGGACGTGCCGGAGGAAGAGCTGGTCGCACTCGAAAATCTGGAGGCAGAGACGCCGGAAGAGTGAAGCGACGGGCAGCTTCTAGCTGCGGGCTCCTGGCTTTTAGTGCCCTGTCCCTGAAGTTCGCAACATAAATGCGGCGGTCATCCTGAGCGACGTTTGGCCCTTTTGGGCCAAACGGAGTCGAAGGACCTGCATTTCGGGATGCCGAGTTCTACATAGAATTTCTGGGACACCGCACTAGGGGGGTGCCCTCGATCCCTCGCATTTGGTGGCCGGGGATAGATACACTAAAGCTATGCAATTTCGCTCGGGAAATGAGATACGCGAGCTGTTTCTGCGCTTCTTTGAGTCGAAGGGGCACCGTCGTGTGCACTCTTCCTCGCTGGTGCCTGCCAACGATCCGACCCTGCTGTTTACCAACGCGGGCATGAACCAGTTCAAAGACCTTTTTCTGGGCGCGGAGAAGCGCGAGTACACGCGGGCCACGACCAGCCAGAAATGCGTGCGCGCGGGCGGCAAGCACAACGATTTGGAAAATGTGGGCTTTACCCGCCGGCATCATACGTTCTTCGAGATGCTGGGCAACTTCTCGTTTGGCGACTACTTCAAGCGCGATGCCATCCAGTTTGCGTGGGAGCTGGTGACAGACGAAAAGTGGATGGGTATTCCCAAAGACAGGCTGTACGTGACGATCTTCGAAGGTGCGGACTCGCCCGGTTGGAATGTCCCGCGCGACGATGAGGCGGAGAAGTTCTGGATCGAGACCGGCGTCGCAAAGGACCGCATCTTTGAGTACGGCCTCAAAGACAACTTCTGGCAGATGGGCGAAACGGGGCCGTGCGGACCGTGCAGCGAGATCTTCTACGACATGGGGATCGAGGCTGCCGAGACTCCCGGCGTGGATAAGCCCTTCGGGCACGACGATGCTCGTTACGTTGAGATCTGGAACCTGGTCTTCATGCAGTTCGATCGCTCCGCTGTGGCGGATGCGGCGGGCAAGACGTCGTATAAGTTGACCCCGCTTCCGAAACCCTCAATCGATACAGGGATGGGCCTCGAGCGCGTGGCGGCGGTGCTGCAGGGCAAGATTTCGAACTTCGAAACGGATTTGTTTACGCCGTTGATTGAGAAGGCGGCGGAATTCACGAAATTCAAGTACAGCGAGTTGTTTGCGCGAGAGCTAATGGCTGGACTTCCTCCCCGGCCACCGGAAGAAGAGCTTCGTCTGCGCTACGAGAAGCAGCGGCTGGAGTCAGCGAGCCTGCGGATTATCGCTGACCACGCGCGCGCGGCGACATTCCTGATTGGTGACGGCGTGGTGCCGTCGAACGAAGGACGTGGCTATGTGCTGCGCAAGATCATGCGGCGCGCAATACGTCACGGCAGATTGTTGGGACAGGAAAAGCCGTTCCTGTTCGAGATGGTGTTTGCGGTGCGGGATCTGATGAAAGGCGCGTATCCGGAGTTGGTGGATTCGGCGGAGCGCGTGGCGAAGGTGGTGGAAGCCGAGGAGAAGCAGTTTGATCGCGTGCTGAAATTTGGCCTGACCCGCCTGGACGAAGAGATGAAGGGCCAGTTCACCGGCGACAAGGCCTTCCACTTGTACGAGACCTTTGGATTGCCGCTTGACTTCATGGTCGACGCGGCCCGCGACGCGGGCGTTGCATTCGACATGGAAGGATTTGAGAAAGCACGGGCCGAAGAACAGGCGCGGGCGCGGGCATCGTGGAAGGGCGGATCGCAAAAGACGGCGAGCCCCGCGTTTCGCGATCTGCCGAAGACCGTATTTGAAGGTTACGGGCAACTGACGTCTACGAATTGCGAAGTGCTCGCGATTGTGAAGAGCGGCGTGGGCGTTCCGGCAGCCTCGCCGGGCGACGAAGTGGAAGTCGTCCTGGACCACACCAGTTTCTACGGCGACTCCGGCGGACAGGTCGGCGATCTCGGAACGTTTCTGACCGTGGACGGAAATTCAGTCGTAGCCGAAATCATCGGTTGCGTGTTGCCGGTGCAGGGCGTGCGGGCGCACAAGGCGATTCTGAAGCAGGGGCTTGCCGTGGGCGACCTGGTCACGACGCAAGTGAACGGGGAACGGAGGGACGCGATCAAGCGGAATCACACCGGTACGCATTTGCTGCAAGCAGCGTTGCGGCAGGTGCTGGGGACGCATGTGAAACAGGCGGGTTCGGCGGTGCATCCCGACCGGCTGCGGTTCGACTTCTCGCACTTTTCTCAAGTCGCCGAGGAAGATCTCCAGGAGATCGAAAATATTGTGAACCGCGAGGTGCTGAAGAACGCCAAGGTAGAGACGCTCGAGGACGTGCCGATCGATGTAGCGGTGAATGAGTACCACGCGATGGCGCTGTTCGGCGAAAAGTACGGCGACAAGGTGAGGGTGGTGCGGCTGGCGGATGGGTTCTCGACAGAGCTGTGTGGCGGCACGCACACGTCGGCCACCGGCGAGATCGGGCTGTTCAAGCTGACCGGTGAGGAGTCGGTTTCTTCGGGCGTGCGCAGGATTGAGGCAATCAGTGGATTGGGCTCGCTCGATACGTTCCGGCGCGACTTTGAACTGGCTCAAGTGGCGGGGCAATTCGTTCCCTCCGTCGAAAATCTTTCGGAGGGACTGAAGGCGAAATTCGCTTCGCAGGAAGACGAGCTGAAGAAGCTCCGTCGCGAGTTGGAAGAGATGCGCATGAAATCGGCGGCCGGAGGATTGGACGAGGCCGTGTCACGAGCTGTCGAAGTGAATGGCGTGAAAGTGTTGACGCATCGCGCCGATGGACTGGAACGCGGACAACTGCGCACGCTCGTCGACAACCTGAAAGGCAAGCTGGGCGAGGGCGTCGTGGTGCTGGGTTCGGCGCAGCCGGAGGGCAGAGTGGCGATTATTGCCGGTGTGACGCCGGGCCTCACAAAGCGCATCCAGGCGGGCAAGTTGGTTGGCGCGGTGGCGAAGCTGGTCGGCGGATCGGGCGGCGGGAAGCCGGAGATTGCTGAAGCCGGTGGCAAAGATGTGGGGCAAATTGACGCGGCGCTCGCGGCTGCGCCAAAGATTGCGGGCGAACTGCTGGGATAGGGTTGTGCCATCCCACCCTGAACGCGCAGAATGCGTTTAGGGCGGCGCGCCGTTGATCTAGCTCGACCGCACATGCGCGAAAAAGCACGCAAAAACGCGCGAAGATCGATGCAATAAGCGCGCAAAACGGCGCAAAAACGCGCTCACGAAGCCCGTTTAGATGCGTTTATGCGAAATTCTCTGCCAACCTCTGCTCGATAATGGTCAATTTCGCGGTTACACTCACCCTCAAAATGGTCAATTTCACGGTATTTGTCTCGAAGAATCGCAACCTCCCGAGCAAACATTTCGGGGGTGAATGGTCGCTTCTGAGCGAACATTTGGCAGGTTCTCGGCACCCGAAAAACGAACATTTCACCTGATTCTTCTGGACTTAACAAACAGCCCTCCCTAAATACAAAAATGCGCTTCCTTTGCCGGGTTCGCTGGCGCGGATGCCGTAAGCTTTCCCCATGGCGAAGTTCGATGAGGATCCCGCGAAGATTGCGGCATTGCGTGAGCGCTTGCTGGAGTGGTACACGCTCAATCGCCGCGACCTGCCATGGCGGCAGAACTCGGATCCTTACTCCATCTGGGTTTCGGAGATCATGCTGCAGCAGACGCGCGTAGCTGTGGTGGTGGATCGCTACCAGCAATTCATGGGACGATTTCCGACGCTGATTGCATTGGCATTAGCTCCCGAGCAGGAAGTTCTGGCGCAGTGGAGTGGCTTGGGCTACTACCGGCGCGCGCGCATGCTGCACAAGGCCGCACAGTTTGTGGCGGCGCATCAGGGCGGAAATTTGCCGCAACGGGCGGAGCAGTTGCGTACTCTGCCAGGGATTGGCGCGTATACGGCGGCGGCGGTAGCCAGCATTGCGCACGGCGAGCCGGTGGCTGTAGTGGATGGCAACGTGGAGCGCGTGCTGTGCCGGTTGGCGGGCTGGGAGGCGGGTAGCCGCAAAGGCGGCGGGGCCACGCTGCGGCGCAAGATTGAGGATCTGGTTGGGAAACTGCTTGATCCTGCGCGGCCTGGCGACTTTAACCAGGCCATTATGGAACTCGGCGCAACCGTGTGCGCGCCGCGAAATCCGCAATGCCTGGTGTGTCCGCTGGCCGTTGATTGCAAAACGCAAGGCGAACACAAAACGCCGCGGCGAGCTCCGATGATGAGCCGCGCCGTGGGCTACGCGCTCTCGGTACGGACGAGTGTGGCGCCAGAAAAGCGCGGCGGGCCCGGCGTGCGCGAGGTGCTGCTGGAACAGCGGCCCGCGAGCCAGACGGTGATGCCGGGCATGTGGGAGCTGCCGATGCTGCTGCGTGCCGACGTGCCGCAGAAGGACCTGCGCATGACCGTGCGTCACGCCATTATGCAGGTGAATTACTACGTGCGGGTCCGCACCGTGTTTGAGGACGATATCGCCGCGATGACGGTGGCGGGCGGCGAGCGCCGCTGGGTGCCGTTGCGTGAGGCAGCTGGGTTGGCGCTGACAGGACTGGCGCGCAAGGTGCTGGCGCGCGCGCATCTGTTGCCGTCTCCGCCGCTGGATAGTTTTGCGCCGACAGGGAATGACGCGTCGTGAGTTGGGTTTCGTGCGGGTCTGGAGACCGGCGCTACAAACGCCGCAAAACGCGTTTAGATGGGGCAACTGAATGCGTGCCGAATCAGGTGATTAAGATCACGACGTTTTCTAATTAAACAAAGCATTTACGTGAATTCTGTTGACAATTCACACGCACAACATAGATTGTTTGCAAGAATCTAATCCTCTACCGCATGTCTTCGCGAAGGCGCGACCCCCGACCCGCTCATGAACGGTGACATTCTGCGCAGCCACGCAGTTGCGCCTGCGGCGAGGAGCATTATTCGGGCTCAAAGGAGCACTTGTCATGCGTCGTTTCGCAATCTGTTTTCTAATGTTGGTTCTGGTGGCCAGTGCCAGAGCGCAATTCGATACAGCAACCGTTCTTGGAACCGTGACCGACCCGAGCGGGGCAGTGGTTGCGCATGGCAATGTGGTGTTGCACAACATGGCAACTGCGGCGGAGCAGACGGTGACTAGTGACGAACGGGGAGAATTCCGCTTCGTCGATGTCACAATCGGCACCTATGAGCTCAAGGTGACGGCGCAGGGATTTCAATCGGCTGCTGCAAAGTTCGACCTGACAGTGGGCGCACACCAACGGGTGGATGTGCAGCTGAAGGTGGCCACGGTGAGCTCGTCAGTGACGGCCACGGCGGAGGCGGCGCAATTGGAGACCGACTCGAGCGAACACGGCCAGGTGGTGGCAGCACGGGAGATTGCCGCATTGCCGCTCAATGGCCGCAATTACTCTCAACTAGTCGAACTCTCCACAGGCGTGGTTCCCAGCCCGAGCAACCTGTCGGATAGTTACGGTGCTCGCGAAGGCGCGTTCAACATCAATGGACTGCGCAGCGTGTACACCAACTACCTGCTCGACGGCGTTGACAACAACTTCTACGGCACCTCGAATCAGGGCTTCAGCAACGAGGTGGTGCAGCTGGCGCCGGATTCGGTAGCTGAATTCCGCGTGGTGACCAACAATGAAAGCGCGGAGTACGGCCGCGCGGGCGGAGCCACCATCAACGTGGTTACCAAATACGGCACCAACGATTTGCACGGTGGCGCATGGGAGTATCTGCGCAACACGAATCTGGACGCCGAGGGCTTTTTCCTGCCCGATGTCGGCGGCAAGCCGGCCCTGCACCGCAACCAGTTCGGCGGTAACTTCGGTGGCCCGATCAAGAAAGACAAGCTCTTCTACTTCCTCGACTACGAAGGTTATCGCCAGACTTCATCATCTACCGACCAGAATCAGCTACCCTCGTGCGCGGAACGCGGCCAGGCCGGCACTACGTCATGCGGCGCGGCGCTGGGCTACTATCTGATCGACAACACCGACACGGGAACCGCTAATCCGTCTGGCGCGCCGTATCTGCCGGTCAGCAACCCATGTAACTACAACGCAGGCAAAAATCCGTGCAACTCTTCGACCTATTTCGGTCTCGGCCTCGGTGCGGGCCCTCCAGGATCGCAGGCCGCTGTGGGAGGCACGCAGTACCTCAACGGTCAGATTCCGGCTTCAGCCGTCATTCCCTTTGCCGCATCATCGAACGGAGGACTTCTGTCGTACCTCCCCAGCCCCACCAATACCAACTCGTACAACAGCTCCTTCCCATACAACTACATCGTTCTTGAACCTCAGACCTTCAACAAGGACAAAGGCGACGCCAAGATCGACTGGACTCCGAGTGAGAAGATGCGGCTTTTCGTCCGCTATTCGCAAAGCCGCGAAAACGTCATTGCTCCGGGCAGCATCCCCGGCGTAGCTGGCGACAATGGCGATGGCCAGGTATACGCGCCGGTCAAGGCGATTGACGCGGGCGCCACCTGGACCATTAACCCGGTGTCGGTGCTCGAAGCCCGCTTCGGCTTCTCCACTATGCAGGCAGGAAAGAAACCCATCGAGGCGGGCGGACCCTCGATGCTGGCATTGTTCAACATCCCCGGACTGCCCACCGATCCCCAATACACCGGAGGTGTTACCTATCAATACTTCATCGATGGCGGATTCACCAGCCTGGGCCGCCTGTGGACCAGCCCTCAGTATCAAAACCCAACCATGTGGGATCCCAAGGCCAATTACACGCGGTTGATGGGGAGTCACAGCCTCAAGGCCGGCGTCGAGTACCTGATGCTTCATATAGCTCAACAGGATCTGCATCCTGTGATGGGCGGAAATGTCTACACCGAGCCCGCCTATGGTGCAGGCTACGGCTATTACAACAAGCTTTATGGCCCCCTTACCGGACCTGTGACATCTGAGAACACCCGCATGTTCGACTATGCCGACTTCTTGCTCGGCTACCAGGCCGAAATGGGCCTCGCCAGCCCCACCGTCAGCCAGCTTCGCAGTTGGGGCTGGGCCGGCTATCTGCAGGACGACTGGAGGGCCACTCGTCGGCTTACCGTGAACATGGGCCTGCGCTACGAGTTCAACACGCCCATCTACGAAGCCAGCAATCAACTCGCCAACTTCAACCCCGCGACGCAGACCATCGTGCCGGCTACCTCAAGCAACAGGTACACGATCAATCCGAACGATGCGGATTTTGGGCCCCGGTTTGGAGCATCGTACCAAGTGGACGGCAAGACGGTGGTACGCGGCGGCTTCGGCATCAGCTATTCGCACTGGAATCGCGTTGGATCCAATTACCTCAGCATGAACCCGCCCACCGGCGTCGTTGCGCTGCAGGTGACGATTCCCGGCACGGGCCTCTACAACAACGTTCAAAGCGGCTTTCCTGCCAATATGGTCAGCCCCACGAATTACAACCCCGCGTTCGATACGCTGCAATACATGCCCCCCAACTCGCCCGATACGCAGGTGCGCAGCTGGTTCTTCGGCGTGCAGCGCGACCTGACCCACAACTGGCTGCTGGATCTCTCCTACGTGGGCAACAACGGGCTAAACGAAATCATCGTCAACGACATTAACCAGGCCCCGACGGGCGGTTTGTATCCGCTGGACCTCGCCGCGGAGGCCGGTGTGGCTACAGCCCCGGTTCGCGTTCCCTATGCGAACTTCAGCATGATCGCCGGCATCCTGCCCTGGGCGACTTCCGATTACGACGGCCTGCAAGCCAAGGTCGAGAAGAGATTCTCAAATGGGCTCTACCTGCTGGAATCCTTCACCTGGTCGAAGGCCATTGACATCGCCGCGCAGGCTCTCGACGGCGGCGGCAATTGCGACAATTGCGGCAACGGCATTCCCTCGGTGCAGAATATCTACGACGTCGCGGCCGACCGTGGGATTTCGGCGTATAACCACCCCTTCGTCAACACCACCACTGCAGTCTGGTCGCTGCCGGTCGGCAAGGGACAGTGGCTGCTGCCCAACGCAAACCGCGTCCTCGATGAATTCGTGGGCGGCTGGCAGGCTACCGGGATCGTGTCAGGGCGCAGCGGCGACCCGCTCGATTTCGACTATCGCCCGGGCCCCACCAGCGACCAGTCGGTTTCGCCGCTCACCCCTGTCGACGGCCGCAACGCCTACCGGCCCAACATAAGCGGTCCCGCCATCGCGTCGAACAAGTCCTACCTGCAGTACTTGAACGTAACGAGCTTCAGCACCCCGCCTATGGCGCCTCCGTCCGGCACCACCTACAACACTTTCGGTAACATGCCGAGGAATTTAATTCGTGGATATGACTACTGGGATGTCGATATGGGTCTGAGCAAGGATTTCGCGATCACGGAAAGATCCCACTTCCAGCTTCGGGCCGAGGCGTTCAACCTCTTCAACCACACCAATTTCGGCGATCCAAATACGCAAGTGCCGGATACAGGGGCCCAGTTGGTTCAGGGGCAGACCGGTGGCTTCGGGGTGATCTCATCAGCGCTTCCCGCACGCGAGCTGCAGGTGGCCGGGAAGATCGTGTTCTAGCGGCATCCGGTAACATCCGCGAATGAAATGGACGGTGCGGAGGCCTCTTCTTTAGGAAAGAAGCCTTTGTGCAAGATGGAGGCTGGCTGAGCCCGTCAGTAATAGTCTGCGCAGCTGAGGTAGTACCCGCAGCACGTGCAGACCAATTTGCAATGGTGGCCGGTGAGGCGATGACTGCACGTGGGGCAGACCTGGCAGTGGTGGTCGACCGGCAGCCTCTCTTCAGCGGTGCCAGACACACCACTTTGTGAGATTTCCGCCGCGGCATGGGCGGGAAAATCGGAATTCAGGGCGCGGGGCCGCTCCGGTAACATGCCCGACAGATTAGCATGGAACGAGGGCAAGTGCCGCCTGGGATTTGGGCGGCGCCTACGGTTCAACAGCCGGGCCCCGCCGCATCTTTCCCCTCGGCGCTCCCGGCCCCAATCAAGGAACCACAGGATTTTTGAATCCCCCAAGGAGGGACTATGGCTAGCAAGGCAAGTGCGATTTGGACAGGTTCACTGAAGGAAGGCAAAGGCACGATCTCCACGGCGACGGGCGTGCTCAACAACGCCAACTATTCGTTCGCCACGCGGTTTGAAGGCGCTACGAGCGGCACCACGCCGGAGGAACTGATTGCGGCGGCGCACGCGAGCTGCTTCTCGATGGCTCTCGGCGCGCAACTGGGCGGCGCAGGCCTGACGCCCAACAGCATTGAAACCCAGGCGGCTGTAACCCTGGCCAAGGTGGATGGAGGCTTTGCGATCACGAAGGTCGCGCTGACCACAACAGCCAGCGTACCCGGCGCCACCAAGGAAGCTTTCGACAAGGCGGCTGCGGACGCCAAGGCCGGCTGCCCGATCTCGAAGCTGTTTGCGAACAACACCGAAATCACGCTCGACGCCAAGTTGGTGTAAGCGCAGATCGGATGAACAGGCCGGGGCGAAGAGCCCCGGTCGCAACTCGTTGAGTATGCCGGCGGAATTTGACACCAGTTGCCGCATTTGCGAGACTCAGAGTTGCTGCCTGCTCAGGCGCGACCCGTTTGAGCGCTCTCTCGTGCCGAAGTGGCGGAATTGGCAGACGCGCGTGGTTCAGGTCCACGTACTCGCAAGGGTGTGGGGGTTCGAGTCCCTTCTTCGGCACCAAATGACTCTAAATTGTTTCTACGTGAGCCGCCTCCGGGTGGCTCTAGTCGTTTAGTCAGCTTTTGGTTAGGTCAACGGCTGCAAATCCTGGAAACTTCGTTGCTGGTTCCCGCCGCGTCGCATTGCCGGGTCGGGATCGCTGTGCTGATTGCCAGGATGAGTTCCTTTGGAGTTAGCATGGACAATGCGAAAGGCCAAGGAATGAGAGCGACCTGGCATCAACGGTCGAGGTGGGCGCTGTGGGCATGAACAAATTACAGCCCGATGCACGTGCCGCACTGGACGGGATTGTGCGGGATGGGATGTTGCTGGCGATCGGCGGTTTCGGCTTGTGCGGCATTCCTGAAGCGTTGATCCTCGCCTTGCGCGATACCGGGGTGCGCGGCCTAACCATTGCGAGCAACAATGCAGGCGTCGACGGCTGGGGCTTGGGGTTATTGCTCGAACGCCATCAAGTGAAGAAGATGATTTCAAGCTATGTCGGCGAGAACGTCGAGTTTGAACGGCAATTTCTGGCCGGCGAGTTGGAAGTGGAGTTTTGCCCGCAAGGCACGCTCGCGGAGCGCATGCGAGCGGGAGGCGCCGGAATTCCTGGCTTCTACACGCGAACCGGGGTGGGTACCCTGGTTGCCGAGGGCAAAGAGGAAAAGGAGTTCAACGGAATTACGTACATTCTGGAACGAGGGATCCAGGCCGATGTGGCGCTGGTGAAAGCCTGGAAAGCCGACCTCCACGGCAATCTCGTTTATCGCCGCACAGCACGCAACTTCAATCCCCAGGCAGCCACGTGCGGCAAGAT
>JBEKEP010000132.1:0-12900 GCA_050013775.1 Occallatibacter sp. | reverse complement strand
AAAGTCACGCGTCCACACCCAGTCCTCAACTCGGGTACGGGCCGGAATTCTCTCTAGTTGCGCCGGAATTTCCGAGCCTGCGGGCACAAGCACCTCGCTGGGAGCAGCCAGCAGCAGCGCGTCGATGGCCTGCGTCCGGGCATCCGTGCCACGGAATTCCGCGGTGCGAAATTCGCCCGTCGAGACATCCAGCAGCGCCAGCGCGCAGACTGATTCGCTGGCGCGTGCGTCTCTGGGTGTTGCTTCGTACAACGCAGCGAGAAAATTGTTCTGCTCCTGCCCCAGTCCCGCGTCCAGCGCCGTTCCGGGCGTGAGGACGCGCGTCACTTCGCGGCGCACAATCTTTTTCGTGAGTTTGGGGTCTTCCATTTGGTCGCAGAGGGCAATTCGATAGCCCTTGCGCAGCAGGCGCATCAAGTATTGCTCCACGGCGTGGTAAGGAACGCCGCACATGGGAATGCTGCGCTCGCGGTCACGCGCCGTCAGCGTCAATTGCAGCTCGCGGCTGGCCACCGCCGCGTCGTCGTAAAACAGTTCGTAAAAGTCGCCCATGCGGAAGAACAGCAGTGCATCGGGGTTCTGTTTCTTCGCCGCGGTCCATTGGCGCATGAACGGCGTCAATTCAGTGGAGTGTTTGTCGGGAGTGCGCTTTTCCGCGGGCAGGGAAGTGAGCACAAGTTCTTCAGGTACGGATGCCTCGTCGGGCGCAACCGCCCCCACGCCGCCATCTTCTTCCAGAAGAGAAGGCTGCGGGGCGCTGCTGGATTTGATGTCGTCCCGAATCACACTGCTTTCCAGATTAACGCGTAGAGGCACACTCACCGCCCGCTGATTTTCCCTTGACTCGCGTTTCGCCCAATCCCTAGATTGGATTGACCGGCCTTCGTTCCCCTATCCATAGGAAAGGAGTTCCATGAACCCCCTGCGCATAGTCCTCGCAGCACTGGGCGCGTTCGTCGCCTACATGGCTCTCGGCTTCGCCGTCTTCGCGCTATTCCCCTCGCTGAAGACTGAATTCCGCAAGTACCCGGCGGTTTACCGCGACGAGAAGGGCCAGATGAGCCACATGCCCGTTGCTATGGCCGAAATTTTGGTTTCGATGTTTGTCCTGGCCGTACTCTACGCGCTTGCCTACCAGGGAGGCTCGGGCCTCGTTGAAGGCGCCCGCTTCGGAGCGCTCATCGGCCTTTTCGCGATTTGCGCTTTTGTCCTGCACAACTACGCCAACCTCAACATCGGGCTCAAGCTGACGGTACAGCAGTCGGCGGCCTACTTTGCTGAATGGCTCGTCGTCGGCATCGCGATCGGACTCATCTACCGGCCTGCTTTTCACCATTGAACCGTTGCAGCGGTATCGAGGGACGTTCCGCGTCGTAGCCGGCGCCTCTGCCGGAGGTCACCGGCATGCCGGATTGCGGCATGACGCGTGACCTAGATCACATCCAAGGGCAGCATCAAACGGCACACTGGGTCTCTCGCAAGAAGATCCAAAGGGGCCCCCACTGTGATGAATCAAACCATACTTTTACAGAAGCTGATTGCCATAGAACGTGCGATCGGTGTGGCAAGCAATACCACCCTCCGCGACCTGGTTTACGAAGCAGAAGGTTATCTTCTCCAAATGCAGAAGGAAGAAGTAGAAGCGCTGGCGGCCCGACCGGAGCGCGATACAAGTCAACGTTTTCAGCTCTTGCGCGAAGTTGCCGAAGGCGGGATGTCCGGACTTAGCTTCTGAAGCTCCGAGGGCAGTCCTCCGGGGCTCGCCAAGCGTCCCGCGCTTGCCTCCAAGAATACGCAGCAACGCGCTTGATGGATGAAGTCGTTTCCTTGCGCACCTTCAACCGGGCGAACGCAGCACCGGGGATACGCATCCACAACATGAATTGGCCCAGTGGGGCGGCGCGAACGTAACTCGTTGCCCGCCCCCGATGTTCGCGCGATTGCGTTGCCGCGCCGGCCTCCGATTCCGTAAGGTGATTTGCATCACAGTATACTGATCGGTAACGCCTTTAAGGTAAGAACTGCCATGTACCTGCTTTGGCTACGAGTTGCGGCCATTTTGTACGCCGGTGGATGCGTATCCATCTTCCCCGCCGTGCTATCGAAATCTCTGCCCTGGCGCAAGACCTGCGTCCACCTGGGCGGAATGGCCTTTTTCTTTCATTTTGTCTCGGTGGTCGAGATGCTGGTCCAGGCCCATCGCTTGATGCCTGTGGGCGTGCGGGAAATCGAATCGCTGCTGGGCTTTGCCGTGGCCGGCCTGTACTTCCTGGTCTGGTGGCTTTATGACGCCATCTCTCTTGGAATCTTCGCCTTGCCGGCGACATTTTTCCTCGTATTTATTCCTTCGCTGGGGCCGGATCGCTACCGCTTTCCTTCGCAGCGGGTCTGGGTCAGCTGGCTGGTGGCACACATTATCGCCCTGTTGCTGGCCTATGCGGCCCTTAGCTTCAGCCTGCTGTCTTCCGTGATGTACCTAGTCCAGGAGCGGCGCATCAAGGGCAAACACAAGCTGGGAGAAAAGTCCCGTTGGGCACCGCTCGACTGGCTACCACCGCTCGACACACTGGAGCGTCTGGCTCTGGCGACCCTTGAGTTCGGATTTCCCTGCATGACCGTAGGCTTGCTGATTGGGTCCGTCCTGGTGCAGGAAACCTCGCTGGGCGCATCTTACTTTCTCGATCCCAATATCCTCGCGTCGTTCGTCATGTGGATCGTTTATGCAACGCTCCTCCTGCTGCGCCGCGGCATGGGAATGCGGGGCCGAAGGGCTGCGTACGTTTCCGGCGGGGCGTTGGTCGTGATGATGGCGGTTTGGGCAGTCAACTTCTTCAGCCAAGTGCACAGGTTCGGCCCCCAATGACACTCGCACTCATTGGCGTGAACCACAAAACGGCGCCCATCGCGCTGCGGGAGAGGATTGCCATTGGCCGCGACGACCTGGCCGAAACCACCCGCGCGCTGGCTTCGACGCCTGGAGTTGCCGAGTGCATGATCGTCTCCACCTGCAACCGCGTGGAGTTGCTCGCCGCCGTGGAGGGCCCGGAAGTGCCGGTTGCCGGCTTTCTGTCGAGCTACTTTGGCATCGACGCCTCAGTTCTTGCGCCGCACTTGTACGAGTACCACGACAAAGAAGCGGTGAGTCACCTTTTCCGCATGGCAGCGAGTCTTGACTCGATGGTGGTCGGCGAGCCGCAGATTCTAGGCCAGGTGAAAGAAGCCTTCGCTGTGGCGCGCGCTGCGGGAACCGTCTCAGGCCAATTGGAACAACTTCTGCAAGGCGCGTTCGCGGCGGCGAAAAAGGCGCGCAGCGAGACCGGAATCGGTTCGAATTCCGTCTCCATTGCGTCCGTGGCCGTCGATCTGGCGCGCAAAATCTTCGGCTCGCTGGAGGGGCGCACGGTTTTCCTGGTGGGCGCGGGAAAGATGAGCGAGATCGCCGCGAGGCACCTCGTGCAGCAGGGCGCAAGCACCATCCTGGTCAGCAATCGTACCGCCGAGCGCGCGCGCCGCATGGCCGAAGAGTTTTCCGGCGCGGTTGTACCCGAGGTCATCGAGTTCGGGCAGCTCTACGAAGCGGCCAGCCGCGCCGACATCGTCATCAGCTCCACCGGCGCGCCGCATCCCATCTTCCGCCGCGAGCACGGTCAGGCTTTCCTGCAGAAGCGGCGCAACCGGCCCATGTTCTTCATCGACATTGCTGTCCCGCGCGACGTCGATCCGGAGATGAACAACCTTGACGGCATCTTCGTCTACGACATCGATGACCTGCAGCAGGTGGCCGTGGCGCACATGGAAGAGCGCAGCCGCCAGGCGGTTGATGCGGAGTCGCTGATTGCCGCAGAGGTTGAGCGCTTCCACCTGCGCCAGCGCACGGTCAATATCGCGCCGGCTATTGTGGCATTGCAAAAGAAGGCTGAAGAGATTCGCGTGGCGGAGATCGAGCGTATGCACAACCGGCTGGGCCCGCTTTCGGCCGAGCAGTTGGCTGCCGTGGAAGCGCTCACGCGTGGACTGGTGAACAAATTTCTGCATTCACCGATGCAGGCGCTGAAACAGGCAGCGCGGGAAGGTGACGAGTCGCGCATCGAGACGCTCTGCGACGAGTGGTCTGTGTCGCCGACGGCGCCTGCTGAGCCGCTAGTCTCGAGCGAGCCCGCAGTAAAGGCTGGACCGGAGAGCCCGGATGCTGGGAGTTCCGAGAGCAAGCGTGTCGTTAACATGAGAGTCTTTGAAGGTGAAATGAGGGCGCGCAAATGAAGCTGCGCATCGGGAGCCGTGGATCGCAGCTCGCACTCTGGCAGGCCAATCACATTGCCGGCTTGCTGCGCGTGCAGGGCCACGACGTCGAAATCGAGATCATCAAAACCACCGGCGACCGTTTGCAGGAAGTCACGTTCGCGCAGGTCGGTTCCAAGGGCATGTTCACCAAGGAGATTGAGGAAGCGCTGGCCGATGGGCGCGCCGATCTCGCCGTGCATTCACTCAAGGACCTGCCCACCGAGCTGCCGGAGCCGTTTGCGCTAGCGGCAACGCCGGTGCGCGTCGATCCGCGCGATGTGTTTGTTTCCCTCAAGCACGCCAATCTCGCCGCATTGCCGCTGGGCGCGCGCGTAGGCACCAGCAGCCAGCGCCGCCGCGCGCAGTTAAAGGCGCTTCGCCCTGACCTCGATTTGGTCGAATTTAGAGGGAATGTAGACACGCGGCTGCGGAAGTTGGCTGAGGGGCAGGTGGAGGCCATTCTGCTGGCCGCGGCCGGGCTCGACCGGCTGGGCCGCACCGATTGGGTGCGCGAGCGGCTCGATCCTAAAGAGTTTTGCCCCGCCGCCGGACAGGGCGCGCTCGGTATTGAAACGCGCAAGGACGATGCCGCAACCATTGCGGCAGTGAGTTTTCTCGACCACGCCGATACGCGCTTCGCTGTCGCCGTGGAGCGCGCGGCGTTGGCTGCGCTGGGCGGCGGCTGCCAGGTGCCCATCGGAGTCTATTGCCGCCAGGTTTCATCTGAAATGGCGGAAGCCGCCGGCGAGACCAGACCGCGCGACGAGGTCTTTGCGGTTGTCGCCAGCCCAGACACGGGCGCGACCGTGCGCGTCTATCATCGAAGCGTGCGCGAAAACGACGATCCCGTGGCGCTTGGCCGGCAGATTGCCGCTATGTTGATGGAAGCAGGCGCGGGCCCGCTGCTTGCGGCAAGCAACGATGCGCCAGGCGGAGCTGCCTGATGATGGCGCTGCCGATTCGGGGCCGGCGCGTGCTCGAAGGAAGGCGAATCCTCGTCACGCGCGCTTCGCACCAGGCAAGCAAACTCAGCGATGCTCTTCGTGATCTCGGTGCCGAACCGGTGGAAGTTCCCGTGCTGGAGATTCGGCCTCCCGCCGATCTCGCGCCGCTCGATCGCGCGTTGCGCGCACTCGATTCCTATGACTGGCTCATTCTCACCAGCGCCAACGCGGTGCGTTCCATTGCATGGAGCAGCTTTTTGAACAAGATTGCAAACCTGAAGGTGGCCGCGGTCGGCGAAGCCACGGCAGCAGCCGCGCGCCAGGCGGGTTTGCCGGTGGCTCTGGTCCCAGAGACCTACGTCGCGGAAGCCCTGGTCGAGAGTCTGGTCGGTCAATCCGCCGGCAGGAAATTTCTGCTCGTCCGCGCCAAGAATGCCCGCAACGTGATTCCCGACGCGCTTCGCGCCACGGGAGCGACGGTCGATGTGGTCGATGCCTACCGGAACGTCATGCCCGCAGCCGCGCCGCAATTGTTGCACGCGGCATTGGAGAAGGGAATCGACGCGGCAATCTTCACTAGTTCTTCAAGCGTGATGCATCTTGCCGATGCAGCCCGAGCGGCCGGGATCAGGTTTCCCTTTGCCGGAGTTCACGCCATTTCCATCGGCCCGATTACTTCTCAAACTCTGCGCGAACTTGGCTGGCGCCCCGCAGCGGAAGCCAGTCAATCTGATATTCCCGGCCTCGTCGCCGCTGTGCGGGAATTCTTGGCGAAATCACGCCGGTGACCGGTCTCCGAGTCTGGTAAAGTTTCCCTATGATCCGGCTCGCCAGCACAAGATTCGTCAGCACCTTCGCAGTCTTTGCATTCCTGTTCTTGCCGTTGTCCTTCCGAGGCCAGAAAGCCGCAAAGATCCTCCCGCAGGTTCTCTCAGCCCACTCCACTCCCGCGCCAAGCAATGTGCTCATTGACTTCGAATGGGTCGGCGAGGAGAGCGCGTACCCGACGCCGGGACCGAAAGACGACCTCGCGCCCACCGGCCCGCTGGCTGCGCACGAGCCCGCCGGCTACAACGTCCGCTTCGGTGACACCTTCCCGATGACCTGGGCCGACGACGATCAGATCTACACTTCCGCAGGCGACCCCAATTGGGGCAACAAGTGGGACGGCCTCGACATTGAGCGCTTCTCGGGTATGCCACCGCACTACGACATCACGCGCGTGAACCTGATGGCCGGCTATCGCGGCAGCGGTGGGGGTGGTCCAAAACCCACAGGCATGATCTGCGTGAACGGCGTGCTCTATCTGGCTTTTCAGAACCTGCTCGGCCGGAAGGCTCCGGTTTACGGAACCAAAAGCCAGCATGGGAGCGACGCCACCATCATCATTTCACGCGATCACGGCCTCACGTGGCTGCCCGCCCGCGCCGATATTCAAGCCCCCATGTTCCCTGGAGACGCGTTCGGCGGACCGGCCTTCGTCAACGTGGGCCGCAACAACGCGGGCGCGCCCGACAAGTATGTCTACGCCGTCTCCACCGATCAGTGGGATAACGGCAGCAAGCTGCGCGTCGGCCGCGTCCGCGCGAACCAGATCGAAGACACTTCCCCCTGGCAATGGATCTCCGGATTCAAGAACGACGACCATCCGCGCTGGTCGCATTCACTCGCGCAGGCGGTTCCCGTACTCACTGACGATCGCCGCATCAGCACGCCAGAGATGGTTTACATCGCCGCCGCCCACCGCTATCTGTTGCTCACTTGGCGCCTGCATTCCGACTTCTCACCGAACGACGGTTCCGAGCTGATCATTTACGACGCGCCGCATCCATGGGGCCCTTTCACCCTGGTGCATCGCGAGGTCATGTGGGAGTCGCAGGAGATGAATCCCTACTGCCCGCGCATTCCGCTCAAGTGGCTCACGGTCAAAGGCGATGAGATTGATGGCTGGATGCAGTTTTCCGGCAGTTGGCGCAAGACGAGCACGGAGTATCGATCGCACGTGCGAGAGTTCAGAATCAAAATTGCTCACACAGTGACTGTGACTGTGGACTAGTGTGGCGAGCGAGAAGTTCGCACCGCAATGAAATTGTCATCCTGAGCGAGTCCGAAGCTCCGTATTCTCATGCTCTCAGTGAGTCTGATGTTGGGGATGTGCCAGGAACGGAGGGACCGGCATGTTTTTCACGGCCGCCGGAGCCACGCTTTTCCTCGTACATGCGGAGGTCGGCTACACGGCAAAGTGAGTCGGCGTCGGGCGCGTCATTGGGAAAAATTGCAATGCCCACACTGGCACCGATCGAGACCGACCGCTCGTCTAGCTGGAGGGGTTCTTTGAGCAGACGCCGGAGCGTGCGCCCGACATGTTCGGCATCAGCGCGGCTGGTCGGATTCTCCAAAATCACGCAAAACTCATCGCCGCCGGTTCTGGCTACGGTGTCGGAGCCGCGAACCCTTCCATTTAGCAAAGCGCTCACCTGCTGCAGCACCGTGTCTCCCGCCTGGTGCCCCAGGTTGTCATTCACGAGCTTGAACTGGTTCAGATCGATGGACAGCAACCCCAGGGATACTCCAGTGCGGCGGGCGCGGGCCATGGCATTATCCAGGCGGTCCTGAAAGAGCCGGCGATTGGCCAGTCCGGTCAGCTCGTCGTGCAAGGCAAGGTACTTGCTGTGTTGAAGCTCATTTTCCAACAACAGCAGCAACATGCCCATGGCCACCACAAATGCTGGAAGGTGCCAAATCTCGCTTTCGATATAAACCTGCGGCCAAAGCGTTCTTTGCAGAGGCTCCAGGATAAAGACCAGCGCCCATCCGAAAAATCCGACAACTGTCACAGATACGCCCGCTGTCGCGCGGCGATAGGCCAAGAATGTAAAGAAGCAACTGCCGATAAACACCGTGAAGAGAAATCCACTCCATGCAAGCTGCTGACCGTATGGGCGCCGGTTCTGGAAAATGAGGAGGAAGGTCGAGAGCGACGCGCAAAACGCGAGGACAATCCAGCGGTATCGTTCGTTGGCAGTGCGGATCGACGTGAGGATAACGCCCCCCGGGCAGAGGGTCACCAGCACTGCGGCGAGATTCATGGCCCAGTGACGGCCCGGGCTGAGAATGAGAATCGTCAAATAGACGAATCCCGTTGCCTCGAGAGAAAAGAGTAACCAGAGTCTGGAACGTTTATCGCGGGAGGGGATCAACGCGTAGGAAAACAGAAGCCCGGCTGAGGCCAACGCAGTCGAGTAGACGATATACGTCAGTCCTCCCCAGATTCCATGAAGCTGGGTGAACAGGGCGGCGACGGAGTGAACGAGGATCATCACCCAGCCCAGCATCCAAATCCCGGAGACGTATTTCTGCTTGTCTCGCGGCACGGAGCCAAACGCCCATATCATCAGCACTGCGCAGACCAGATCCGGAATGCGGGTCCAAATCAAGACGGTTACCTCTACTTCTGGAAGCCCCTTATAGGATCGGCTATTTATTGTTCGGTGCGATAGCCTTGCCATTACCTAAGATGTAACTAGAGGTAAACTAACGTACCTGGTTTGAAAGCAGGCTGACCGTAACAATCGGCCTGAACTGGCGCAAAAAGTCGCATTTTATCGACGCTTTTGGCCCTATCAACTCCGATTTGGCACTTTTTGCGGGCTTTGACTACCGCCGCTGACACCGCTAATCCCGTTAGCGCCGCGAGCTCTGCTAACGGCGCTCGTTCAGCTCTCCCACGTCTTGTCCTTCGAGCGGCAGAGCGGCTCCAGGTTGCACGCGCTGCACTTCGGACTTCGCGCCGGGCACACCTGGCGGCCATGATGAATGATCTGATGCGAAAAACTGATCCAGCGGTCGCGCGGAATCACTTCCATCAGTTCCTGCTCCACTTTCTCCGGTGTGTCGCCCCTGGCCAGTCCCAGGCGTCGCGCAATGCGGAAGACGTGCGTGTCGACGACGATGCCCTCGGCCTTTCCAAAGCAGACACCGAGCACGACGTTGGCCGTCTTTCGTGCCGCGCCGGGAATGGTGATCAATTCGGCAAGCGTCTGCGGAACCTGGCCGTTGAAGTCGGTGATGATCTTGCGCGCTGCTCCCTGGATCGACTTGGCCTTGTTGCGGAAAAAACCGGTGGACTTGATCAATTCCTCAAGCTCCGGCAGACTCGCCTTGGCCATTGCTTCGGGAGTCGGGAATCGACGGAACAGTTCCGGAGTCACAATGTTCACGCGCACATCGGTGCACTGCG
This sequence comes from Occallatibacter sp., assembly GCA_050013775.1. Lineage (GTDB taxonomy): Bacteria > Acidobacteriota > Terriglobia > Terriglobales > Acidobacteriaceae > Telmatobacter. Next base: position 3,435 of record JBEKEP010000132.1, on the reverse strand, counting down.
CGGAAAGGATGGTCGCAACGAGCAACTCCCATGGTGAACGATGGTTGAGTGCGCACTCGGCCTCTGGATAAGCTTCGTCGAGACCCTTCAGGATAGCGGCCACGCGCTCCGGTGCGAGCGCGCCGCGCTGAACAGGCGTCTTAGTCAATGGTGTGCGCGACGCCTTGGGTTTTCCGCTGCGTGTGACCTCGCCTTTCTTCGCAGCGCCTTTTTTTGTCGCCTTGGTTGCGGCCATCTTCATCCTCAGGAATTCAGCAGCCCCTGGGTGCGGATCAGAGCTTCCCGTTCACCCACTCGCCCAGCTTCTCCACCGGCAGCCTCACGCCAAGATAGAACTGCCCGAACAACGCATACACCGCGCTCACTTCGTCGAAGCGCATCTCGTAAATCAATTTCTTGAAGACCACGGGATCGTCGGCGAAGAGATCGACGCCCCACTCCCAATCGTCCATCCCAATCGAACCGGAGATGATCTGCTTTACCTGCTCGGCATATCTGCGGCCGATCATGCCGTGCTCGTGCATCATGCGCTGGCGCTCGGCAAACGGCACGGTGTACCAGTTCACCTGCTCGCCGCGCTTTCGGTCCATGGGATAAAAGCATAGGTATTTCGCGTCGGGTACGGAAGGGAACAGACGCGGCTTCATGGCGTCGGCTCCGCGCGCCAGCGAGTTCGCGATCTCAGCATTCCACTCTGGCGTGTGCGCCTCAAATCCTTTCGCTGTCGCAGCTTCATAGGTCTTTCGGCTCGACTCGTAGAGGCCTAGCTCGACTACCGATACGTAAGAGTGCGTCGGAATGAGGAAATCCGAAAGCGCGGTCTGCGCCAGATCCAGCTCCACCTGGTTGAGCGCTTCAAACGATTCGCGAAAGTGCACGAAGATGAGGTCGGCTTTGTGTCCGAGTTGCGAGAAAAGCGCCGTGCGCACCGGCGCGTCGGGGCTGGAGCGTTCCATCGCACGCAACGCAATGATTGCCTGATCGACAATCTTCCTGCGTTCGCCGTCTGCGATAGACCGCCACGATTTCCAGTCGAAACGGAAGAACTGGTGGAGCACGCTTGAGCCTTCCAAGGTCAACGGTACGGGCGGGATATCGGGCAACGGATCCTCCTGAAATTGCGAAGCAAGTACAACTCATCCTAACAAATGAGAAATGCAGACGTGTGCATGATTGTTTTCTCGGCACACCGCCGCGCGCATCGCCCTTGAGCGCGCAAGTGGCTTATATACTGGGTACGCTCATGACCGAAAAGATCGTCGCGCTCGTATTTCAATTTGTCATTCACGTCATTAACGCCGGCGGCTACGCTGGCATCGTCGGGCTCATCACGTTGAACTCGTGCGGCATTCCCATTCCCTCTGAAGCCATCATGCCGTTCTCCGGTTACCTTGCTTACCTTGGCCGCTTCAATCTGTTTTTTGTGGCCATTGCCGGTGCGGTGGGCTGCAATATTGGTTCGGCGATGGCATATTGGATCGGCGCCAAAGGCGGACGGCCGCTTGTGGCGCGCTACGGCAAATGGGTGTTGATGAACTCGCACGACCTCGATCTGATGACCGGGTTTTTTGAGAAGTACGGATCGATTGCCATTTTGGTCGGACGCATGTTGCCGATGGTGCAAACGTACGTCGCCTTTCCTGCGGGCATCGGCAAAATGCCGCGGCTGCGTTTTCACATCTACACCACCATAGGTTCCCTGATCTGGTACTTCTGCCTGGCTTGGGTAGGCATGAAGCTGGGCCAGAGCTGGAATACCGATCCGCGCCTGCAGGAAGCGTTTCATCACTTTCATCTGGCCGTGGAACTGGCGGTCGTCGTGTTGTTTGGTTGGTTCCTGTGGGCGCACATCAACCGCAGGAAAGCAGCCAATAGCCAGTAGCAAATAACCAGTAGAGAATATGGAACGGAAGACCAGTTCCCGATGTACAAAGCATCTGAATTTATTTTCAAAACAGAAGAACAGGAGAAGCAATGGCAACGAAGGGGAAAGGCGGCAAGAAGGCCGTAGTTCGCGCGGGCAAGGCGTCCGCGAGCAAGAAGACCGCCGCAATAAGGGTTGAGCCTGCCAAGGGCAAATTGGGTGTGATGGTGGTGGGCCTGGGCGCTGTCGCCACCACCATGATCGCCGGCGTGGAAGCCGTGCGGCGCGGATTGGCGAAGCCGATCGGCTCGCTTACGCAGATGGGCACCATTCGGCTGGGCAAGCGCACCGACAACAAATCGCCGCTGATCAAGGATTTCGTTCCGCTGGCCGGCCTGAAAGACATCGTCTTCACCGGCTGGGACATTTTTGAAGACAATGTCTACGAGGCAGCCGCGCACGCAGCTGTGCTCAAGCCCGAAATGCTGAAGAAGCTCAAGCCATATCTGCAAAAGATCAAGCCCATGCCCGCCGTCTTCGATCAGTATTACGTCAAGCGGCTCGACGGCAAGCACGTGAAGAAGGGCAAAAACAAACGCGACCTTGCAGAGCAGGTGCGCACTGACATTCGCGCTTTCAGGAAAAAGGTCGACCGCGTGGTCATGATCTGGGCGGCCTCGACCGAGATTTTCCTCGAGCCGAAGCCCGTGCATCGCACAATTGAGTCGTTTGAAGCCGGATTGGTGAACAACGATCGCGCGATTGCGCCCTCGCAGATTTACGCCTATGCGGCGCTCAAGGAAGGCGTGCCCTTCGCCAACGGCGCGCCGAATCTTACCGTCGACCTTCCCGTCATGATCGAACTTTCGAAGAAGAACGCGGCGCCTATTTGTGGCAAGGACTTCAAGACCGGCCAGACGTTTATGAAGACGGTGCTGGCGCCGGCTTTCAAGGCGCGCATGATCGGCGTCAGCGGATGGTTCTCGACCAACATTCTCGGCAACCGCGACGGCGAAGTGCTCGATGAGCCGCAATCGTTCAAGACCAAGGAAGAGTCGAAGCTCGGCTCGCTTGAGTACATCTTCCAGCCTGAGTTGTATCCCGATCTCTACAGCGATATCTACCACAAGATTCGCATCAACTACTATCCGCCGCGGGGCGACGAAAAAGAGGCGTGGGACAACATCGACATCTTTGGCTGGCTTGGCTATCCCATGCAGCTGAAGGTGAATTTCCTGTGCCGCGACTCGATCCTGGCCGCGCCCATCGCGCTGGACCTGGTGCTATTCCTCGATCTCGCCAAGCGCACACCGGAGCTGCGCTCCATCGGCATTCAGGAATGGCTCAGCTTTTACCTCAAATCGCCGCAGAGCGCGCCGGGGCTTTATCCCGAGCACGATCTGTTCATCCAATCGATGAAGCTCAAGAACACGCTGCGCCACATCATGGGCGCGGACCTGGTAACGCACCTTGGACTTGATTACTACGACTGAGGTTTGCGAGCGATGAAACACTTGCAGGGCCGCTCGTGCGGCCCTGCGGTGTTTTGCGCAGTCGATGTCGTAATCTGG
>JBEKEP010000131.1:0-12982 GCA_050013775.1 Occallatibacter sp. | reverse complement strand
GAAGCTGGAAGGGCCTACGCCTGAGGCGGCTGGCGACGAGCCACTACGAGCCGGCTACGGGTCTCAAGCTGACTGTCTGAAGGAGTGAATCATGCAGCGTCATACGTCATTCGTTCTCGCAGGTTTTGCTCTCGCCCTGCTGTTGCCCTCCAGCGGATTCGCGGCTCACAACCCGGCCGACTATCCGTTGCGCGTGCATATCTTCAGCCATAACGGCGTCTCGCACTATTACGGCCCTGGCGGCATACGATCGCTCGAGGACGTCGACGGAGAAGGCCGCGCCAACCTCTTCGAAAACTCGCAGCCTCGCGCCTTCGACTTCCACTACGAATGCGAGGAGCGCCTGATGAACACCATGGGCTACGAAACCGTGCCGGCGCGCTGGAAGAAGCCCAACGTCGAGCTCGAGATCCTGCTGCCCGTCTCCGGAAAAACCTGCAAATTCCAGGTGGCGATGAAGGACGGTATCGCGTACCGCATGAGCAACGGCAACTTCGGTGAAGAGCCGGCAGACAGGTTCAAGGTATGGATGGACAAGTACCAGTACGATCCCGAGCATGGCAAAAACGTCCCCATCAAGCCTGTCGAAGTAGCTGCCAGCAGCCTCGATCCTGCCAATTTCCCTTTGCGCGTGCACATCTTTACGCACACAGGCGTGTCGCACTACAACACAGCCTCGCAGACGGCGCCCCAGGTGGTTGAGGGTGAAGGGCGCGCTAATCTCTATGAAAATTCGCAGCCTCACGCCTTCGACTTCAGTTATAGCTGTGTGGCGCGTCTCCTGGATTCGGTCGGTTTCGATACCTACCTCGCCCGCTGGAAAACTCCGGGCCGCGAGCTTGAGATCATGCAGCCGGCCACCGACAAGACCTGCGTTCTGCTGGCAGCTGTGAAGGAGAACATCGCCTACACCGGCGATAATGACCGCATCGAGGAAGAGTCTTCCGCCACGTTCAAGCAGTGGATGGACGCGAACCAGTATGATCCCGAACATGGCAAGGAGATTCCCGCGAAGCCGACGCCGATCGCAGTGAACAACGCGCACTGATCGCTTGGTATGCCGGTGGGTGGATAAGAGACCGCGCTACTCGACCGTTACGCTCTTGGCCAGGTTGCGCGGTTGGTCTACGTCGCAGCCGCGGCGCACGGCGATGTAATACGCCAGTAGTTGCAGCGGGACGATTTCGATCAATGGCGAGAGCAATTCCGGCGCCGGCGGAATATAAATCACGTGTTCCACGAGGCCGCCGATGGTCTCATCACCCTCGGTCGCGACTGCAATCACGCGGCCGCTGCGCGCCGTCACTTCCTGGATATTTGAGAGCGTCTTCTCATAGCGCAGCTTCGATGCCGGATCGGCAGCGTCGCGCGTGGCCAGCACAACCACTGGCAGCGTCTCGTCGATAAGCGCGTTGGGCCCGTGTTTCATTTCGCCCGCCGGATAGCCCTCGGCATGGATGTACGAGATTTCCTTCAGCTTTAATGCCCCCTCGAGCGCGATCGGGAAATGAATGCCGCGTCCCAGGTAGAGAAAATCCCGCGCCGTCGAGAAATCCTTGGCCAGCGCCTCGCACTGCGCCGACCGGCCCCGCAAAACTTCTTCGATTTTGGCCGGAATGCGGCCGAGTTCCTCGATGTAGGCGACGGAGTGCTCTTTGTCGAGACGGCCGCGGAGCTGGCCGAGCTTCATGGCAAGCAGGAATAATGCCGTTAACTGCGCAGTGAACGCCTTGGTGGAAGCAACGCCGATCTCCGGGCCCGCATGGGTGTAAATGGCGCCGTGTGCTTCGCGCGCCACCATAGCGCCCACTACGTTGCAGATGGCCACGGTCTTCGAACCAAGTGTTTTCATCTCGCGTTGTGCGGCGAGCGTGTCGGCGGTTTCGCCGGACTGCGTAATGAGCAACCCGAGTGCATTGCGATCGGGAATGGGATTGCGGTAGCGATACTCGCTGGCATAGTCCACGTCTACGGGAAGGCGCGCCAGCCTTTCAATCATGTATTTACCGGTGAGTGCGGCGTGCCAACTGGTGCCGCAGGCGGCGATGTTGATGCTGGAGGCGTCAGCAAGCTCTTCGTCGGGAATCTCCATTTCGCCAAGGAACACCTTGCCTGAGTCGAGCGACACGCGCCCCAGCGTGGTATCGGTAATGGCCCGCGGCTGCTCCCAGATTTCCTTGAGCATGAAGTGCTTGTAGCCGCCCTTCTCCGCCTGGATCGGATCCCACTGCACGTGCGTCAGCTCGCGCTGTATCGGCCGGCCGTCAAAATCCGTCAGTGTCACGCCTTCACGCGTGAGGATCGCCATGTCGCCGTCGGCAAGAAAATAAATGTTCCGCGTGTGATGCAAAATTCCCGGCACATCGCTGGCGACAAACGCCTCGCCCTCGCCCACGCCGATCACCACGGGCGGTCCCAGCCGCGCCGCCACAATCTTGTCTGGCTCGGCGGCGCTCAGCACGCCCAGCGCAAACGCGCCCGTCAGCCGCTTCACTGCGCGCCGCACCGCGTCCTCAAGCTTGATCGGCTTGCCCACCGCCTCCGCCTCGTTCTGCACCTGCTCAATCAGGTGGGCAATAATTTCGGTGTCGGTCTCGGTAACAAACTTGTGGCCCTGCGCGGTCAGCTCCCGCTTCAGCTCCAGATAATTTTCGACGATGCCATTGTGCACCACGACGATGCGCCCGGTGCAGTCGCGATGCGGATGCGCGTTCTCTTCCGTGGGCCGCCCATGTGTCGCCCAGCGCGTGTGTCCAATGCCGAAGGTGCCGTCCAAGGGATGCTCGCGCAGCACCTCTTCCAGATTCGACAGCTTGCCTGGCGCGCGCCACACCTCGAGCTTTGGGTTCCCGGGTTTGCCAACGGCGATGCCCGCCGAGTCGTAACCTCTATATTCCAGGCGCCTTAGGCCTTCGATGATGACGGGCACGACTTTCTTTGGTCCGACATATCCGACGATTCCGCACATAACAGGATTTTAAGCGACTTGCGCCGAAACCGCTGTGACACAAACGAGGAACAGGCAAATACCAGTTCGTCCCGCGGGTCGTTAGAATACGGTAACGGCGTGAACGCCCGAGCGAGTGATCATTTCCCTGGAGGAAAACCATGCAGATCCTTGCATTCGTTGCAGGCGTGGCTTGCCTGTTCATCATCCTGCTCGACGCCTTCCAGACCATCATTCTGCCGCGGCGCGCAACCGGCCATCTCCGGCTCACGCGCATTTTCTACGTCACAACGTGGAGGCCCTGGGCGTTTTTCACGCGGCGGCTGCGAAACCCGCGCCGGCGGGAGACGGTGTTCAGTTTTTACGGACCGCTCTCGCTGATCCTGCTCCTGGTAGTGTGGGCCGGCGCCATGGTTGTAGGCTTCGGGCTCATCTATTTCGCGCTCGGTAGTCCATTTGTCGATGCAGCGCACCGGGCGGGCTTTGAATCGGATCTCTACGTGAGCGGAACCACCATCTTCACGCTGGGCCTCGGAGACGTAACGCCGCAAAACCCCTGGGCGCGCGCGCTCGTGATTTTGGAGGCGGGCACCGGACTGGGTTTTCTGGCCGTGGTGATGGGGTATTTCCCCGTCCTGTATGCCGCTTTTTCGCGGCGCGAGGTCAGCATCTCGCTCCTGGATGCGCGTGCGGGATCTCCACCGACGGCTGCGGAGCTCTTGCGGCGCCACTCGTATCCGGGCGCAGAAATGGCACTGTCGACGCTGCTCACCGAGTGGGAGCGCTGGTCGGCGGAGTTGTTGGAGAGCCACATCTCGTACCCGCAACTCTGCTATTTCCGCTCGCAACACAGCAACCAGAGCTGGCTTGCGGCGCTCACCGCCATTCTGGACATGTCAGCGCTCATGATCGCGGGAATCCAGGGTTACGAGGCGCGGCAGGCACAGCTCACGTTCGCCATCGCCCGCCACGCCATGGTGGATCTTTCGCAGATTCTCTCTCTGCAGCCGCTCAACGACGCGCCCGACCGGCTTCCGGCAGAACGCTATGAAAAACTTTACGAGCTGCTCTCCGAAAGTGGCGTCAAGGTTTGCCGCGACGGTCAATCCATCGAGAGGCTTCGCGAAATGCGCGCCCTGTACGAGGGCTACGCCGAAGCGTTGAGCCACCTTCTTCAGATGCCGCTACCGCCGTGGCTGGCCGATCGTCCCTTCAAGGACAACTGGCAGACCGTGGCCAAAGTGCGCGCCAGGACTGACGCGGCCAACCCACCGTCTTCCGATCATGAGACTGCAGCAGGAAACATCTCCGGGGCAATTTCCTCGCAAGCGGACCACCACGATTTCTGAGGCCGTGCGGCGGCCAGCCGTCTGCGGCCCAAGGAGCGCTTCAACCGAGGGCGTTCCAAAACGGCACGCGCATCCATCTCGGTTCCCACTCCCGCGTTTTCTCGATCGCTGACCTGCGCGTAACTGACTGCAAGTACCCACAACGGGAGCACTCTTAGAGAAGCAGGGAAGCGCAACAATCACCGGATGTGAAGTTGCGCTCCTCGTTGATTACCCCCATGGAAGCGGGGGATTTATGGGTAGAGTCAGCCAGACACATTCGCTTTCATCTGCTCCCACGCGGGGAGCATCACCGGCTTCGATTCCGGAACCCGAGTTGCCAGCCAACGTTTATGGCAATCTGCGTACGTACTCATCGGAAGAGGTGAAAATCGGAAAGGGGCAATTTGTCAAAGGGAAGATCAGCGGCACGGGCCCACTGTTTATCGACGGTCGCGTCGAAGGCGATATTGATATCCCCAATGAGCGTGTCACCATTGGCGAGCATGGAGTTTTCGTCGCCCATGCGCGCAAGAATGGGCAATTTGGAATTACGGCTCGCGAAGTCGTGATCATGGGCCAGGTGATTGGCAGTATCTCTGCCTCACATCGCGTAGAGATTTTTCAGAGTGGATCCATTACCGGCGATTTAGAGACACCTCGGCTGCGGATCGCGGATGGCGGATGCTGCAAAGGTGGCGTCAACCTCTGCGAAGAAAAACGAGGACTACGCGAAGGGGCAGCTTAGACGTGAGAGAGCCGGGCGCAAGGCAGATCGAGGGAATTGGTGCGGCCGGTCAATGTGGCTTGGGGGGCGCGGGCTGCTTGGGCAGCTTGGTGAGCGCGTCCTGCAGGATCGAAACGACTCCGGGCATGGTCGGGGGAGCATCCGGCGCCTGTTCCAGTTCTGTCGCGACTACGATCGATTTCTGCAGATCTTCCCTGACCTCGGTCGCATCGCTCGATATCTGACTCATATAGTAGAGATCCCACACGAGCTCCAATCGAATCGCGGGAGTGCCATGATGCGTATCAACAATGTTCTGGAGCAACCGGACGGTCTCCCTAATCGCATTGGCCGCCTCCGGCTGGTGACGACTCCAGTAAAGAACAGCGCCGAGCCGGATGGACGCGTGCGCCGCGTCCAACTGGACATCGACGTCCTGGGGAGCGGCATGCACCAGCTGCTCGCGAATCGCCACGTCCTTCTGATAAGACGCAATCGCCGCTGCGGATTGTTGTAGGCTCTGTGGCGCGTTGTGGGCCTGGTCGGCTTTCTTAGCCAGTGCGAATTGCTGGTCACCGATCAGCTCGAACGCCTGCGCCGCTTTTTGCTGCCAGGTCTTATTGCCGTGGTCGTGCGATTCGAGATTCTGGTATAACGTGAGCTCATTGTTAAATTCCACAAGAGCAGTTGCTGGATCACCCTGAGCCGCCAGCGCCGCACCCAGCTTGTCGAATGCGCCTGCGAGGTCCGCTTGATACTTCGGGCTACTTGTGTCCGCGCCGGCTTGATTCTGAATTGCCGCGAGTTCGCTGCGGCGGATGGTGAGCTCCTGCACCGGACAAATGATTCGAACCCCGTCATAGCCGACATTGATGTTGTGCATTCGCGTACGGCTATCGATCTTGAAGATCAATTGCTTTGGGTATTCGGGGCCCAGTTTCGTGGAGTTCCAGTTCACTTCGAATTCATCATCGTGCCCGGCAATCGGCGAGTATTTCCACGTACAGACTTCATCCTTCGTGTCGAGCTTTTGGCCGTTTTCGTAGATATGGCCGCTGGCGCAGGTGCCGTCGGCGTTCCAGGTACTTTCCGTTGATGAGGTTCCCTGGTAAACATGCCAGACTCCCACCATGTAATCGGGTGTAGCCTTCGCTGGATCGTCGCCAAGTCGATTTGTTGAGTCGACGCACGCGCGCAGTTGATCCTGCGATCCGCCCGTGTCCAATTGCTCGTCTGCGGCTGCCGCCCAGACCACGGCTTCCAACCTCTGTTTCTCTTTCTCAGCGGCCTCAGTCGTAGCCTTGCCGGTCGCCAAGTCCGCCTTCTGCAGAGCATCAGCCAACTCCAACTGTTTTGACTTGGCCAATTGTTCCGCACTGAGGGCCCGGGCACTCTCGCTCTGAGCAATCTTCTGCTGCTCAATGGCACGCTGAGCTTGTTGATCGGCTTGTTGCCTCGCGGCAACCGCGTCGTTCTTGGATTCAACCGCCTTTGCCTCTTCGAGATCTGCTTCCTTCTTCCCCCGATATGCAACCACTGCCAGCACCGAAACCCCGGCAAGAACTGCCACCAGAACCGCTGCCCACGCGGCAGCGATTTTTTGGCGTCGCCGCTGCTTGGCCAGCAACAGCTGTGCAGCCTGGAGCGCCGCAGCCTCGCGGCGCGCATCGCGGCTGGCCTTGGCCACGATCGCAAGAACGTCGTGGATAAGTTCGAGCCGAACCAATCCGCCGCGCTCCTCGCGACGAAGGATGCGTCGATCCACCAGAGTCTGAATCGCCTCTTCGCTGACGCCGGGCTCCGCCAGTGCATTCTCCAAGGCGCAACTGTCGCGGTAACCTGCTGCGGTCAGGAGCCGATCCTCGACGAAATAGCGCACCCTGATGTCCAACCCGGCAAAACCCTGGCTGTAGAACTGTGCGATGATCTGCTGTGTGTTCTCGCCCTGGATCAGATCGGCGGTGATCTCGGTTTGCCCGCGGGCAATGCGTTGCTCGTTGAGCTCGCGGCAGACCAGCGAAAGCAGCGCGGGCTCGACGGAAATCTCTTCAAGTGGGCTGGCGCCGTCGATCGCCACACCGCCGACAAACCTCACGATGCGCGCCGCCACGGCTGCGCCCAAGCGGCCGCCGCCCGCCTGCCGGATCGCCTCGGCCGCGCGGTCTCCCCGCATGGGCGCCAGGCGCATGCGGTTTTGCATGATGGGGCGAATGAGGGTCTTCAGGCCCTCGAATTCGGCCAGATAATCCTCGCGAAAGGTGAATACGATTTTGACGTTTTGGCGCATCAGATCGAATTGATCCATGCCCTCCGGGTGCTCCGTGAGTTCGCGCTCCAGCGCGGGCGGCATCCGGTTTTCGATGAGTTCGCCCAACTGTTGCAGCAGCACTCGCGTGCGCGCGTGCTGCTGCGGCGTTTGCCGGCCAAGCGTAAAGATCTCCTCAAATTGATCGAAGGCGAGCACGGGGACGACGGGACGTCCATGGGGATTGAGGAACTGAGTGCCGGGGCGATGCAGGTATTTCCAGAAGCTGTCGCCCGGCAGGGGCTGCGTAGCGCTGACCTCGTTTTCAACGCACTCGCGGATGAGAGCGTGCCACACCTGGTCGATCAGCTCGGGCGCCGTAGCGTCGAGACTCAGGCGCAGGTACACAGGCAGATAACCGGCGCGGCGCAGGCTGGGAAATACGCCGGCACTCAACAGCGAGGATTTGCCCAACCCGGATTGGCCGAACAACACGGTAAGCGGTTCGCGCTCGATCAGACGGAACAAATCGTCCGTTTCCGCTTCGCGGCCGTGGAAGAACATGCGCGCGTCTTCGGTGAACGGCAGCAATCCCGGCCACGGGCGTTCGGCGTCGATCATGGGAAGTTCGGTCATGACGCACCTTGAAGGCGGGCGCGCATGGCGTTAAAGGCTTTGACGATCACGTCTGCCTGGTGCGCCTGCAAGTTGCCGTCGGGAGCTTGTTCGATGTGCACCGCCTTGAAGGACGGGGGAATTTCGTTGCTGGTCACCACAGGCGTATCGTCGATCACCAGCGGGCACAGGAAGGCGAGGCTGCTGCCGGTAAAATCCAGGCTCCGCTCGCTCGCCCAGGACCATTCCTTGCGAAAGAATCCGGTGCGCTGCTCGGCGGTGCGCGACAGCACGGGCACAAACAGTGCGCATTGCTGGATCGCGAGCCGAATGCGGGCCGTGTAGTCGCTGCCCCAATCGAGTTGCTGGCGGTCGAGCCAGACTGGCAGTCCGGCGGCCTGCAATTCCGACGCGAGCCGCAGCGCGGCCGGCCGGTCCTCACTGGCGTAGCTGATGAACAGGCTGCCGGGTGGCATGGTTTCCGGCATCGGACTTGGTTCCGGCGCCTTGGCCGCGGCGTCGCCCCCTTGCCGTTGCTGCCAGCGCTTCGCGAGTTCAGCTACGAAGGCCACCGGTTCCAGCGACACAACCTGTGTTTCGCGGCTGAAGCTGGTAAGAAAAGCGACCAGAGGCGAATCGGCCACCACGTCAGCGTCGATTAAGTATTCTGAAAAGCCTCGCTCGTTGGACAGTTTGCTGTTCTTGGCTGTGCGGATGATAAAACGCGCCAGCCAGTCAGGAAACCGGCAACCGAGAAATAACAAAGAATTGCGCCCCAATTCATCGAAGAGCCGCTCCGGGCGCTTTTCGGGAATTTGCAGTGCGGTGACCCACTCGAGTTGGTCCTCTTCCGCCACCACGTACTTGGGCAGCACCGAGATCTTTCCGAACAGTCCGTACACCAGCGGCACATCGCGCGAGCCGTCGGGCAGGTCGCCGGCTTCGTTGGGATTGAACGACAATTCGCGAGTTTCCGCGCGTCCGCCAAAACGCGTCGCGTTGATCGCCTGGGCCAGAAGATTGTCCGTGCAGAAGCTCACGTAAAGATTAAGGTCGCGAATCCCTGCGAGTTGCAGCAACGGCTCCGGAATATCGACCTGAAGTTTGCCGGCGATATCGCCCAGCTCACGATAGACTGATTGCCGTCTGCTGCCGGGCTTGTTGAGATAGGCCCCCACCACCTGGTCGAGCGACACAGCCTGGCTGGGATCGTCGAGCTTCAATCGCGTCGCGAGCTCGCGCGCCAGCAGTCGATAGTAGGGCTCGCGTCGTCCCTGATAATCGACGATGACCAACTCCGGGCCGATCACGGGTATGACGCTATGCGCCTCAACGTAGGTCAGCAACTCATCCCAAAAATCGTCCTGATCCGGCATCATCCTCCGGTGTCCTGTGAACGTTGGCTACGTGTTGCGTTGGTATTCGAGTATAACGAGTATAAATCGGTGGGGGACCGGGAAAATGAGGCGGCGCCGGGTGGGGGATGGTATGAGCGCTACGTTTTGATTCTAAATAAGTTATTGAATTTTATCAACAGTCAAAATTGTACGACCACAGGATTCGCGGTTTCCTCGCACTTAGGCCACAAATGAGATTTCAGTCGGTCTTTGTCGACGGCACAACACGAGCCGAGCGCGGAGCCGCATTGCACTGCACAAACCACTGCGCTGTGACAGAAGATCGGTCAGGCTGATCGCCTCGCTAAGCATTGCGAATCTTGACAAGAATCGCCCGCTGGTGTGTACTGAAGCGTTGGTTGTGGTGAAGGAGTTCACCCTTAACCGCTGTCCATTTCCAATAGGCCGGACAGATGATGACTCCTGACAGGGAATCCTGTTGCGGAGTTATGTCCCGGCGAGATCCCTGAATGACAATTTAGGAGTTCGTGCTCATGATGAACACTTGGGCTCTGTCTGCGTTATGGGTGGGTTTAGCTCTGGCCGCGACGCTGCTGGCAATCTGGTTCAAAGTCTCAACGGCGCTTTCCGAAATTGTGGTGGGCACGGTGGCGCAACTGGTCATCGGCGTCTTCCTGGCCAAGGAAGGATTGGCCGGCAACACGCAGTGGATCACCTTTCTGGCTGGTACCGGGGCGATCGTCCTCACATTTCTTGCTGGAGCGGAACTCGATCCAGTCATCTTCAAAACCAAGTGGCGAGAAGCGACCGTCATCGGACTCGCCGGGTTCTTCGGCCCGTTTCTTGGCTGCACGGCGGTCGCGCATTACGTGCTGCACTGGGCCATTATGCCCAGTTGGCTGTGCGGCGTCGCGCTCTCCACAACTTCAGTGGCCGTTGTGTATGCGGTCATGCTGGAGTTGGGCTTCAACGTCACCGAGTACGGCAAAGCGATTCTGGCCGCCTGCTTTATCAATGACTTGGGAACGGTGATTGCGCTCGGTCTGATCTTCTCGCCATTCACGATCAGGACGGTCATCTTTGTTGTGGTTTCCATCGCGGTCTTCATTGTTCTGCCGTTTCTCACGCCGCGATTTTTCAAGAAATACGGTGGCCGCGTCTCAGAGCTTGAGGCCAAGTACCTTCTCTTCTTCCTCTTCGCGATGGGCGGGCTGGCCCTGTGGGCTGGCAGCGAGCCCGTGCTACCCGCTTACATGATCGGTATGGTGTTGGCGGGAACAGTCGGGAAAGACCATTCGCTCATTCGCCGTTTGCGCACGCTCACGTTTGGTTTGCTGACTCCGTTTTACTTCATCCGGGCCGGATCGTTTGTCTCTGTGCCTGCATTGATGGCTGCCCCCATTACGTTGCTCGTGCTGTTTGGAGCGAAATCCCTCTTCAAGGCAGTGGCTGTGTATCCGGCAGTCCGGGTGCATAAGTACGACGGCAAGGCCGGCGCTTACTACACGCTGATGATGTCAACCGGCCTCACGTTCGGCACCATTTCGGCGCTCTTTGGCCTCAATCACCAGATCATTACGCCAGCGCAGTACTCTTACATCGTGGGCACAGTCATCGCCAGCGCCGTGATTCCGACCATGATTGCGAACTCGTTCTTTCTTCCCCACCATTTACTGCCCTACAAACAAGCGGGCAAAAATGCAGAGAAGGAAGTGATGCGGCCGGTCCCCGCAGAAGAAGGTTAGGTGATCGCTATGGGAAGTCCGGTTTTTGTTGGGATCCAAAGGATACTGGTTGCGTTCGACGCGTCTCCGCACGCGGAACATGCGTTGGACGTTGCCTTGTCCATGGCTGGCGATCTGAAGGCCAAGCTCTTCATCGTCTCCGTCATTCGGCCGCCCGAGCCCGCCGAGAGTGCGGAGTTCCACGCGGTGCTTGAAGACGGGCAAGAACGCTATGAGAAGTGTTTTGTCCCGGTGCGCGAACGCGCCAGGCAAAAGGATGTCGAACTTGAAACCGACGTTGTCCTGGGCCATCCAGCGGAACAGATCATCCACAAGGCCGACGAAATCCAGGCCAGTCTTATTGTCATGGGCAAGCGCAGCCACACGATTCTTCATCGCTGGATGCTGGGCTCGAACTCCGAGCGCGTCCTAAGGTATGCGCACTGCCCGGTCATGATTGTCCACTGAACGGAGAGTCCGCGGTGAGCGTCGCATTCTGGCGCAAAGGGGCGAGCACAGAGGCTGCGGGGAATTAAGCTTGAATCAAAACCCGCAAATCGGCGAACCTGAAAGGTCGAATCAGGAGGAATAAGGTTGCAGAAGTATTTTCTCATTGCACTCGGAGGCGCACTCGGTTCCATAGCGAGGTACTGGGTCGGCTCCACGGTTGCTAATCGTATGGGAACCAGGTTTCCCTATGGCACATTCGTCATCAATATCACGGCCTGCGTGATCATCGGTTTCTCACTCACATTCCTGGCCAGGCGGGTTGACCTGAACCCGGCTTGGAGGTTTCTCATACCGGTTGGCTTCATTGGCGCCTACAGCACCTTCTCGACGTATGAGTGGGAAACTCTTTCCACGCTTCGGGCCGGCGCTTTCTTTCTCGCCGCTCTCTATGCCGTCAGCAGCCTCATTCTTGGGCTTGCCGCGGTGTGGGGCGGCGCCATGATCGCGGAACTCATCTCATGAGAACGCATGGACAGCTCGCCGTTGATCAGTCCATTCTGCAGGTGAGTGATTCCCACGGGGAGGACGTATGTTGAGTGCCGGAAAGGCATTGAAAATTTCCATCTATTTGAGCGAGGGATCGAAGCACCATGGGGTCCCGACGTATTCCAGCATTCTCGACTTCCTCTTTTACCGGGGAGTGTCCGGCGCGACAGTGCTCAAGGGAATCGCGGGCTTCGGCGCGGATCATCACATGCACTCCGCCAGCATTGTTGAGATCTCGGACAACCTTCCGCTCAAGATCGAATTCATTGAATCCCGGGAGAAAGTCGACGAGCTGCTTGGGAAGCTGGAAGAGTTGGCTGGAAGCGGAATGATCGAGATTCAGGAGACCACGCTGGCCAAGCCGGCACAAATCTCGAAGCCGAAGAAGGCCACTCCTCCTGCGCACGTGAAGATGGAAGGCAAAGCAAAGATGATGCGCATTTACATCGGCGAATCGGATCGCTGGAGAGACAAGCCTCTTTACCAGGCGCTTGTCGAAGCCATGCGAGCCAACGATATCGCCGGCGTTACCGTCTATCGCGGCATTCTCGGCTATGGCGCACATCGGCGGATTCACAAGGACAAAGCCCTGCACCTGTCGCACGATAGCTCCATCATGCTCTCGGCCGTCGATACGGAAGAGAAGCTGCGGTCCTTTCTGCCGCTTGTAGAGCAGATGGTGGAAGAGGGCTTGGTCGTGTTCTCAGACGTGGACATCATCAAGTACTCCTACCGCGCTCTGGACGTTGAGGCGCCGGAGCCGCAGTCGGGAAGCGCTGCAGTTTGAGCGGAGGTTCAACGATGAAAGACCAATTTCAAGGGCGCATGTTACGCATTCACTTCGGCGAGGCCGACAAATGGCAGAGCAAGCCCTTGTACGAAGCGATTGTCGCCAAATGTATGGAACTCGGAATGGCGGGCGCCACCGTGTATCGCGGGATCGAAGGCTACGGCGCCAGCACCAGAATCCACCACGCCAGTCATTGGACGTTTTCAAAAGACGCGCCGATCATGCTGACCATCATCGATAGTGAGGAGCAAA
>JBEKEP010000130.1:0-13062 GCA_050013775.1 Occallatibacter sp. | reverse complement strand
GTCCCCACGGAGGCACTTTGAGCCTTGAGTTAGATTGCCTGTAAGTTATTGAGGGAGTTGGAGGCGCGGGCCGGGATCGAACCGGCGCATAAAGGTTTTGCAGACCTCTCCCTTACCACTTGGGTACCGCGCCTTGGGCCAGGATCGTCCCATTCCGCGATTTACCGCGACAGTTTCTGCCGGGGCGGTGCGGAATGGAGCGGGAGACGAGACTTGAACTCGCGACCCTCGCCTTGGCAAGGCGATGCTCTACCACTGAGCTACTCCCGCTTGACGCAGATTCGAGTATACCGGGCCGCCGAAACCGGGTCAAACCGGGGAGCCCTCGCCGCGCAACGGCTTTTGCCCACCCAACTTAGACGCATTCCGCAGTCCCGCGATGCGCCCGGCAGCAATTGACCCACCCAGCGAATTCCCGTAGACTATGAAATTGCGAGGGATGCGGCCAGGACGGCCTTCCACCCGCATCATTCTAGAAGACCACCCCTGAAATTCAGGCTTTGGAGATTGAAGCAAAACCATGGCAAATCACGTATCGGCGCTCAAGCGCGCCCGCCAGACCGTAACCCGCACCGAAGTGAACCGCTCTAACCGCAGCCGCGTGCGCTCCAGCCTTCGGGCGTTGCGCGAGGCGCTGGCCAAGGGCGATGTGAAGGACGCCCAGGCGCAGTACCGCGCCACGGTCTCAAGCCTCGACAAGAGCGTGCAAAAAGGTGTTCTGCACTCAAACACGGTTTCCCGTTACAAGAGCCGTTTGAACGCGCGCCTCAAGATACTGGCCACCACCGCCCCCGCTGCAGCCAAAACCAAGAAGAAGTAGTCTTTCGAGCGGCAATTAAACGGATCAGAAGTTGAACGGCCGGGAGCAATCCCGGCTGTTTATTTTTGGTGCCCAGGTTTGCTCACGGACCTTTGTGCAGCAGCGGTTTGAGCACCGGAAGCAACGTGTCGGCAATGATCGCTGAACCCTTCGCTGTGGGATGAATGCCATCGTCCTGGATGGTTCCGGGCACGTGCACCAGGTTCACGTAGAGCATGGGAACAAACGCGACGTGGTGCCGCGCGGCCAGGTCGCGAAACATCTGGTTGAATGAACGGATGTAGTCGGGCCCGTAATCCGGCGGCAGTGTGATGCCGGCCAGCAGGATCTTTACGTGAGCCTTCTCAAGCGCCATGAGCACCTGGTCGAGATTGCTGCGCGACTCCTCCACTGGCACGCCGCGCAAGCCGTCGTTGCCGCCGAACTCCACAATCACGACGGCCGGATGCAGGCGCAGTATGAACGGCAGCCCGGCCAGCGCATCCTTGGTCGTCGCGCCGCTCGTTCCCTGGTTAACCACCTTGTACCGGTAGCCCTGCGCGACCAGCTTTTTTTCGAGAAAGTCGGGAAATGCCTCACCGTTGGCCAGACCGCGCCCGGCGGTGATGCTGTCGCCGTAGCAGACAAGGACC
The DNA here is from genome assembly GCA_050013775.1 of Occallatibacter sp. GTDB lineage: Bacteria > Acidobacteriota > Terriglobia > Terriglobales > Acidobacteriaceae > Telmatobacter. The sequence goes on along the minus strand of JBEKEP010000130.1, from coordinate 11,610 downwards.
GGCCCGGTAATATTGGTCGGCTCCGCGGTCGGCGGCTCCGCGACAGAAAGCGTCGCAGCCCAAACTATCGGCAGGAAGAATGCGGCGAGAACCAATCGGCGAACGTCCACGTAATAGAGTGTAGCCGGGGTCGAAGGAAAAATCTGTCGAACCGGTCGCAGCTACACTGAAATGGGCAGGAGACCGCATTGATTCAGGTTAAGAACGCAAAAAAGTGGATCCAGAACGGCGCGCGGCGCGTGGAGATTCTACGGGGAATTTCGTTGGACATTCCGTCAGGGCAGTTTTTGGCCATCCTGGGCGCCAGTGGCAGCGGCAAGAGCACGCTTCTCGGCCTGCTTGCCGGCCTCGACACGCCCAGTGAAGGCGAAATCTGGCTGGACGGCGTGCCCATCCATAACCTGGCTGAATCCGAGTTGGCCGCGGTGCGCGGACGCACGATTGGCTTCGTCTTCCAGTCCTACCAGCTCATCCAGACGCTCACTGCTCTCGAAAATGTGTTGTTGCCTTACGAATTGAATGTGAAAGGCAGCGGACTCGCGCAGGCGCGGCAATTGCTCGGCGAGGTTGGTCTCGCGGAGCGCATGGATCACTATCCTGTGCAGCTCTCCGGCGGCGAGCAGCAACGCGTGGCGCTGGCGCGAGCCTTTGTGGCCGCGCCGCCCATCGTCATGGCCGACGAGCCTACCGGCAACCTAGATTCCGTGAATGGTAAGTTGGTTCTCGATCTGCTCCTCGAACGGAACCGCAAGGCTGGAATCACGCTGGTGCTGGTGACGCATGACGCTGAAATCGCCAGCCGCGCCGATCGCAAGATTGTGCTTAAAGACGGTCTCGTGGTTGAAGACACTCTCATCCAAAACCAGGAAAAAATCCAAAACGAGGAAAAAAATAAGGAGAAAAATGGCTAAGCGCGCATTGAGCTGGAAGCGCGCGGCGGCCATCGGTTGGCGCGACCTGAGATCCGCTCCCGGCAAGTTTGGTTTTGTGGTTCTCTCTGTCGCCGTGGGCGTTGCAGCCTTGGTGGGTGTGCGCGGACTGAGCGATAGCTTCCGCCGGACCTTGAACACCGAGGCCCGCGCGCTGCTCGCGGGCGACTTGAGCGCGCGCATGTTTCGCTCGCCTACGCCGGAGGAATCGAGCAAAATTGCCGCGCTCGGTGGGCCGAACAGCGGCATTCGCTCCACGTGGGTCATCGATACATTTTCAATGGCCTCAGCGCCGCCGGATCCCATGCCGATCCTGATCTCGCTCAAGGCCGTTGACCCAGCAGAGTATCCCTTTTATGGAACCGCCGAGTTGGAGCCAGCGATGTCGCTTGCGCAGGCGCTCCAGGGCGACTCGGCGATTGTGGCCGACGAATTTCTCATCCGCCTCAATGCGCACGTGGGCGATACGCTGCGCCTGGGCGGTCGCAACTTTCGCATCACGGCGGTGCTGAAGCAGGAACCCGACCGCATCAGCGAGACCATGGGGATGGGCCCGCGCGTGATGATCTCGCAGGCATCGCTCGAGAGCACCCAGTTGCTGGCTCCCGGCAGCCGCGCAACGCGTCGGCTGCTTCTCAAGTTCCCCGCTACGCCGCCACGCGGCCTGACCGCGGACGCGCAAGCCACGGCGATACGCGCGCAACTGGAAGCGGCGCTGCCCGACTCGCAAGTAATGGATTTCCGCGAAGGCAATCCCTCGCTCACGCGTGGCCTCGATAATGCCACCTCCATCCTGAGCCTCATCTGCCTCGTCGCCCTGGTGCTCGGCGCCATCGGCGTTGCGATGGCCATGCATGCGCATCTTGAGCAGCACATGGATACGCTGGCAATTCTCAAGGCGCTCGGCGCGGATTCAGCGGATCTGCTGCGCATCTTCCTCCTTCAGACAATGAGTCTCGGCCTCGCGGGGGGATTACTGGGTGTGGCTGCCGGTGTTGGCGTTATGGTGGCGTTGCCGGCGGCATTCGGACCGCTGCTCACCATGAATTTGCAATTTGCGTTTCCGTGGCAATCGGCGCTGGCAGGCTTGGGAACGGGCCTGCTGACCACGCTGCTCTTCTGTTTGCCGCCGCTGCTCGATGTGCGCGCAGTCCGTCCTGTGCTAGTGCTGCGCAGACTTGTGGAACAGGGCCCGACCGGCATCGGCGGCTGGTTTGCGCACTGGTGGGCGCGCCGGCTGCAACTGGGAATCGCCGCCTTAGTGGTGGCCGCGCTCGGCGGCATTGCCTGGGCGCTTACCGATTCGCCCAAAGTCGGTGCGTGGTTTGCTCTGCTGTTTACAATCGCGCTCCTGGTTTTGCTGGTGCTGGCCATGGTAGCCCTGCGCGCGTTGCGCTTCTTCCTCAATCGCACCCGCCTGCATCTGCCGTCGTCCCTGCGGCATGGGTTGGCGAATCTCTACCGCCCCGGCAATCAATCGGCGGCGGTACTGGCAGCGCTGGGCACGGGAGTCATGCTCATCCTCGCGGTCTATCTCATGCAGAAAGGTCTCCTGCGCGACCTGCATGAGACAGCTTCGCCCAAATTGCCCAACGTCTTTCTCGTCGATGTGCGCACGGGCGAGGTTCCGGGCGTGAAAGCATTTTTTGCGCAGCAGCCGGGCGTCAGTCAACAGCTCACGCTAATTCCCGTGGTCATGGGCCGTTTCACTTCCATCAACGGCCAGGCAGTGGATCAGATCAAGGACCAGCATTATCCTCGCCGATTGCTCGAGAGCGCCGAGCTTACGTGGGCCGATACGCCGCCTGAGGGCGACAAGGTGACCGCGGGCGCATGGTGGACCGACGGCAGCGCCGCAAAAATCGCAGTCAGCGACGGCGTGGCCAAGCGGTTGCATCTCGGTGTGGGCTCCGCGATGGAACTTGAGACTGGCGGCGTCACGCATGCGCTCACCGTTGCCGCCATCTACAGCTCCGACGGGCAGCACCTGGGCGGGCGCGTGCAATTCGTTTTGCCTTCGGGGGTGATCGCCGATCAGCCATCGACTTGGTATGGCGGCGCGCATATCGATCCCAAACAGGTGGCCGCGATGGAGCGCGCCTTCTTTGCCATCTATCCCACCATCACCGTTATCAACGTGGCGGATATGCTGGAGCGCATTGACAACGTCGTCGATCAGGTCACGCTGGTGGTCCGCTTGCTGGCCGGGTTCTCGATTCTCGCCGGCCTGACGATTCTGGCCTCGAGCATTGCCAGTACGCGCTTCCGCCGTATGCAAGAAGCGGTGGTGCTCAAGACACTCGGCGCCACGCGCATGCGCATCGTGCGAACGTTCAGCGTGGAGTTCAGTGTGCTGGGGCTGCTGGCGGGCGCGGTTGGCGTCGTGTTCGCGAACCTGCTTACGCGCATCCTGCTGCACCGGGTCCAAGTGGATTTTCAAATCGACTGGATGGCAACAGTCATCGCGCTCGCCGGAACTGCGGCACTGGCCACAGCCACGGGATGGATCGCCAGCTACCGCATCCTCGGTTTACGGCCGCTCGAAGTGTTGCGGGAAGAATAAAAACAGGTGTCAGGTTTCAGGGGTCAGGTGCCAGCCGTCGTTCACCGGTGGGCAGTTTTCCTGAAACCTGAAACCTGGCCCCGGAACCCTGACTCTAAAACTCTTCCGCTGTATCCACGTCCGGCAGAACATCGTTCTTGCGCGCTACCCACACATAGAGCGTCGGCAGCAGGAAGATGCTCATCAGCAGATTCATCATCAATCCGCCGACGATCACGATCGCAAACGGCCGCTGCGAATCGGATCCGATGCCGTGCGAGACGGCAGCCGGTAACAGGCCCAGCGTTGCCACCAGCATCGTCATCATGATCGGACGCAGGCGCAGGATCGCGCCCTCCACGGCTGCCGTCTCAATGGTGTCGCCGCGCGCGCGCAACTGGTTGATGTACTCCAGCATGATCACGCCGGTCTGCACCGAAACTCCGAAAAGCGCCAGGAAGCCCACCTCCGACGAGACGCTGAAGTTAGTGCGCGTCGCGAACAGCACCAGCAGACCGCCCAGGCTGGCCATCGCCACCGTGGCCAGAATCAGCAACGCCCACTTGAGCGAACTGTACATGGTGTAGAGAATGATGAAGATCAGCAGCACCGTCAGCGGCACAATGATGGCCATGCGCGCCTCGGCGCGCAGCTCGCTCTGGTACTCGCCCTCCCAGCCGAGGTGATAGCCGCGTGGCAGTTTCACCTGGTCGTTCACCTTCTGGATGGCCTCGCGGACGGCATCGCCCAGGGCGCGGTCGCGCACGCTGTACTTGATGGCCACGTAGCGCTCGTTGTTCTCGCGATAAATCTCCGAGCCTTCGTCGGCCTCGCGCACATCGCAAAGCTGGGCCAGGGAAACGCGCTCGCCCGACGGCGACAGCAATCGGATGTTCTCAATGGCATCGCGCGTACTCCTGTATTGCGGCAAGTAGCGCAGGGTCAGGTTGTATGACTCTTCGCCGTGCAGCACCTGCGTCAGAGCGTTGCCGCCCACCGCGGTCTGAATGGCGTCCTGCACATCGGCTATGTTGATTTGCCAGCGCGCGGCTTTCGCGCGGTCCACTGTCACATCCAGATCGGGCTGGCCGGTCACCTGAAACACACCCAGGTCCGTGATGCCTCGCACGCCGCCCATCACGGTCGCGATCTGGCTCGCAAGATCTTCCAGCGTATGCAGGTCGCTGCCGTAGACCTTCGTCGCCAACTCGCCCTTTACGCCGCTCACCGCCTCTTCCATGTTGTCTTCAATCGGCTGCGAGAAGCCCCAGATCACGCCCGGGAACTGCTTGTCGAGCGCGTCCTGCATGGAGGCGATCAGATCGTCTTTGTTCTCGTGGAAGACCGGTCGCCACTGTTCCTTCGGCTTGAGGCCCACAAAGTACTCGGTATTGAAAAATCCTGTATGGTCAGTTCCGTCGTCGGGGCGTCCCGTTTGGCTGGTGCACTCGGTGGTTTCGGGAAACGAACACAGAAGGACGCGGGCCTGATTGGCGACGCGGACACTTTCTTCGGGGCCGACGCTCTGCTCGAGCGTGCCGCGCACCCACAGCGAGCCTTCGTCCAGGTGGGGCAGAAACTCGGAGCCGATGACGCCGCTGAAGGCCAGAAAGATGGCGAGGATCAACGCGCAAACTCCGCAGCTAAACACGAAGCGGTGATGGTGAATAGCCCAGGTCACGCCGGTGCGGTAACGTTCCCTCACGTATTCCATCGCCGGGTTTCTCCACTCCCTGGCGCCTTTGCTCATCAGCATGCTGGCCAGAACGGGCGCGAGAAGGATGGAGAATGTGAGCGCGCCCAGCAGCGCAAACGCCACCGTCCAGGCCATGGGATGGAATAGCCGGCCTTCCACGGACTGCAGCGTGAAGATGGGCAGATACGCGGTGATGATGATGGCGATGGCGAAGAAAACCGGGCGCTGCACTTCATGAGCGGCGTCGCGGATCTTGTCCGCCGGGGTCTTGCTGTGCGGCCCGTGCGACAGATGGCGGACGATGTTTTCCACCATCACTACCGCGCCATCGACCACCATGCCAAAGTCAAGCGCGCCCAGCGAAAGCAGGTTGGCGGGAATGTGCGCGAGGTCGAGGCACGTTGCGGCAAAAAGCAGCGAGAAAGGAATGGTCAACACGACGATGATTGCGCCCCGCACGTTGCCGAGGAAAACAAACAGAATGATGGCGACCAGAACCATGCCCTCGGTCAGGTTGTGCAGCACCGTATGCGTGGTGAAGTGCAGCAACTCGCTGCGGTCGATGAACGCCTGCAGGGTTACGCCACTGGGCAGGATCTGCGCGTTCAGTTGCTTTACTTTTTCGTTCACCGCGTCGAGCGTCGGCTGCGCATTGGCGCCCTTTTGCAGCGCCACAATGCCCGAAACCACGTCGTCGTTGTCGATCAGCTTGCCGTCCTTGCCATGAAATGCGTCGCCGAATTGCCCCAGGCGAATCATGGGGCCCTGTTCGACAACGCCAATGTCCCTGACGCGAATTGCCGTGCCATTCTTGGTTGTGATCACGGTGTTTGCAATGTCCTGAACGTCGCGCACCAGGCCCACCTCGCGCACGTTCACCTGCTGCAAGCCCTCCTGGATGAAGCTGCCGCCGCCATTCGCGTTGTTATTGGTGAGTTGCTGCTCCACCTGGGCGATGCTCAACCCATAGTCAATAAGCTTGTCGGGGTCGAGGCGCACCTGGTACTCGCGCATCGGCCCTCCGAAGGGATTGGTATCGACCACGCCCGGCACCGACTTGAGGTTCTTCTCGACCACCCACGTCTCAACGGTCTTCAGGTTCATCACGTCATATGCGGGGTTTGTACTGCGCAGCGTGTAGAAATAAATCTGGCCTACGGGGCTCCAGTCGGTGCCCATCTGCGGCACCACCCCGGTGGGCAGCGTGACTTGCGCAAGCCGCTCGTTCACGCGCTCGCGATTTTCGAAATTTGTGGTCTCTTCGCCGAAGACGATCTCCACCGTGGAGAGCCCGAAAATGGACCACGAACGCACATGGGCGATGCCCGGAATGCCGTTCATCGTGGTTTCGATGGGAATCGTTACCTGCTGCTCGATCTGCTCGGCTGAGATTCCCGGCCACTGCGCGATGATATCGACGTAGTTGTTGGCGACGTCCGGATAGGCCTCCACCGGGAGCCGGTGAAACGACACGATGCCCCAGGCAAAAAGCATGATGCCGATGGCCAGGACGAGAAAGCGGTTTTGAAGTGCGAAATCGACCAGCCTGCGAATCATTGGCCCTCAACCGTTGCTTGAAGATTCAGAACGTCCTTGACCACCTGCTGTCCGGGCGCAATGCCTGACAGAATCTCCTGCTCGCCTCCGGGCAGCATGTTGCCGCCGGTCACTTCCACGCGCTTGAATTGTCCTTGGCCCGCAGGCTCAAAGACCCACTCGCGATCGTGCAGGTGCAGGATGGCGCTGGCCGGTACCGATGCGTGCGTCACCTTGGTGCGGCTCTGCAACGTCGTCGTCACAAACATTCCCAGGCGCAGAATGCCGGGGTTCGCCACCTCAATGCGCACCTTGGCGGTGCGGATGGTGGGATCGAGCACCGGCCCGATGTCGCTCACGCGGCCGGTGAGAATCCTGTCGGGATACGCGGTGAGCTTGATCTGCGCTTCCTGTCCCAGAGTCACTTTGGGCAGATCGTTCTCGTATACGTCGCAGAGAATCCACACCGAGCTCAGGTCGGCAATAGTGAAAGCCGTTGCCGTGCCCGACAACGCCACGCCCGTGGCGGCGGATTCAGTAATGTTCTGGGAGACAATGACGCCGGAGGTTGGCGCGTACACTTTCACGATAGGGCTGGGATGATCCTTGTCCACGCCGAAGATCTTCAATTGTTCAGCGGCCGCATTCAAATCGGCTTTGGCGTCTTTTTCCGTATCCTCCGCCTGCTCCAGCATCGCCTGCGAGATGGCTCCGTGCTCATACAGGTCCTGTGCGCGCAGGTATGCCTTGTTGGCGAGCTGCTCGTCGGCAGCTGCCTTTACATAGGTGTTAAATGCGCCGGCGATGTCGGGGCTTTGTACGCTGAACAACAGCTGGCCCTTCTTCACGTTGTCGTCCAGCCGCGCGCGGATGTCGACCACGCGGCCGTTGGCCATGGAGATCACGGGAATCTCGCGCGAGACGTCGGGAAACACCGAGCCAGTCACGTCCAGCTTGTCCGGTTCGTCGACTCGGCTCGCCGCCACCGTGGGATATTGGTCCGGATGGTCCACGGTCACCAGTCCAGCGTTGCCGGTCTCCACCACCTGCGCCGGAGAGGCCGCTCCGCTGGCCGGGTCGAAATTCTTTTTGCAGCCCGCCAGTGCGAGACCTGCGGCCAAAAAGCACGCGCCTCGAAAAACGGAAGTCTTCGTCATGGAATTACCTCGCGTCCTACGGCAAGATTCAGTTGCGCTGCAGATGTAAGATATGCGCCGATCAGTTGTGCATAGGCCAGTTGCACCTGGCGGTAGTCGCTCTGGGCATTCAGGAAATCCATCAGCGAAGCGCCGCCGTGCTGGTAGGCATAGGTCACGGTATCACGCACCCGCAGCGCCTCGTCGTTGTACTTGGCCTTGTACGGTTTCAGCAGTTCAACATTGCTGCGCACCAGTTCGTACGCCGTGTCCACGTCACTGAAAACCTGGGCCCGCGTGGCTTCGCTGGCCTGCTGTGCGCGATCGATATCGATCGCGGTGCGTTTTTTCTCGCCCTGGTTCTTGTCGAAGATGCGCAGGGGAACGCTCACGCTCGCACCGAGCGTCTGAATGCCGTTTGGGTTGTTGTTCGAGGAGTTGTATGTGTACCACGCGCCGAAGGTCGGGTCAGTGGAACCGTTCGACACCGCCAGTTTGTGATTGGTCTGGGATTGCTGCATGGTTGCTAGCGCCGCCTGCAAATCGGGCCGTGCGGCCAGCGCCGCATCGCGGAAGTTCGAGAGCGGATCGAGCGCATCGGAGAAATCGTAGGTTCCGGTCACGTCGAACTGATCCAGCGGCGTGCGGTCGTCCATCAGTTGCAGCAGCTGAATCTTGGCGGTGCGCAGGTTCACGATCGCCGTCTGAAGCTCCGATTCGTACTGCACTCTCAACAACTCGATGCGGTCGAAATCGATCTGCGCAAGGTCCCCGTCTTTGAGCCGTGCGCGGCTGATCTCGATGATCTTGTCGTAATAATCGAGATCGGCTTTGGCCATGTCGAGCACGAACTTGGCCTCCAGCGTTTCGACAAACGCCGCGCGCAGCGTGAACTCCAGGTTGCGCCTCAGGTCCTCGTGCTGCGCTTCTGTAATGCGCGTGCCTTCCTGCGCGCTTTCAAGCCGCAATTCGCGCTTGTGATCGCGCTCGTGCAGGTAGCTGAAATTGGGCTGCTCGTATGTGCCCTTGAAAGGGGTCCACACTCCGTCGTGCGGAGCGATTTGCGTGCCGTCGGCCAATAGAGTGAACTGCGGATTCGGCCGCAGATACGCGGTGATCTCTTCGGCGCGCATTTCGTCCACGTTGTCGGCATCGGCCTTCAACGCCGGATTGGAGGCCTCAAACCTGGCCTTAACTTGATCCCACGAAAGCGCCTGCAGGGCAGGTGCACGGCAGGGCGCCAGAACGAGGACCACGCCCATTGCCCGAACGGCAACGAAAGGGAACATCCGTTTCATACAAAACCTTTGCGCCGCGGTCTGCACGGCGGACATGGAGAATCAGTAAATTGACGACGAAGAAAAACGGCGAGGAGCGATCAGGCGGCCGGAGGAGGCCGGTTCTGGATCGATGCCAGACAGGGGTTCTCCACAAAAGGAGAAGGGAGATCGCTTGGCGCGGCCATGCCCACAAAAGCGAGCGAGATGCCGGTAAAGCTGGGCATTGGAATAGCGGGAGATGCCGGAGCGACGGAATGCGGATTGGCGCCGTGGTCGTGATTGCGGCGGGCGCAGCAATCGATCTCTGCGGGGTTCTGCGCCGCCACCAGGTCGTCGGTCATGGAGATGGCTGGCAACAGGATAAGGATCACCACGGCGAGAGCCACCATCTGAATGCGGCGATCCGTTGCTCTGCGCGGAGATGTGCGCACCCATGCGCACAACATCCACATGGTCACCAACGCCCAACCGAGATTGAGGGTTAGCTCCATTCCCAGAGCCAATTCTACATTAGGCGTTAGGGTCAAAAGATAGTCCAAAAGTGTCAAAAGATATCCCCATTGCCTGCCAAGTTGGACGGCAATCCATCGGGCCCGGGTTGAGATCTCCTAAAGGATCGATAAACCTCAGCTTTTTCTCGGTTTATAGTCTGCAAAGCCTCCCAAAACGGCTCCATTGCGTGCTTTCGAAGGCGTCCGTTCCTCATGATGCCTCGTGCCGTTGACCGCGCCTGCGAATCCCCCTTAAGATGAAGGAGTTGGCATTGCGCACCCTTGGGTGGGGCCAGGCCACACGGCTGCAAGACGTCGCCACGTGCGCTTGTTGCCCCCTCGTTCAACGGCAGGACAGCTGACTCTGGATCAGCATATCGGGGTTCGAATCCCTGGGGGGCAGCCAAAACCAGCCAATCGCCTCCGCGTGCAAACTTCTTAAGACCTGTGTAAACGCTTAGGAGTTGTGCACTTGCGCCGCCTGCGGCTCGGATCGGAACGATTGACCTGTCTTCCTTGCGTCCGTATCATCAGATGAATGGCATGACGTTCTTTGTTGCGCAGTTGTGCTCCTATGGCGGGGTAGCTCAGATGGTTAGAGCGACGGATTCATAACCCGTAGGTCGGCAGTTCGATCCTGCCTCCCGCCACCAGTCTCCCAGCCCACCGAATTCTCGAGATCTCTCCCCAAGTCTTTGACCGGAAAATCTGCAAGCCGGCCCTCCCTGCGACAATGCTTGCTGTGTCTTTTGCTTGCTGCCGGAGAGCGTACATGCCCGCATTGCTTCACATCGATTCCAGTCCTCGCGCCGCATCAATTTCAAGCAGCCTTGCCGCAGCCTTCGTTGATAAATGGAAGCGGAGAAACCCCGGCGGCAAGGTCTTCCACCACAACACATCGCTTGAGCAATTCCCGTATCTCGATGAAGCTGCCATCGACGCGTTTTTCACGCCGGCTGCGGAGCTGTCTGCCGCGCAGAAACTGGCTCTCGCATTCTCCGATCGGCTGGTAGACGAGCTGCTTGCCGCTGACGTGGTGGTACTGGGCGCGCCTATGTGGAACCTCTCCATTCCCGCCTCGCTCAAGGCGTGGATCGACCTGATCGTGCGCGAAGGGCGCACCTTTGCCTTTACTGCGCAAGGCGTGGCGCCGTTGGTGACGCCGGGCAAACGGGTCTACGTCTTCTCCGCGCGCGGAGGTGCGTATCCCGCGGGCACGCCGCCTTGCGATTTGGACCAGCAGGAGCCGTATCTGCGCAAGATTCTCGGCGTTATCGGTCTCACGCAGATCGAATTCATTTATGCCGAACACCAGAGCAGCGATCCCGAAGCGGCGGCGCAAAGTCTGGCCCGCGCCCAAAGTGCGCTGGCCGCTCTCGCCGGCTGATCGATGCCGTGCGTCCATGTACACTCGACTGCATGAGTTCCCTGCGCATCGCAGCCGTCATTCCTGCGCGGCTCCAATCCACGCGCATGGCGCGCAAAGTGCTGCGTCCCATCGCCGGCCGGCCCATGGTGGAGTGGGTGTGGCGCGCCGCCAGCGTCAGCGGCCTTATGGATCCCGTGGTGGTCGCCACCGATGCTGAGGAAGTTGCCGAGGTCTGCCGCGCGCGTTCGATTCCTGTGGTGAGGACTTCGGCCGCGTGCCCCAGCGGCAGCGACCGGGTGAGGGAAGTCTCCCGGCAGATCGACGCCGACATTTACGTCAATATTCAGGGCGACGAGCCTACGCTGACTCCCGACTTTTTCCCGCCATTACTCGATCTCTTCGCGCGCCCGGAAGTGGAAGTGACCACGCTCTCCGTGCGCTGCCCGCCTGAAGAATTCATCAATCCCAATGCCGTCAAAGTGGTTACGGCTCTCGACGGCCGCGCTCTCTATTTTTCACGCGCGACGATTCCGTTCGATCGGGATCAGGCTGGGTTCAACGGCTACCGCAAGCATCTCGGCATCTATGCCTATCGCAAGGCCGCTCTCGATCGCTTCGCCGCCCTGCCGCC
>JBEKEP010000129.1:0-13150 GCA_050013775.1 Occallatibacter sp. | reverse complement strand
CGTCAGCGGCGTCACCAGCACGGGAACGATGCCGTGCGCCCGCGCCTCCTCTACATACCGCTTCAGATTCGCGGGATACTCCGTCACCAGGTTGGTCTCGCGCGGCATGTGCTGCGTCGACTCCTCGTCATTGTGCCCAAACTGGATCAGCATGTAGTCCGGCTTGTCTGCGAGCGCTTTGGTCCAGTAGCCCTCGTTGTAGTAGGTCTTCGTGCTCGCTCCACCTTTTGCATCGTTGATGCAAACCACGTCGTCGGTCAGGTTTGCGCAAAATCCCAGTCCGTATCCCGCGCTCTTCGTCTGTGTCGAATCGCCAATCAGTGCAATCCGTACCTTCGCGGGAGGCAGCGCGGGCGTGCCCGCTTGCGGCGATTGCGCCTGAGCGGCAAAGCCTGCCGCCAAAACCGTGGCCACAACAAAAAAGAAGAGCGATTTCATCAAGATTCTCCAATCTTCACCTGGCGTCGCCTGTCTCCAAAACCTCTAAAAAGTCCCCTGCGAACCGTCCCCGATTCTATCGTCCCAAAGGTCTGACCAACAATCGATTTGAGCCGTCTCCGCGCCCGCTTTCAATCGCTCTTCGCATAGCCCCGCAAAGGCTTGACGACCCACCGCTCCGCTCCTATACAGTGGGATGGTTCGAGTGGTCAGTCCACTTGAATCACGCTGTGCTCGCCGGCCCTCTCCGCCGCTGCGGACCACGCCGATTGGAGAAACTCATGCGTCCCGTTCGTCTCCTTCTTGCTGCGCTTCCGTACCTTGCCGCGCTCCCTCTGTTCGCCCAAGACACGCGCACCGTCACCGAGCCCAAAATTCCTCCCGCCTGCGTCACCCTCGAAGCCGACATCGTCTCCAACCACGGCAACATCGCGCTCGCCGACGAGCAAAAACTCTCCACAGCCCGCATTCAGGACGCAATGGACCACTGCGCGCAAGGCCAAGCCGTCGTCCTCCGCGCCCATGGCAAGAAGAACGTCCTCCTCACCGGCCCGCTGACCCTCCGCCCCGGCGTCACTCTCGTTGTCGATAAGAACACCGCTCTCGTCGCCTCGCGCGATCCCCGTGTCTTCGACTCCTCGCCCGGCGGCTGCGGCATCGTTTCCATGCACGGCGGCCGCGCCTGCAAGCCCCTCATCTCCGCCGACGGCGCCAAGAACTCCGGCATTATGGGCGAAGGCTCCATCGACGCCCGCGGCGGCGCAACCCTCCTCGGTCAGGACGTTACCTGGTGGGACCTCGCGCACGAAGCCAAAGTGAAAGATGAATCGCAGAGCGTCTTCGCCATGATTGCCCTGCGCCACGTCGACGGCTTCATCCTTTACAAGATCACGCTGCGCAACTCGCCCGGCTTCCACGTCTCTATCAATCAGACGGACGGCTTCACCGCGTGGGGTGTCAAAATCATGACCCCCAAGACCGCGCGCAACACCGACGGCATCGACCCGGGTTCGTCGAAAAACATCACCATCGCCTACAGCTACATTCACACCGGCGACGACGACGTCTGCCTCAAGCCCAGCGCCATGGGCGGCGTCTCCAACATGTCTGTCCTTCACAATCATTTTTATTCCGGCCACGGCATGTCCATCGGCAGCGGCACCTTCGGCGGTGTCGATCATCTCCTCGTCGACGACCTCACCATAGACGGCGCGGACAACGGCATCCGTATCAAGTCCGATCGCAGCCGCGGCGGCCTCGTCCATCAGATCGTCTACCGCAACGTCTGCATCCGCAACGTGCCCAACCCTCTGGTCTTCACGCCGCACTACACCACCTTCACCGGCACTCGCTTGCCCATTTACAACGACATCACGCTTGAAAACGTGCACGTGCTCACGCCCGGCGCTTACACCTTCTTCGGTCTCGACGCCGACCCGGGCCACAAACTCGAAATCAAGCTCGACAACGTCTTCGCCGACGACCAGAAGGATTCGCTCTTCTACAACCAGGACGCGTCCATCACCATTGGCCCGCACGTCGGCAATCTCGCGCCCAAAGGCGACGACGTAACGGACACGACTGCGCCCGATTCTGCGCCCGGTCAGCCGCTCGATTGCGACGCCCGCTTCGTCCCGTTCCCTGAAGATAAAACCGCGCCCGAGATGGCAGGCAAAATTCCGCCCGAAGACAAAACCTTCTACGTGGCCGCCGACGGCACCGGTGACTACTACTCCATCCAGCGCGCTCTCGACATGGCGCCCAAGACCGGCGGCGCGGTTCTCTCCGTCTCGCCCGGCGTCTATCGCGAAGTGCTCACCGTCGACAAACCCGGCATCACTATCCGCAGCGCCAATCCCGACGCCAGCAAAACTGTCATCGTCAACGACCGCAGCGCTGGCCAGAACGGCGGCACGTTGCACTCCGCCACGGTCAACGTCACTGCCGACGACTTCTTCGCGGAAAACATCACCATCGAGAACGACTTCAACAAGACGCACGAGCAGACTTCGCAGGGCTCGCAGGCCCTCGCCATTCTCGTCACCGGCGACCGCGCCATCTTCCACAATGACCGCCTGCTCGGCAACCAGGACACCGTCTATCTCGGCACGCATTGCGGCAACGATGCGCAAAACTGCGCCCCCACGCGCCAATACTTCTCCGATTGTTACGTCGCCGGCAACGTCGACTTCATCTTCGGGGATTCGAAAGCCGTTTTTGACAACTGCGAAATTCACTCCACTGTGCACGCGGGCGGCTACATCACCGCGCAATCCAAGCACTATCCCAAGCAGGATTCCGGCTTCGTCATCGACCATTGCAAGCTCACTGCCGATCCCGGCGTTACCGGCCCCATCTTCCTCGGCCGCCCGTGGCGTCCCTACGCGACGGTCATTTACATGCACACCGAGATGGGCGACAAGATCGACCCAGCGGGCTGGCGCGAATGGCATCCCGGGGATACCCACTCGCTCGAAACCGTCTACTACGCCGAGTTCGACTCCACCGGTCCCGGCGCGCATCACGACCAGCGCGACCCGCACACGCATTTCCTCACGCCCGATGAGGCCAAGCAATACGAGCCGGCAATTTTCCTGCGCGGCGCCGATAACTGGGATCCAACCAAGCTCCCCACTCCGCCCGCGCAGTAAAATGGAGACATCATGAAGACCGTACTAATGGCTGACCCCGTGCGCTACCCGCGCATGACCACCGACGAACTCCGCGAAACATTCCTGCTCCACTCGCTCTACGAGCCCGGCAAGCTGCAACTCAATTACGTCGATCTTGATCGCTCCGTAGCCGGCTTCGCGGCTCCGCTCGAAGCCCCCATCGCGCTGCCCACGTATCCCGAACTCCGCGCCGAGTATTTCACCGAGCGCCGCGAACTGGGCGCGCTGAACATCGGTGGCGCCGGCGTCATCACCGTCGAGGGCAACAGCTACGAGCTCTCGAATCTCGATGTGCTTTACATCGGCCGCGGCAACAAACAGGTCACGTTCGCCTCCAAAGACAAGTCCGCGCCTGCCATCTACTATCTGTTGAGCTATCCCGCCCACGCCGTGTATCCCGTTGCGCTGGTGCGCAAGGAAGAAGCCACGCCCGTGGAACTCGGCAGCCTGGAAACCTGCAACAAGCGCACCATCTGCAAATACATTTATCTGCAGGGCGCGCGCAGTTGCCAGCTCGTCATGGGCGTCACGCATCTTGCGCCCGGCAGCAACTGGAACACCATGCCGCCGCACACCCACATGCGCCGTTCCGAGATCTATATGTATTTCAACGTCGCCGCGGACGCGCGCGTCATGCACTTTATGGGACCTCCTGCGGAAACGCGCCACATCGTCATGGCCGATAAGGGCATCGTCGTCTCGCCCGGATGGTCGATTCATGCCGGCGTCGGCACCCGCGCCTACAGCTTCTGCTGGGGCATGGGGGGCGAAAATCAGGACTACGCCGACATGGACCCCGCCCCCGTCGACACGTTGCGATAATCGCAGGTCAACCTGATCAGTCAAGCAGGGTCAGGGTTTCGCACCATGGCCCTAAGAATCAATAGTTTGCTGCGCGCGGTTACGCGCAGGTCGCGGCCCGCGTCCCGAACGCCGCCGAGCCGCCCACCCGCCTCCGGCAGCACGAAAGTTACCGTTTTTGCCTATTTGGGGTGATTTAAATCGCGTTACCTCGGCTTAGAATGAGCGCAACATCGGTTCTCGTAGAGGTTCTTAGATCTATATGAAACACATTGCCCCAGCTGTCCTATACAGCCTTGCCCTATCCGTTACCGCCGCAACTGCCCAGAGCATTCCCTCGAATCCCGGCATTCCGCCGAATCTCGAGGTCATGAAGAGCACCTACACCGCTTCCGGCAACATCGTTGTTCTCGATAAGAACACCATCGTCATCGAGCCCCGGATGCCGGCGCAGTTTTGCGCGCTGCCCAAGGTTCAGAACGGTCAAACGACCTGGTCCTTCTACACTTTCCCGCTCGCATCCATTACGGTGCACCTTTCCGAAGTCGACGAGACGCTGATTACAGAGGATCGCGTCTTTTCCAGTCCCGACGCGACCCGCACCTACAAGCCCGGTGACGTGGGAGACGCCACCATGGTCGTCGTCGCCGGCGTTCCCGGCAAGCAGTTCCACACGCTCATCTACGACCTGGACAAGTTCGCGCACCTCGGACCCGGCCCGCACTCGAGCAAGGAGTACGGCCAGGCGCCCGACGAAACAGAAGCC
Source organism: Occallatibacter sp. (assembly GCA_050013775.1). GTDB lineage: Bacteria > Acidobacteriota > Terriglobia > Terriglobales > Acidobacteriaceae > Telmatobacter. The sequence goes on along the minus strand of JBEKEP010000129.1, from coordinate 8,473 downwards.
TTCGGCCTCACGTTCGCTGACCCAGCCGCGGCCCGCTCCTTTGCTATCGCTCTCAAGAACGCGGTCATCCTCGCCAAAGCGCAGGCCGCCCTGGCTCAGCATCCGTAGTTCCGCGCATAGCGAGTGCTTCTCGTAGCTTCGAACGGACCCCAAAATCAAAGGCGGCGATTTCCATCTCGGAAATCGCCGCCTTAGTCCCTAGTCCCCGTCTTTCACAACTTCCGAAACATCGCCGTACCCCATACATCGGGGATCTCCATCAGCCGCTCCGGCTTGTCCGCCAGAAACTCGTGCGCCGCGCGCGAAATCGCATGATCTGACTCGGGATTATTGAAGTCATGCATGAAGAAATAAGCCCCCGGTACTAGGCGCGGATAGAAGAAGTTGAAGGCATGGATGGCCGATTTATAGAGATCGAAGTCCAGCATCACCAGTGCGAACCGTTCACCTTCCAAACCGGCTGCAGTTTCCGGAAAATATCCGGCGCGAAAAATTACATTCTCCTGATCTCCAATGAACGCTGCCACGCGCTCCTGCGAAGTATCTTTGAAACGCTCGTCTTGATCCACTTCCAGCGCCGCGGCAGGGAAGCCCGCAAAGGTATCAAAAAGATAGAGCCGGCGATGGGGAGCCTACTTGTGCATCATTCTGCTCGTGGCGCCCTGATGCACGCCCAACTCCGCAAATGCTCCGTCAATCCGCTCAGTTTCCAGTCGCTGAATTGCAAGCGCCAGCGTCGCGTAGCGCACGTCGTCGCGGAATTCTTCAAAATACTGGACGACATCCGGAGAATAAGTTGGGAACGTCATCGGCGGCTGAAGCGCCTTCTTGGCTTCGGCACGCAGAGAGTCCTTCACCCGCGCGGGCATCAACTGCCGGACCAGTTGTGACAGATTCATAGCTCGGCTCCGAGTGAGGGGGCCTGGCGAATGCTCTCCCAGTGTAAGGTCTTGGCAGGCTACCTCAGATCCCCATCCTGGAACCTGGGATAGCCTGCAAATTGACTCACCACAACCAAGCTAAAAGCTGACAGCTGTTTCTACACGTTGTACGTCGACGACGAAACCCGTCCGCCGTGGCCCGTCCAGTTGGTGTGGAAGAACTCGCCGCGTGGCTTGTCGATACGTTCATAAGTATGCGCGCCGAAGAAGTCTCTCTGCGCCTGCAGCAGGTTCTGCGGCAACCGGCCGGTGCGATAGCCGTCAAAGAACGCCAGTGCCGTCGAGAACGCCGGCGTGGGCACGCCCAGCTTCACCGCGTGCGTCACCGCCTTGCGCCACGACGCCTGGTATTTGTTCACCAGCCGCGAGAAGAATTTGTCCAGCAGCAGGTTGTCGAGCTTCTTGTTCTTCCGGAACGCGTCCTTGATCTTGCCCAGGAACTGGCTGCGAATGATGCATCCGCCGCGCCACATCAGTGCAATGCCGCCCATGTTCAGGTTCCACCCGAACTCCTTGCCCGCGGCCCGCAGCAGCATGTAGCCCTGCGCGTAGCTGATGATCTTCGAGCAGAACAGCGCCCGCCGCACGTCCTCGATGAACTTCGCCCGGTCCCCCACTTTGACCGCCGTCTTCGGCCCGCGCAGCACTTTCTCGGCCTCTAAGCGCTCGTCTTTCAGCGACGACAGGCAACGCGCGAACACCGATTCGCCGATCAGCGTCACCGGTTGGCCCTCATCGAGCGCGCTGATCACCGTCCACTTACCCGTACCCTTCTGTCCCGCCGTGTCCAGAATCTTGTCCACCAGCGGCGAGCCGTCCTCATCCTTCTTCGCAAAAATCTGCTGGGTAATGTCGATCAGGTAGCTGTCCAGTTCGCCCTTGTTCCAATCGGCGAACACTGTGTGCAGCTCGTCGGCCGTCAGTCCCAGCCCGCGCTTCAGCAGATCGTAGGCTTCGCAGATCAGCTGCATATCGCCGTACTCAATGCCGTTGTGCACCATCTTCACAAAGTGCCCGGCGCCCTCTTCGCCCACCCAGTCGCAGCAGGGCGTGCCATCGTCCACCTTGGCCGCAATCGCCTGGAAGATCGGTTTCACGTGCGGCCACGCCTCGGGGTTGCCGCCAGGCATAATCGACGGTCCGCGCCGTGCGCCCTCTTCGCCGCCCGAAACGCCCGTGCCGATAAACAGAATCCCCTTCTCGGCCAGCGCCTTGGTGCGCCGCGTCGAATCCGTGAACAGCGAGTTTCCGCCATCAATAATGATGTCACCCTTTTCGAGGTGCGGCACAATGTGGTCGATCATCTGATCCACGGTGTCGCCGGCCTTCACCATCAGCATCACGCGCCGCGGCCGCTTTAGCAGCCCGGCCAGCTCTTCAACCGAGTGCGCTCCCACCACCTCGGTTCCTTTGGCCTCGTTGGCCACGAAATCATCAACCTTTGAAACGGTGCGATTGAACACTGCCACTTTGAATCCGTGGTCGTTCATGTTGAGGACAAGATTTTGTCCCATAACGGCAAGGCCAATAAGGCCGATATCACACGATGCGTCCGACATTCTTTTCTCCAAACGTCAAAATTCTATCATTGCGGATTTTGGATTTTCCTGCATCCATTTTAACAAAGTGGTCTGACCTCGGGGAGCTCGCCGTTGCGCTACAATCTCCACGTGGTTTTCTCGGGTCCCAAGTCCGAACGGAGGACTCCCGGCCATGAATACGAAACTCTGGCGTTTCGCAGCTGCGCTTCTGCCCATCTGCTTTCTTTCTGCGCAGCAACCCGCTCCTCAAGCCCCGCAGCAACAAACCAACCGCCCCGGTTTCCATCAACCCAGCCCCGAAGTCATGCGCAAGATCGCCGAGCAGCGACGGACAATGGAGGCGCACGCCAACGCCATCAACGTCATCGCCGGCAACATCCATTCGCCCGACGACGCGCGCCAGCTCGTCGATCTGGTCGCCGCCGAATTCTCCGATGAGCTTCCACCCAGATGGGCCACCGGATCCATCCGCAAGCGCATCGCCCGTGCCGAGTATGAATCCGTCGCCAATCCCGGTTCCCTCATCTCCGAGCAGCACATCGCCGACGTTTGGAACGATTTTGTTAAGAAAATCGGCGCTCCTCAGGACACCGTGCTCACCGCGGCCGACGTCCATTATCTGCGCGATGCCCAGTATGTGAGCGCGCGCATATTTTGGGTCCGCGAGAAGGATGTCTGGACGATTCCCGGCGTCTTTGCCGTCGGACCAGATGGAAAAGTTGCCAATGGTTCGCGGGCACTGGAAGCGATCAGGCTTCTTTGGCTGTTGGGCAACAACGAGGACGATTTTCCCGGAATCCATGCTGCGACGCAGAAGGGAATCCTGCTCTCTGATCTCCTGAAGCAGCAAGCGAAATCAAGCTCCGGCCAGGCGCAGAGCAGTTTCGCTGTGCTGCGGACGGTGTCCTTTCCCGTCCAGCAAGCGGCCTTCCGCTACCAGCGCGACCACGGAGTCCGCGCCCTGAACCGCGCCATCGAAGGCCTGCTCAAGAACCTGTACAACGGCTGACGACCCCCGCTTCGATCGTGCAGCTCGGCATCACCTGAAACCTGATACCTGAATCCTGTCATTCTCACTCCACGCTCAAATCTCCATCCGCATCCACCACCAGCTTGTCGCCTTGAATCTGAACCGAGTGAATCTTCAGCCGGTCCAGGCTCACCTTGTATCCCGAGGAAGCAGTCGACCCCTCCAGCGCCTTGCGCAGCAAATCGGTCGCATTCACCTTCATGCCCTTCGGCACCTGCCCGCGCAGGAAGGGCGCCAGCACAAAGTTGATTTCTTTCCGGTCCGAAACCTTATCCAGCTGCGCGTCGCGGAACCCCACCGTCTCCCCCTCCGCGTCCGGCGCCAGCGAAACCTCGGCCGGCAAGGTCAGGCTGACCCCCAGGCACGCCCCGCCCACGGGCGTTCCCAGCCGGGCCACGGTTTTCACCCGCACCACGATCCGATCCTGCTCAAAGCTCAAATGCGGATCCTCGGTGGCGATAAAGCACGCCGAGTGAGGCCCGCCTTTCAGGTAATACCGGCCGTCGGGCCCGCTATAGAGCTGCTGCTTCAGGGTTCGCTCAAGGGCCTGTCTGCTGATGGTCAATTCCACAGCGCAGCACGGTGCAACTCCTGCCAGTAGTGCCAAATACGCCACAATCGCCGTTCTAAACTTGCCCATAAAGATATCCTGTCACCCCGCCCGCCCCGCTTCCACCGTAATACGGCAAAAACCGGACCTTTGTTCCCCGTCTAACCTGGCAGACTTCCCATAAAATTCATCAATTCAATCGTTTATGAGGTATCAAACCCGCTCACGATTCTTTGCCCAAACCCCGCTTTAACCCCTCTTTCCTATTGATTTTTGAACAAAATCTCCGTAAAATAGCAATTAATGCTCCTCGGGTCCTACTGAACCCCCAGCCCTGCTCCGAGGACAAATTGTTAACCTCCTTTCAAGGACACAAAAATCAATGGCAAAGCGTCGTGGAAATCCGAATTGGGGCAAACCAGAGCCCATTGGCCCGGTTGTGCCTACAGTTACCTCCTTCGAGCAGATCACCAAGGAGTTTAAGCTGCCGCCGGATCAGTTCATCCGGTCAACCCGCCTGCGCGAATGGGCGCGCCGCAATAAGAATTCCAAATATATCCCGGAGGCCTTGCTCGAGGCCTGGGGCTTTGAGATTGAATCCACGCTGTAACACTTTCGCCAGCTCAAACATAAACGCCGCCTTCGGGCGGCGTTTTTGCTGCCCGCAAACCGGCTGAAACCGGGTGGGCGTTTTTCTTTGGAACCGCTGGCCGATTACCTGTAGGCCTGCTCGTCAGCCCAGGGCCCAATCAGCGGGAGCTTGCAGCGCTTGCCTCGAAACGCGCCGATCACGCACCACAGCCACATACAGAAAACCACCGCAGACACGACACAGAACATCACCAGGAGGACGCGCGTCCCGAGGAACCGGAGATACGGCAGTACAAATCCCATGGTAACGCCGAATAGAAAGACAAAGGCGCTGAATACCAGAGACTGCCACGCGTGGAATCGCACATAGGGCCTTTTGTTGTAGTGCCTGATTGCCAGAAAGAAGAACGCCGGAATGGGAGAGAAATAGGCGACCGCGGCAACAAAATTGTCAGAAACACCGGACTTGTGGGAGTGGGACATTGGATCGGGCTTTTGGGAGTGGGGCATCATCCCTCCTTCGGGGGGACATGGAAGGGTTTATCGGCAGGATTCCTGCGTTCTTTCCATTGCAAAGAACCGTGCGACCCGCGACGGGCCGTTTCCCGGCCACTGACTGGATTATATGAAACCGGAAGGAACGGAATTGATGACCTCGGTAATTAAAACGTATTTCAAAAATCACTTTTGTAACAAGGGCACAGTTTTAGCTTGGCCGAAAAATACAGGAAAATGCAGGGCTTTGGCCTCTGAGGGATCATAATCGGTAACCATTCAGTGACTTTAGAACACGCTCGATTCAACTTCCAGTAACGTCGCGCCAGGTCGGCCAAGTCACGGCGCGGGCGCCTCGAAACCAGGCAGGATGCGTGACGTCACTTCCAGCCGATGGTAGTTGCGATAGGTGGCTCGGAACGACCAGAGCATCATGTGGAAGGTCCCGGAACCGCTGGCGTTACTCATGGTAATCGCGGAGGGCATCCAGAAGGTCTCGCCGCCCAGCAGGACCGGCGCATAGTCGACGCTGAGGACCCGCCTGCCCACTATGGGCGGTGTGAATGAGTTCCCGGGGATGATCAGGTGACGCGGGGTAGTGAGTTCCAGGTGAGTGATCTGCAACGATGCAGGATCGATGAAGACGCGGCCCTTGCTGTTCTCCTGCAGAAGACAATTGGCGGAGTTCTGGGGCGTGAGGACCGTGGCGAAGCGGACAACATAAGGCTCGGCCGGGCGGTCTCTGTTGATTCGTTGCAACGCGTAGTTCATGCAGACTGACTGTTCGCGGGAGACGACGGCGAGGCCGCCCTCAAAAGCCCCGCTCGGCAGGCTGGGAACGTTCAAATGCTGCGAAGTCGCGGGTTTGCCGTCGACGTTCTGAATCTCGCGGGACTCTACCAAACTGGTCGTATGGTCTGGCTTTGCGGTGCGCTTGAGGCGGAAGACGGAGTCGATGACTGTGTTCTGATCGCGCACGCCGGGTTCCACCTGCGACGAGAGCACGTGTTCATCGCAGAAAAAGCTCGGGACGCCAGCGTCGTAGTGGTTCAGGTTCGCTTCCAGCCGGTCGAGGATTTCTCCGAGCGTGGGCGTCTTGGCCTGTTGTGCACACAGAGCGGACGAAAACCCAAGCGATACCGCAAGTGAAATGGCCGTGGATAATCTTCTGGAGGCCATGGCGAATCGCACCCTTCGGCGCTTTTCCATCATATGCATTCAACGTTCATACATGGGATTGGTGTGCAAGGAGGGCGTTCTTTTCGGAGAATTCCAAATAGATCCCGGAGGCCTGGCTCGAGGCTCGGGGCTTCGAGACTGACTCCACGTTGTAGGACTTTCGCCAGCTCCAGCAAAAACGCCGCCCTCGGGCGGCGTTTTTGCTGTGCTTGAACCCACGGTTGTGCAGTTAGCGATGCCCGCCACCTCCGCCGCCCTGATGTCCGGGTAGTTCGTGTTCATTGCCGCCGTCATGATCGCCTTTGACGACATGCCCATGCCCATCCCTCGCCTCGTTGCCGCGGAAGTGGTTGAACTGCTCAGCTCCGCGCTCGGGCATCGGTCCTCTGTAACCGTGACGAGGGTCATACCGGTTATCGACATGGCCGGAGAAGTGCTCGGGGCCGTGGAACCAGCGACCGGCTCCAACAAACACCCCGCCCACAAACCAATCGGGCCCGTAGTATCCATAGGGCGCGCAGTTATACGGGGCATAGTCGAAGTACCCATAGGGGCACACCGGCTCCACGCCGATGTCGACAACGATCTGGGCTCGTGCCGCAGGCGCACTGCAGAGCAAACAGATGGCGGCGGCTACAAAAGCCATGACCGTAGTTTTCAATGTCATTTTTCCTCGATTCATTTCGAATTCCTCCTCAATGCACTTCGAGTTGTGGGGTAGATGATCCGTTGTGTCTCAGGTGCGCGGTTTCAGCGCGGGGAACAGAGAGCCAGAATCATACCACGGATCAATTACGAGCGAGTAACCCATGCATTGTGCCACGTCGGCGCCGATGAATAAGGTCTGCCCGTAGCCCATACGCAAGCTAGAATCCAAAGCATGATTCGACTCACGGCTTCGATCACTCTGGCCGCATTGCTAGTGGGTGCCGCAGCCGCCTTCGCCCAAACGCCTGCACCTCCCGTGACCCTCGCTGGCACAGAACAGCGCACCATCACAGCTTCAAAGATCGGTCGGCCGTACGACCTGTTCATTTCTCTGCCGGAAAACTATTCCACCTCAAAACAGTCTTACCCCGTACTCTACGTCCTCGACGGCTGGCATTTTCCTTTGATGGCGTTCCTCCAGGAAAACAACATTTATTCCCAGCGCATGCCCCCGGTCATCATTGTCAATATCGGCCAATCGCCGGCCAGCGACGCCATGGCTCTCCGCGCGCAGGACTTCTCGCCCACCTCAATCCCCCAATCCCTGGGCGGCGGCGGCGGTGGCGCGGCCGCGTTTCTCGATTTCCTCGAACACGAACTCATCCCGTTTATCGATCGCGCCTATCGCACCAATCCCTCTGACCGCGGATTGCTGGGTCACTCCATGGGTGGAAAGTTCGCCCTCTACGCGCTCGAGCAGCGCCCCGGTCTGTTTCAGCGAATTGTCGCCGCCAGTCCGGCTCTTTTTCCGGACGACAGCTTGATGGACAAAGACGCCCGCCGCGCCCTCAGAGCAATGTCTTCTCAGGTGCGCCTTGATCTCTCGGTGGGCAGCGACGATGAACTCGGGTTTACGAAGACCACAGCCGTTTTTGCCCAGTTCCTCGACGAACTCAAGCCCAAGGGCCTCGACTATCGCTTCACGGTGTATCCAGGAGAGAACCACAACTCCGTAAGATTGGTCTCGCTCCCCTCGGGCCTTTATTGGGTTTACGGTCCAGCCAGGTAAACGTGACCGCATTTGACCGCAAACAAGTTCTGAATGACCGTCGATCCGGAAGTCGACTCACCTTTCATGACCGTTTCTGGCGTTCCCCGCATGGATAAGCGAAAATAAAGGGGCATCATGCCCCAATCGCTTCGCACTCCCGAGCCTCCCTTCACTGACGTCCCCGGTGCCCTCGCCGAAATCAAAGCGGGCCGCATGGTGGTCGTGGTCGACGACGAGGACCGTGAGAACGAGGGCGACCTCACTCTGGCCGCCGAGCACGTCACACCCGAAGCCATCAACTTCATGGCCCGCTACGGCCGCGGCCTCGTCTGCCTTGCCCTCACGGAAGAGCGCGCCGACTATCTGCGCCTCTTCCCCATGACGCAGCAAAACTCCTCGCGCTTCGGCACCGCATTTACTGAGACCATCGAAGCCCGCGAGGGCGTC
>JBEKEP010000128.1:0-13208 GCA_050013775.1 Occallatibacter sp. | reverse complement strand
GCCGCGCTGGCCGCTGCGCCGGAGATCGCGCGCATTCACCTCTCCATGCCCAACCTGCATCATCTGCTTGCCGACTTGAGCCCTTTCGCCCTCGACAATCCGAATCACATTTTCGTGCCCATCGATGAGCCCCATGGTACGATCGAGGCCACCGTCGAACGGTAAGTCAAAATCAAAAGGCAAGCACGTGACCGGCACAACGACCACAAAAGGCCAGGTGTATGCGCAAGACGGCGCGCCTGAAAGCTATGGCCTGCGCGCGGGTGTGCTGGGCCCGGTAGAAACGCTGGCGCAGTCGGTCTCGGCCATGGCGCCCAGCACTTCTCCCTCGCTCACGATTCCGCTGGTCTTCGCACTCGCCGGCAACGCCACGTGGTTTGTCTACCTGATGGCTACCGCGGCAACTTTCCTGGTCGGCTTCTGCGTGAGCCGCTTCGCGAAGCTTTCCGCATCGCCGGGATCGCTCTACACCTACACTGCGGAAACGCTGCCGCCGGTCTTTGGCGTTCTCGCCGCGTGGGGCCTTCTGCTTGCGTATCTCGCCACCGGCGCCTCAGTGGCTGGTGGAGGACTTTATTACTTTGGCGTTCTCTGGCAGCAGTTTCTGCCCTGGACGCATTGGATGCCACCCTCGCTACCCACACTCGGCGTAATTTGCGGCATCGCTGGATGGGTTGCTTATCGAGACGTGAAGCTTTCCGCGGAGTTGATGCTGTGGATCGAAGCGGTCTCCGTGAGCCTGATTCTCATCGTGCTGGCAGTGATGTTTTTTCACTTCGGCATCCGGATCGATCTTGACCAGCTCCGCCTGAAGGGTGTGTCCGGAGCTCGGCTTGGACCGGCATTGGTGCTGGCAATGTTTACTTTTGTTGGATTTGAGAGCGCGACCACGCTCGGCGGCGAGGCAAAAGATCCGACCAGAACAATTCCGCGCGCAGTTCTGCAATCCGCCATTCTCGGCGGAGTGTTCTTCATGCTGTGCTCGTACTCTGAGGTGCTCGGCTTCCGCGGTGAATCAGCGATGCTAAGTCAGTCCGCTAGCCCTCTTCATCAACTCGCGGCGAGGATAGGCGTCTCTCCACTCGGTGTGGGCATCGACCTCGGCGCGGCCGTGGCCATGTTTGCCTGCGTGCTGGCCTGCACCACAGCAGCGGCGCGCGTCCTGCTGAAGATGGCGCAGGGTGGTCTGCTGCCGCAGGCTCTTGCTCGGGCCAACCAGCGTCACGGAACTCCGGGTGCCGCAATTGCACTCTCCGCCGGGCTCATGTTTCTCTCCACTGCGGCGCTGGCGCTGGGCCGCGTGACTGGCTCCGACATGTATGACTGGATGGGGTCGCTCGCGGTCTTTGGATTTCTCACCGCATACGCGCTGGTTGCCCTTGCGCTGCCTTTTGCGCGGCGGGCAATGGGCCAGCACTCGCACATCGTCGCGGCCCTCAGCATCTTCACCGTTGCGGTCATGATTCTGATCACTGTTTTCGACCTCAATTCCGCGGACGACAAGGTTCACGCGCGCATCCCGTATCTTTATCTCGCCTACATCGCGGCGGGGCTCGGTTGGTACGGTGTGCAGCGGGCGATCCGTGCAAAACGTTGACGCTATGTGGAAAACGCGTCCCCAGTGGGCGCGAATCACAAAGAATCTTTACATGAACTTTATACCGCAGACATTACCATGCCACTAACCCGCGTGGTTGCAGGTCCAAGCCTTTGAACGATCTACGTTCGAAACCTTAACTTTTTCAGTTTGGAAGTTGCACGCACACAAACGCCGGATCTCACATTCACTAATGCTTCACTTTTGAAATCCCGAAACTTCGCACGGGAAATCTCTATTTCGAGGTCAGTCCTTTGAAGCACTCCATACGTACGTCCTCCTTGTGTATCGCTGTTCAACTGGCGATCGCCGCCTCAGCGCTGTTCACGGCACACTCACTCCACGCACAACAAACTCTCGGCGGAATCACTGGCGAGGTGACCGACGCTTCGGGCGGTGTGATTCCGAACGTGGCCGTCACTGTGGCTGAGGAGCAGACCTCGCTCACCCGCACCACCAAGACCAACGGCTCGGGCAGTTATAGCTTCGTGAACCTGCCCATCGGCGATTACACGATTACCTATACTGCCGATGGTTATCAGGCGCAGAAGACTCCGCACATTACGGTGCAGGCCGACCGCACGGCCACGGTGAACGCTTCTCTGAAGGTGGGCCAGGCCAGCACTACGGTGGAAGTTGAAGCCGCGCCGCTGATGAATGCCGTGGACACTACCAACGGCTACGTGATGGAAACCCAGCAGATCGACGCTGTGCCCTTGCCCACGGGCAGCTTCACCGGCCTCGCGATTCTTTCGCCCGGCGTAGATGCGGAGTTGCCCGGCGGCACGGGCGCCGACTCCGGCCTGGGCAACGCACCCATCTGGGCCAACGGCCAGCGCGATACGTCCAATGCGTTTCTTGTGAACGGCGTCGACGCCAGCAATCTTTTCAACGGCAAGAGCACCAGCGAAGTGGATTCGTTCCGCGTCTCCAACAACACAGGCCAGGCCAACAACGCCGCCGGCGGCGTGGTGCCCAGTGCCGCGTCCGTCTATCTGTCCATCGGCAACGCCATTCCCACTCCGGCGCCCGAGACCATCGCCGAGGTGCGCGTCAACGCTTCAATGTACGACGCCCAGCAAGGCTCCGATAGCGGCGCGCACATCGACATGAGCACCAAGTCGGGCACCAACCAGTTTCACGGCGGGGTTTACGCCCATCGCGGCACCAACTGGATTAATGCCGCGCCGTTCTTCTTCAAGAAAGACAACAACATTCCGGCCAGCGACAAAAATCCGCAGTTGCACCGTTACAACCTGGGCGGCGACATCGGCGGCCCCATCATCAAGGACAAGCTCTTTGGCTTCGTCGGCTACCAGCACCTGCACATCTCCGACCAGGAGACCGGTGACGAGCTTCTCGACGTCCCGCCCGGATTAAGCCCAACAAGCCGCGGCGTAGCGAACCTGATCCAATCCGCCAATTGTAACTGGACCACAAATATCGGCTTTGAACAGAGCCAGGGATTCGATCCCACCTACGGCGCTACATACAATCCGTCATCCGGTTGTTACACCGGCGGCACCTACAACGGTTTTGGCCCTGGGTCAAATCCTGTCGCCTATGACCTGCTCACCGCGCCGTCCTTGCCCGGCGAACCTGGAAATTATCTGGTGCCGAGCGCGCTGCCCACCGCCAGCCCAAACGTCTACTCGCCCTACAACGCATTTCTTCCCGGCACGTCCCGTTTCATTTCCGACCAGGGTGTCGCCGATCTTGACTGGAATGTGAGCGCCAAGGACATTCTTGCAGTCAAGTACTACTACCAGCACGATCCCTCGAGCTCGCCCTATGCTTACTCCAACGTGCCCGGATTCGACGCGCACATGGATACCGGTTCGCAACTGGGATCGATCAACAACGTACAAACCATTGGATCCACATTGAGCGTCTCCGAGACGGTTGGCGTTCTCCGTGAGAAGGTGTACGCCACCAACGACCAGCCATGGGCGCCGGGCCAGACAGGAACGCCGGCCGCTGGCATGACTTCCGCCTTCGGCAAGTACTTTCCCGGGTTCACCATCAACGACGCGCTCGGCGATCAGTTCGACTCGTCGACCGGCCCTCTTTACGGCCTCACGGCTCCATCCCTTTCCATTGGCCCGGATGCTGAATACCAGGGCGCCAACACCGGTGTATTTCAAAACCGCATTATGCCATCGGGCACAGCCATCTGGACCAAAGGACGCCATTCGTTCGCCTTCGGCGGCAGTTGGTCGTATACGCAGATGAATTTGCGTGACCGTCGCACCGGCACGGGCAATGTGGCCTCGCCCGATTATGTCGCCTTTCTCGATAACTGGGTCACGCCCTATTCAACGCAGAACTTTACTGCTTCAACCTACCTGCAAGGCAACGCCAATCGTTATTACCGCGCCAATGAGACCGGCTTGTTTGCGCAGGACAAGTTCCAGGTGACCCCGACCCTGAGCATCACGGCAGGCCTTCGCTACGACTGGAATGGTGGTCTGACAGAGAAAAACGGCGATCTCTTTAATTTCGACCCCAAACAATACAGCTATAATGTCGCCTCCGACACCATCACAAGCTCTGGCTTCCTCATCGCCGGAAATAACAAGAACGGAACCTCCGGTGTGAGCAAAACCACGTTGACAGGCCGCCAGTGGGGCATTGCGCCACGTGTGGGCTTTGCCTGGCAGCCGACCAGCTTCCACTCCAAGTTCGTAGTTCGCGGCGGCGGCGGCCTCTACTACGACCGTGGCGAGCTGTTCACCTATCTCTCGCCGGGATTTGCCGCAGGCGAAGTGCAAGGCGGCCCATTTGGCATCATGCAATCGCCTCCATTCGTGACCCAGCAGCACTGCCCGTATTCCTCATCCTTCCAGACCAACACGTTTGCTGAGGCAACTTTCCTCTACCTGAATTACATCCCGATCTGCGGTGGAAACTATTTCACGCCTCCAACCGGAGGAGACTATACCCTCTCTACCCCCTGGGGACCCACGCTGGGCGCAGGCCCTTCCAATCCCAAAGCTTCCGACGTCACGAACTATCTCCCCAACGCTGCAGCCATTATTGATGGAACCGTGACAGGCGGCACTGTTACCGCTGGCAATGCGCAGCAGCCCTTCATTCTCGGCGTTTACAATCGCGCCAACAAACTGCCCTACAGCATTAATTACACTTTGAATATCCAATACCAGCCGCGCAACGATCTCATGATTGAACTCGGCTACGTCGGTAATCTTGGACGTCACCAAGTCATCCCCGTGCCTTTCAATCAGGCGCAGATCGCAACCCCTGGTAACCCCACCCACCCCGGCGGACTGGCCACGCAGTACTACAGCTACGGATATACGGTGTATGACCCCAGCGCGTTTTACCCGATATGTGTGAATAACGATCCGTCCTGCGCGTATGGCCCGATGCAGAATAACTTCGAGGGCGGCAACGTGGATCTGCGCGTACCGTACATCGGTTACTCCTCGGAGTCGGAGTCCTACACCGCGGCCGGAATCTCAGCCTACAACGCGCTCACATCGCATCTCGAAAAGCGGCTCAGCCACGGCTTCCAGGCCGGTGTTTCATATACTTACTCCCACGCCACCGACGAACAAAGCGGCCTGGGTCTGTTCTACAACGGCAACAATCCAACTAATCTGCGCAGCGGTTACGGTTCTGCCGACTTCGACCGCACCCACGTGCTCAACTTCACTTATAGCTACACTCTTCCCAAGTTCTTGTCCGAAAGCACGTTGGCGGGCAAAGCGCTGGATAGCTGGGCTATTCACGGTCTCGCGATCATCCAAAGCGGCCAGCCCTACAGCATCATCGACTACTCGGGAGCCGTCGGCAGCATCTTCTACAGCACCTTCAACGGCATCACGAATCCGATTGTGCCCCTGAACTATGCCGCGGGCTGCACGCGCAAAAATGCGCTCACCGGCGCCAACGGCGCCTTCTACAATCCGACGACTCAGACCGGAGCGGCGCTCAAGGCTAGTTGCTTCACCCTCCCGCTGATTCCGGTGGGCACCATGGGCGTCCCCGCGGGCGACCCCTTTGAAACCAACTTCACCAGCGGCCAACGCAACATCTTCCGCCAATCCTGGCAGCGCCGCGCCGATGCTTCGTTGACCAAAGAGCTGCCGATCCACAACCAATATAAGTTGACCTACGAATTCGACGTGTACAACCTCACCAACACCACGAGCTTCGACATTCCGCAGAACAACGTGAATCAAAACCAGGCGTTCAACAATGTGCCCGATGCCATCGGTTCCGGACTGGGCGGATATCCGTCGCAGGCGGCGCCGACCAACAACTGCCAAACCAATCCGTATGGCGCTAACAATGGCTTCTTTAACTGCCCCGCGGGTCTTGGCATCACCAAGCACACCATCGGCAGCGCGCGCCAGATTCAAATGGCGCTGCATCTGGACTTCTGAGGCGCACAGCGCGGCAAAGCTAAAAGGCGGCTCTCTATAGAGCCGCCTTTTTCGTTGCGCTTGTGCGTGCACAGTCTTCCTCGCGTATCTTTGAAACCTGCAACCCCTACAATCTCTGTATGACCGCCGTCCCGTGGACCCTCCGCGCTCTTCGCCGCGCCCTCGCTAATGGAACCACAAGCCCTTCGGAACTGGCTGAGGCGGCGCTCGCTCGTTCGAACGGAAGTGCCAATCACAACACGTACCTCTGGCAAGATGCTGCATGGACCCGCGCGGAAGCCGCACGCGCCGAGGCCATGCCGCGTTCCAGTGGCGGCCCGTTTGGCGATGGCCGTCCGGCTTTGTGGGGCGTGCCCATCTCGGTCAAGGACTGCTTCGACCTCGCCGGCTCGCCAACCACATGCGGCGTGCGTTTCTTTCGCGATCTGAACGGCACGGCCACGCGCGATTCATGGCTGGTGGAGCAACTCCGCGCCGCCGGCGCCGTAATCGTGGGCAAAACTCACCTTCATGCGCTCGCCTACGGAATCACCGGAGAAAATCCGGAGTTTGGCGATTGCGTGCAGCCACGCGACGCGGGCGCACTCACCGGCGGATCTTCGAGCGGCGCAGTCGCGAGCGTGCAGGAGGGTTCAGCCGTGGCCGGCATCGGCACTGACACCGGCGGCTCCGTGCGTGCACCCGCGGCGCTCGGCGGCCTGGCCGGATACCGCTCCACCATCGGTCGCGGCAACTGGCGCGGTGGCGCACATCTAGCTGTCTCCTTCGACACCATGGGTTGGCTCTTCCGCGACCTTGAAGATGCACCACTGCTCGCTGCACCGTTTGCCGCGGGTCACAATCCGGAAAACATTTCATTCGGACGCTTTGCTTTTCTCGGCGACCAATTCCTCCACGATTGCGAGCCGAAGGTGATGGAAGGCTTTCGCCGCGTAATCGGCGAACTGCAGGCGCTCGGGCTCGAGGCCCAATCCATCGAACCCGAGTGGTGGAAGGATTCTGTTGAGATCTTCGCGCCGCTGCAGGCATCAGAGGCTGCGCTGTTGCACGCGGGCAACTTCGAACGCTGCGAGCCGTCGATTCGCGACCGCCTCAAATGGGGCGCGAGCCTCACGCCCGGCGAAGTGGCCTCGTTGCGGCAACGTCACGCCGATTACCGCGCGCGCATGGATGAGCTCTTCGCCGCACATCAACTGATCCTGATGCCCTGCACTCCGGTGGCGCGTCTTGCGGCCGGTGCCGATCACAGCCAGACCCGCAGCCGTCTGCTGCGCTACACTGCGCCATTCAGCTTGGCCGGCGTACCCGCGGTTGCCATCCCCTGCGCCCACGGCGGCATGCAATTGGCTGCTGCGCGTGGTTGCGACGAACCGCTGCTGACGCTGGCCGCGCAAATCGGCGCGCAAAGAAATGCGCCTTCAGGAGCCTGAATCATCTCAGTTCGGAGTTTGGATTTAGAACGGCTTTTCCGTCAGGAACGGCTCAGGCTTCATGGTTCCATCGCGTTGCTTCACGAGCATCTGCACCTTGCCCTCGGCAGCTTCCAACTCCTGCTTGCAGGCAGCCGAAAGGTTCACGCCCTCTTCGAAGAGCTTGAGCGAATCCTCGAGCGCCAAATCGCCCTTCTCCAGTTGTTCCACGATGCTTTCGAGCTTCTTGAGCGACTCTTCAAAGGAAGGCATGGCGTTCACCTCTTGCTTTTATTTTCCCTGCGGTAGCGCCCCGGCAATCACCTCGGCCGCCACGTCGTAGTTGCCGTACGGCGCGCTCACCTGCACACCCTGCACGTACGGACGCACCGCTTCCACCATCTCCTGGGCGATCTTTATGCCCTCGGCACGCGCAGCCCCCGGCGTATCGGCCTGCGCCATGCGCAGCATGATCTCCTCCGGCATGGCAATGCGCAAATCGTTCTTCATGTATTCGGCGTTGCGCAAACTAGTGAGCGGCCAGATGCCCGCAATGATCGGAATGCGGTGGTCCTTCACCCGTTTCAGAAACTCTTCCAACAATCGCAGATCGAAGACCGCCTGCGTGATGGCGTACTCTGCCCCGGCTTCTACCTTGTAGGCGAACCGCCGCAGCTCATTCTCAATCTCGGGCACTCCGGGATTGGCGGCCACGCCGATGGTAAAGTTTGTGCTCGCGTTAATAGAGTTCGAACCAATGTCGAGCCCGTGATTCAACCGGTTGGCGATGTTTACCAAACCAATGGAATCCACGTCAAAGACTTGAGATGCATCAGGATAATCCCCCTGCTTGGGCGGTTCGCCGGTAACGCAGAGAATGTTGCGCAGACCGATGGACGACGCTCCCAGCAGATCCGACTGGATCGAAAGCAGATTCCGGTCGCGGCAGGTGTAATGCAGAACCGTCTCCATCCCGGTGTGCTGCTGAATCTGGATGCAGAGACTTTGCCCGCTCATGCGCGCCGAGGCCTGCGCTGCGTCGTATACGTCGACGGCGTCCACGCCCAGCCGTGCCAGCAGTTGCGCGCCCTCAATTTCTTTGGAGCAGTCAATGCCCCGCGGCGGCACGAACTCCACCAGCTTAATGAACTTTCCCTCGGCGAGCAGTGCGCCCAGCCGCGAGCGCTGCCCCAGCGTTGCGGGGGGCGTCTCCTTGCTCACTTCCGGCGCTGCACCCGTTACCGTCACATGGGTCTGCTCGTCCATGGCCCGGATGGCCGAGCGCATGGCGCGAATATGATTCGGGGTGGTCCCGCAGCACCCGCCCACGATCTGCACGCCTGCAGCAACGGCCTTGCGCGCAAAGCTGGCCATGTACTCGGGCGAGCAGAGATAGACATTGCGGCCTTCAACAGCCCGCGGCACGCCTGCATTGGGCATGGCGGCCAGCGGCAACGCAGTCGCTGCGCGCATAGCCTCCGCGGCCGTCAGAACCGTAGCCGGTCCTGTGGAGCAGTTCACGCCCACGGCGTCTGCGCCCCACTCGGTGAGCAAAGCCGCTGCCTGCGCGGGCGAAGCGCCATCCAGGCACTCGCTCTCATCGTCCACCGTGACCATCACCAGCACGGGCAGATGCGGAGCCACCGCCTTAGCAGCTTCCAGCGCCTCATGCGCCTCGTTCAAAGCCGGCATGGTCTCAATGATCAAGAAGTCCACGCCGTTTTGGGCCAGGATGCCAATCTGCTCCGCAAACGCCGCGCGCGCTTCGTCCAAACCGGTTTTCCCCAGTGGCTCCAGACGCACGCCCAAGGGCCCGACCGAACCGGCAACCCACGCGTCAATTTCCGACTTGGGCGCCTGCTTTTCTTTCAATCGCTCGACAGCTTGCCTCGCCAGGCGCACACCCGCAGCGTTGATCTCGGCCATCTTTCCCGCCAACCCATGCCGTGCCAGACGGAAGCGGTTGGCCCCGAAGGTATTGGTTTCAAGAATCTCCGCACCAGCCTGCAAATACTCTTCATGCACGCCAAGGATCAGGTTGGGGTCCGAAAGGTTCAGCTCGTCGTAGCAGCGATTGACGAAGATGCCGCGCGCATAGAGCACCGTACCCATGGCGCCGTCGGCGAGCACGGGGCGGTCGGCAAAAAATTCGGAAAAGCGGCTCATTCTGTTGTCATGCTACCGCATTGCCGGCGGAATTGTATGCAATCTAGTCGCGGTTCCCACCGGACTTCGGCGCGGCCTCCCGGGCCTCTTCTGGCGGCGCCTGGCCCCGCTTCCACAGCGGGAACGGAGCGCGGAGGCAGCTCTCTCGCCCGGGCCGCTCCTGGGCCGCGAGGTACCGGGTGGCTTTGTTATACTTCGGGAGTCATAACCTGCGTGGAAATCTGTTTCGGCCATTGCAATTTGAACGATTTCCGTGTGCACGCATCGCTATTTCTATGTCGCGGCGGCGAATTGTGCCGCTCCATCAATCGAGGGTTGGGATTTTGAAGAAGAAGAGCCTTTGGATCAGTGCCAGTGCAGCTTTGGCAGCAGCCGTCGCGCTGGCGGGTTGTGGCAGCACCTACTATTTTGACGGCCGCGTACTACCGCCTAGCGGGCTGGTCAACCGCGTCGTCATTGCCATCCAGAACCCCGGCGTCCTGTCCAGAGGGGCGCTTCAGATTGTCGACGCCTACTACGACGAGCGCAGCGGTTACAACGGTACGCCGGGCACATTTTCCATTGCTGGATACGGCGGTTCGCTGCCCATCACCATTCAAAACATGCCCGAAGAGCAGTTCGGCGCGGTGTACGGCGCAGGCGACGGAAGTCTTACTCTCGCCGGTTACGCGGGCGAGAAAACCGTGGGTAATGTGAGCGGCCTCGCGGGCCTTTCTTCCAGCATCTTTATTACACGGAACGAGGCCTTCGTTTTCGCCGTCAGCCAGTCGTCGCATCAGTTCACCATCGTGAATCAATCCCAGGGCAGCTCCATCGGCCTCGCGCTTTCCAACGTTTATCGCGTAAGCGTCAATCCCGGCGGATCTGTCGCGCTGGCCTTTGTGCAGAACTCGCCTTACGTCTACTACCCGCGCGAGCTCTCCGCCGCGCAAACGGTCAGCTTTTCCGGTGGCCCGTCCACGTGGCCCAAGGCCGCGGTCGACTGCGAGCCGCAAAACGCCCCCTATTGGTGTCTGTTTCAAATGCAGGCTCCCACCTCCGTGGACGCAACGGGCAACTATTATGGCGCGCCGCTCACCTTCGATCACCCGATCAAGGCTGTCTTTTCGTCCGACGGAAGCACGGCATACATCCTGAGCTGCGGACCGGAGTGCGGTGGCACCACCGCGGCTTACACACGGGTTCCGATTGCGCCCATGATCTTTTTGCAGGGCCAGTCGTCTGGGCTTCTGCCCACCACCGCCGCTATCGCGAGCGCTACCGTTCCCATTCCTGGCGGGGCCAGCAATGCGCTGGTCAACTCCTCCATCATGTACGTGGTGGGCCAATCGCCGCAGCTGATCAGCGGGAACACGCTCTTCGGCGGCAACCTGACCGTGGTCAATCTGGCCAACAACACCATCTCGAGCAGCACTGCGATCAGCGACGGGCAGCCCGGCGCCATGAGCCGCATCCTGCAGGCCGACGACAATACTTTGTGGATCGCGATGACCGGATGTACGACTGGTGTGCGCTACGCGACCAATCCGATCACCGGCTACGGTTGCCTGACGATGTACAACACCTCGACCAACAAGGTGATGCTGATTGAGCCGTACATCGGTAACGCCACCGGCATTGCCGCGGTTACGGGCCTGCACAAGCTTTACGCAGCCGAAGGCGGGCAGGTATACATTTATTCCACCGTCGATGGCTCATCGATCAACAACGAGTTCGTAACCGTGACAGGCACTGCGTACGACGTGGCCTACATCGACGCCATCACCGACGCCAACAACACTGTCTACTAATTCCGATGCCCACTGAGGCCATCGAATTCCGCGCCGACGTCCTGGCTATCGCCGCACATCGCGACGACGTGGAGCAGACCTGTGGCGGCACGTTGCTGCGCATGGCGGCGCGCGGCCTGCGCACCGCGATCCTCGATTTAACCCAGGGAGAAGCCGGAACTCGCGGCACCGCGCAGGAGCGCGCCCGCGAAGCCGAAGAAGCCGCGCGCATTCTGGGCGTTGGCTGGCGGCAGGCGCTCACCCTGCCCGATGGTGCCATCGAGAACACGCTCGATAATCGCATTGCCGTGGCTAGCGTGCTCCGCCGCCTCCGCCCCCGCGTAGTGATTCTTCCCTACTGGCAAGCCCGCCATCCCGATCATGCCGTCACCGGAACGCTTGCCTACGACGCCTGCTTTCTCGCGGGCCTCAAAAGCGTCGACACTGGAGACGAGCCGCATCGGCCCTTCAAAATCGTCTACGCCAGCCTCTATGCCGACGTGCGCCCCAGTTTCGTCGTCGACATCACGCCCTTTGTCGAGCAGCGCCATCAGGCGTTGATGGCATATCAATCGCAGTACGCGAATCAATCCGCCGGTAGCGGCCTCTTCGTCCCCGAGGAGGAGATTCGCGAGCGCACTTTCGCCGAGGCGCGCCACTACGGCCTGCTGGCCGGTGTGCGTTTCGGCGAGCCCTTTGTCCAAAAGGAAGTCGGCCTGGTGGACGATCTCACCCTGTTGCCCGTCCAGTCCATCTAGAATGGACGGCGGCCTTGTTCGAGAGGAAGTCCACACAGGATCATGAAAACCAAAGTCAGTCGCCGCCAATTCCTTGCTACTACCGCTCTGTCTCTTGCCGCCACGCGCCTTTGTGCCCAGAACCGAAAACAGATCCAGGTCAATCTCGCCATTCCAGCCGAGGCCACCGGCGCGCACATGCCCGCCGACTTTGTCGGGCTCTCCTATGAAGTGAAACAGCTTGAAGATCCGGCTTTCTTCTCTCTAAAGAACACCGCGCTGATTCGCGCGTTCAAAGCAATCTCCTCACAGGGCGTCTTGCGCGTGGGCGGCAACACCGGCGAATTCGCCTGGTGGAAACCCACCCCCGACTCTCCCGAGCCTGAGCACCCGCACACGCGCGAGGTAGTGGGCGAGCCCAAGGCTCAGTATTATGCGGTAACACCCGAGGCTGTTCGCAATCTGGCGGCCTTTCTCGAAGAGACAGGCTGGACTTGCCTTTACGGCATCAACATGGGAACAAACACTCCCGCCCGCGCCGCCGAGGAAGCGGAATTTGCCGCCAAAACCCTTGGGGCGCGTCTGCAATACTTCCAGATTGGAAATGAAGTTGACCTGTTTGATCGGCACTTGCGCGACCCTCAGACCTGGTCCGCCAAAACCTACCTCACCGAGTGGCTCACACTCGCGCGCGCCGTCGCCGCCCGCGTGCCGCAGGCCAGCTTTGGCATACCTGACATCGCTTCCAAGATGTCCTGGCTGCCGCAGATCGCTGATGCGTGGGGTTCTGTCGAGAACCCTCCACACGTCACGACGCTTTCGCACCATTACTATTTCGGCGGTCCGCCATCTAATCCCGACGTCAACGTCCCCAACCTGCTCAAACCCACGCCCAAGGTCCAGGTCATGGCAGATACGGCAACAGCATCCGCGAAGCAAATGGGCATTCGCGTTCGCATGACCGAAGGCAACACCTGCTACCGCGGAGGCAAGCCCGGCGTGTCCGACGTGTTTGCAGCAGCTCTGTGGGCTGCCGACTATTCGCTCTTCCTCGCCGCCAACAACTACTCCGGCATCAATCTGCATGGAGGCACCTCAGAGGTGATCGCGAGCGGCCTTGG
>JBEKEP010000127.1:0-13349 GCA_050013775.1 Occallatibacter sp. | reverse complement strand
GCGCCAGCTCCGTTGATTCCGCGCGGAGAAATTTGCGCCGGGCAGGCGTGTTGAAGAAAAGATCGGAGACGGCGATCGTCGTTCCGCGGGGAAGGGCCGCGTCTTCTACGCGATGGATTTTGCCACCGGCGATTTCAATATGCGTTCCCGCCGCTTCTTCGCCTGTCGCGGTCTCTAGCGTCACCCGCGCTACCGATGCGATGGAGGGCAGCGCCTCGCCGCGGAAGCCCAATGTCGCGATCGAGAGCAAATCGTCGGCAGTGCGTAGCTTAGAGGTGGCATGGCGCTCGAAGGCCAGCAGCGCGTCGTCGCGGCTCATGCCCTGTCCGTCGTCGGTCACGCGGATCAGCTTGCGCCCGCCGCCTTCCACCTCCACACGAATACGCGCAGCCCCGGCGTCCAGCGCATTCTCCAGGAGCTCCTTCACCACGGAGGCAGGACGGTCGACCACTTCGCCCGCGGCGATCTGATTGGCGACCTGATCAGGAAGAATGCGGATGCGGCCCATAAGAGATCAGGGTAACGCAGTGAAGCAGGGAGCGAGAGAACGAGGGCGCAAGTCGGTGCAAACCTCAACCGGCTTCGTTCAATTGGGCACAAAAAAGGGTGCCCTGGTTCGGGGTCCCCACGGACATCGGGGTTCTCAGCGAGCGATTCCTGCTCGCGAGGTTGAGGTTAGGTCTTGGTCCGTGGGGTGGGGATCTCGATTTTGAGACCCGGGATACCACGAAACCCAATTGACAAATCCCTGGTTCGTCGTCGGCGAGATACGACGCCGTATTGGTACCGCATGCAGAGACGCATGCCCGTAGTGTGACCCAAGGCACACGCCCATAACGGCCGCCACGCGACAATATCTGTGAGATGCCCGGCAAGCGCGCCCGCCGGGGAGGAGAATCAATCCATGAGCGATCTTGCCACGTTGGCTGAATCCGTTGCCGTAGACCCCCTTGTGGGCCATCCCCCGGATTATCACGTGTTTCACAAGTTCATCGAGCGCTGCAAAGCACTGCCCGCCATCACCACGGCCGTGGTATGGCCTTTAAGTGAAGTGGCGCTGAAGGGCACCGTGGAAGCCGCTGTCGCCGGTCTCATTGAGCCCACGCTCATTGGCCCTGGCGCGGAGATGAAGGCACTGGCCGCAAAGATGGGTGTCGACATCAGCAAGTTCCCCATCGTCGAGGCCGAAACTGAGGCCCAGGCAGCTACGGCGGCTGTCGTGATGTGCCGCGCAGGCAACGCGCTGGCGCTCATGAAGGGCAGCCTGCACACCGACGAGCTTTTGAAGCCGGCCATGCAGCGCGATACCGGCTTGCGCACGGCGCGGCGCATTTCGCACGTGTTCATCATGGACACCCCTGCCTACGCCCGCACCTTGCTCATCACCGATGCGGCCATCAACATCACGCCCGAGCTTGAAGACAAGATCCACATCGTACAGAACGCGATCGACCTGGCGCATGCGCTGGGCATTCCCGAGCCCAAGGTGGCGTTGCTCTCAGCCGTCGAAACCGTGAATCCCAAGATCCAGTCCACGCTCGACGCGGCGGCGCTGTGCAAGATGGCCGACCGCGGCCAGATCACCGGCGGCATCCTTGACGGACCGCTGGCCTTCGACACCGCAGTGAGCTTGAAAGCGGCTGCCATCAAGAAGCTGGTTTCGCCGGTTACAGGCCAGGCCGACATTCTCGTGGTTCCCGATCTCGAGAGCGGCAATATGCTGGCCAAGCAACTCGAATACCTGGGCGGCGCGCAACTGGCCGGCATCGTGCTTGGCGCACGCGTGCCCACCATCCTCACCAGCCGTGCGGATTCCGCGGAAACGCGGTTGGTCAGCTGTGCAGTCGCGGTGCTGCTGCATTACGCGGCGCACCCCGCGGTGAAGGTCTAAACAGCAATTGCAGGCAACGAACACCACTGCCCGGAACCGGCGCCGTCAACCTCCGCGGCGCCGGTTCTGCATCTGCGCGCTTTTTGGATCTTCTGCGCCTCTCTGCGAAACTCGAGATATGTCGCAATCGTTGCCCGCGCTGATCTTTGACCTGGACGGAACCCTGACCGATTCAAAACCCGGCATCCTCGGCTGTCTGCGCGAAGTCCTGGAGGCGCGCAAGATGAGCGGCTACGGTTCCCTCGACCGCTTCATCGGGCCGCCGGTCGAGGAATGGGCCGCAGAGCTATTGCCGCAAGGCAGCGCGGAGGATCACGCGGCGCTGGCGCGTGACTACCGTGCCTGTTACGACCGCGTGGGCTGGAGCAACAACTCGGTCTATCCCGGCGTGGCCGAGCTTCTGGCGCAACTTCACCGTGACGGCTTTCCACTCTACGTCTGCACCTCGAAGCACGAGCACTTTGCCGTGCGCATCCTGGAGAGCTTCGGCATCGCGCAATATTTCAACGCCATCTACGGCGACAAAATCGACTACGCAAGCCACACCAAGAGCGATCTGCTCGCGCTCGTCCTCAGCCAGAACGCAATCGACCACGCGTCGGTCTGGATGGTGGGTGATCGTAGCTTCGACATTGAAGCCGCGCACAACAACGGCATTCGTTGCCTGGCCGCCGCATGGGGCTACGGTTCGCCCGAGGAATTAGCGCAAGCCGACGCGGTTGCGGCCACGCCCGCGGACGTATTGGCGATTGTCCGTGCCCGGGCGCCCGCCTCTGCCACGGCGCCGCGCATTGCTCTCACTCAGAGCGGGAGCATTTAATCTTTCGTGCCAGCTCCAGCGTCTATCATGAGGCTGACTCTTTTGATTCGGTGACAGGAGGCCGCGCAAGACCATGCCCTCGACCGACGTATCCCCCATCGCTGCCGCTGCCGGCGGCAGTTTCCTGCTCGAAGCCCGCACCCCCGCCGAGATTTTTACCCCCGAAGACCTGAACGAGGAGCAGCGCCAGATCGCGGCCACAGCAGCTCGCTTCGCGCGCGAAGAGATTCTGCCCCGCGTCGTTTCAATCGAAGCCAAGGAACCCGGCGCGATGGTCGCGTTATTGCGCAAGGCCGCCGAACTGGGGTTCACCGCCGTCGACACTCCCGAAGAGTATGGCGGCATGGGGCTGGACAAGGTGAGCTCAATGCTCATCACCGACCATATCTCGGTGCTGGCCAGTTTCTCCACCGCATTCGGAGCGCACGTCGGCATTGCGACGTTGCCCCTCGTCTGGTACGGGACCGAAGAGCAGAAACAACGCTGCCTGCCGAAGCTCGCCACCTGCGAATGGATCGGGGCGTATGGGCTTTCTGAAGCCAGCTCCGGTTCCGACGCCATGAATATCCGCACCCGCGCCACGCTTTCGCCCGACGGCGCACACTACATCCTGAACGGCGAGAAGCAGTGGCTCACCAACGGCGGCACTGCGGACCTGTACACAATCTTCGCCAAAATCGACGGAGAAAAGTTCTCCGCATTTTTGATCGAACGCGGCACGCCGGGTCTGACCGTGGGCGCTGAAGAGCACAAGCTGGGAATTCGCGGCTCGTCCACCTGCCCGCTGGTGTTGCAGGACTGCACTATCCCGAAAGAAAATCTCCTCGGCGAAGCCGGCAAGGGCCACCACATCGCGTTTAACGTGCTGAACGTGGGCCGCTTCAAGCTAGGCGTCGCTTGCATCGGCGGTGCGCGGCACGCGCTGGCGGCCATGATCCGCTACGCCAAAGAGCGCCACGCCTTCGGCAAGGCAATTGCGGAATTCGGGCTGATCCAGCGCAAGATTTCTGCTTCCGCGACGCAGCTTTATGCAGCCGAAAGCATGGCTTACCGTACCGCGGGACTGATCGATGCGCGCCTGGCAAAGCTCTCTGCGGAGAATCCCGGGCAGCGCGTCGACACTGCGCGCAACATCGAGGAATACGCGGTCGAGTGTTCGATCCTGAAGATCTACGGATCGGAGATGCTTACGCTGGTGGCCGACGAGCTCATCGCCACCATGGGCGGCTACGGCTATACCGAGGACTATCCCGCGGAACGCACCTATCGCGATGCCCGCATCAACCGCATCTTTGAGGGCACCAACGAAATCAACCGGCTCATCGTCACCGGCTGGATGATGAAGCGCGCCCTAAGTGGCAAGCTGCCGCTGCTGGCCGCCATCAAGCGCGTGATGGACGAAGTCACGGAGCCGCCCTCGCTCGACGGCGCATCAAGCTCCGGCGAGTTGCTGGAACGTGAGGCCGCGCTGCTAACCGCGGCGAGGAAAATAACACTCTTTGCCGCGGGCGTGGCCAGCCAGCGCTTCCTAACCGGTCTCGAAGACCAGCAGGAAATTGTCAGTGACCTGGCTGACATGATCAGCCAGGTCTATGCGCTGGAGTCAGCGCTGCTGCGCGCGCGCAAGATGGCCGCAGCCGGGCGCAACTCCGCGGAGGTTGCCGCGGCCATGACCGCACTGCTGGCCGATGCAACCATGGCGCTGACCGAGCAGGCGTCGCGCCGCGTGCTGGCCGCCTGCGGAGAAGGCGACGCGCTCATGACGCAACTCGCCATTCTGCGTCGGCTGGCGCGGTTCACTCCGGCTGATTCGGTGGCGCTGAGTCGCACCGTCGCCAGGCATGCCATCGCGCTCGAACGCTACCCTGTGTAAGAAAGTTCTCGCATGCCGCCCGCACCCAACGATCATCCGACCCTCCGCTTCGCTCTCGACGAAGCGCTGAAAGTTCTTGCCGGAGGGCCGCATCCCGAACGCGCGCGGCGCGACACCGAGACCCTGCTCCTGTATGTGTTGCGGAACAATGCGCCGGAAATGAATCTCGCATGGTTGATCGCGCACGACGGCGAACCGCTTGCGCCTGGTGCCGCCGACACGTTCTGCGATTTGGTGGAACGCCGCCTCTTCGGCGAGCCCATGCAGTACATCATCGGCGAAGCCGAATTCTATGGCTTGTCTTTCAACGTCAATCGCGACGTGCTGATTCCGCGGCCGGAGACGGAACACCTGGTGGAAAAGGCCATTGCGCTGGCTGCCGAATTCGCGCGGCACAAGATCGTGGACGTGGGTACGGGCTCGGGTGCGATTGCCGTGGCGCTGTCCCACGCGCTGCCATTTGCGCAGATCGCGGCAACGGATATTTCGCCGGCCGCGCTGGCCGTGGCCCAATCGAACGCCGCGCGCAACGGCGTGGCGGACCGCGTGCGCTTTCTTGAAGGCGAACTGCTGGAGCCTGTGGCGGGTGAGCAGTTCGACATCGTTGTTTCGAATCCGCCCTACGTGCCGGAGAGCGACCGCAATACGCTCGACGAGGAAGTGCGCAACTTCGAACCCGGGCGAGCACTCTTCGCCGGCGCAGATGGCCTCGACATTTATCGCCGTCTCATTCCCGCCGCATTCGGCGCACTTGTTTCCGGCGGATATGTGCTGCTCGAGATCGGCTACGGTAAGCAGGAAGCCATGCAGGCGTTACTCAAGAAAGAAGGCTTCGCCGGAATCGAATTCATCGCGGATCTCCAGGGCATTCCCCGCGTGGCCGTCGCGCGACGCCCGTGAATCCGATTGCAGCATCCGGGAAATTCCCGCCCTTCACTTCGGCAATCTAGTCTTCACGCCCGGCCGGTCTTGGTCAAATCCTTGTAGAAGCCGAGATCTTTGCCCGAAAGCAGCTTGGTGATATAAGCAATCTGCCCGTAGTGCATGCCGAAGTGTTCGACCACGTGGTAGACCACGTAGAGCCCGTTCGTGTGATAGCCCTGCACTTCGTACTTCGCCAGCAGCTCAGCGGGCGTCAGGCGGTCGAGCACCTGGGTGGCTTCGTCCAGCGTTGCGCCCAGCCGGTCGAGCAACTCCTTCGCCGTACCGCCTTCTTTGGCCGCGAACTCGGCAGGGCGGTTGCGCTTGTCTTCGCCGTGGTTGAACGAGGTTACGATCCACTGGCTCACGTTGCCATTCAGATGCAGTAGCAGGTTGCCGATCGAGTTCGAGGCCTCGTTGGGCCGCCACCAGATCTGTTCCGTGGTGAGCGATTCGACGCACGTTTTTATACGCGGCCAGTGCTGGTCGAAGAGAAGCTTGCGCGAGGTATCGAGAAACAGCGCGGTAAGTTCCAGTTCCTTTTCCGCCATCAACACTCCGTCCTTTCCAGTCGCCGCCGCATGCAAATGACTCCAGCCCTAAATCAGCTCGTAGCCGGCAAACCAGTAGCCGATCTCGAAGACTGCCGTGTCTTCGCCGTCGGAGCCATGGATCGCGTTCTCCTGGATTGAAGCCGCGAACTTCTTGCGGATGGTTCCTTCCGCGGCGTTCGCGGGGTTGGTGGCGCCCATCAGCTTGCGCAGGTCCGCAATGGCATTGTCTTTTTCCAGGACCATCAGGACCAGCGGCCCTGATGACATGAATTCCGTCAAGGCATCGAAGAACGGCTTGTCGCGGTGCACTGCATAGAAACCTTCCGCTTCCCGTTTGGTGATGGATTCCTTCTTGATGGCGACGATGCTGAAGCCACCCTTGTCAATTTCGCTTAGGATAGCGGCGGTCGCGTTATTGCGGACCGCATCCGGCTTGATGATGCTAAACGTGCGCTGTGACACTCGAAATAGCTCCTTGAAAGGGAAATTTACCCTGAATTCATTGTAGGGGTGCCCAGGGAGGGTCCGGTGCCGCCCCGGACCCGTCGAATCGAGAGGACTTTTCCACAGCCCCCAGACGCGGTACTTAGGTAAGGGGTCAAGAGGCCTCAAGGCGCTTATTTTAGGCAGGTTACGAAAGTTTTTCCGGGTACCCAAAAGGCCCTGTATCCCCTATAAGTTACCTTCGCGCAGTGTCCGCTGGATTAGGGCTATATACCACAAAAGGCGTATGTAAGAGGTCGTTTTTGTGCTTTCAATTTTCCCGTTTTCTGGTAAAACTTGAATGTGTTCAGAAGTGTCCCGGGTGCGGTTACCAGGTTTCCGGTTACCATAGACCCGGTTTTGGGGATCGCTTAATGATTGCAACTGTCCTACAAATTGCAGCTGTCTTGGCCGTCGTGCTGTACTTGGCGCGCTGGCGGAAGAGTGTACAGCGTCGCAATTCGCAAACGTGGGAGACTCTGTTGGCTAGCCTGCGCCCCGAGTGGAGCGCACGCGAGCTGAGCGAGCAGTTCCTTTGGAAAGAGGGTTTGAGCGCCACGCCTGAAGATGCCTGGCAGCGCATGGATGGTCCCCGTGGTTTGTGGGTGATGTACCAGAATGCGCGTGTCATGCTCGAAATGGCGGATTACGCAGCGAAGCATTGCGAGGGTGTCGATCGTCTCCTCATCGAAACCCTGCGCAGCGATGCAATGCAGATTCGCGTATGCGTGCTGACGGCTCTGGTGCAATATGCGTTCACGCACGCCGGCGAAGGTGTTCGCGTGAATGCGTACCGCGCTGCCGCAATGTACACCGGCATGGCGGCCCGGATGACGCAACTGCTGCAGAACTACGCAGCCGTTCAGGTTCCGGATTTCGTCGCAGCAATGTAAACCGACATCACCGTTCTTCAAACAAAAACCCCGGCCTCGGCCGGGGTTTTTCACTTCTTCACTCACTTCACTTCTTTCACTCTCTTCACTTTCAAAACTCAAGCCTGATTCTCCTCGAGGAACCTGTTGATGGTTCCGTACTCGTCGTCCGTAACCCGGAAGCTGAGCGCAGCTGCGGTTTCTTCCACCTGCCGTGGACCGCGGCCACCCACAATGGCTGCGGTAATGGCGGAATTGTGCAGCGTCCATGCCACGGCCACTACGCCGGGCGTGACGCCATGCTCGTTGCCGATGGTGCGCAGCAGTTCCACCAGGCGCAGGTTGCGGTCGAGGCGCGGCTCGCTGAACTCCACGTTCTTGCGACGCCAGTCGTCCGCCGGCAGGGCGGCAATACGCTCCGCAGTCATCTTGCCGGCCAGCAGCCCTGAAAGCATGGGCGAGTAGTTGATTGCGCCGATGCCGTTGGCCTGCACAAAGGGTAGGATCTCCGCCTCGATCGCGGGTCGCAGCATGGAATAGGGCGGCTGCAGGCTGGTGATGGGCGCGATCTTCATGGCCCGCTTCATCTGCTCCACATTGAAATTCGACACCCCGATCCAGCGCAGCTTGCCCTGCTCGCGCATACGGGATAGCGCCTCCCATCCCTCTTCGATCTCGCCGTCGGGATTGGGCCAGTGAATCTGGTAGAGATCGATGGCTTCCACCTGGAGGCGGCGCAGCGAGCCTTCCACCTCTTCGGCCAGCGATGCCGCCTTGAGCGAGTTGTAGACGCTGCGGTCGGCGTGCCAGCGCATGGAGCACTTGGTGAAGATGTAAGGCTTGTGCGGCGAGGATTTGACAGCGCGGCCGACCACCTCTTCCGAGTGGCCCAGCCCGTACACGGCCGCGGTGTCGATCCAGTTGATGCCCAGATCGAGCGCGCGATGGATGGCGGCAATGGAGTCGTTGTCGTCCTGGGCGCCCCAGCCGTATTGCCAGTCGCCCCCGCCGATGGCCCATGCGCCAAAGCCGATGGGGGTGAGTTCGAGATCCGAGTTGCCGAGAGTGCGCAAGGAAGGTGAAGCAGGAATTGTCATGGCAAAAGCATAGATCATGAGCGCCGGTTTTCGGCGCCGCGGCTCCATCCTTGACACATCCAGCCACATTTCCTAATCTCACTGACGACTCTCAACATTTCATCCGCCGCGCAGCTCCATCTCTTCACTGCAATGAGTTCCTAAAGGGAGCGGCGAGCGGCGGAAGCACGCGCCGCAGCGGCGAAAGGAAGCCAGGCATGAATCCCGACGAACTGAATAATGAAGCAAGCACGTTTACGCGACGCCGTTTGATGCAACTGGGCGCAGTGGGCGCGATGAGCCTGGGCGCTGCCCGGCTGACGCAGGCCGCGGAGACGGCCGTGCACCGCAGCATGATGAACGCGCCCTTCGAAAAGCGCGAGCCGCGCGTGGCCGTGATCGGCACGGGCGGACGCGGCACGTCGCTGCTCGGCGACCTGCTCGCGGTGGACGCGCAGATTGCGGCACTTTGCGACGTTGTACCCGCCAAGGCCGAGCATGCCGCGTCGCTGGTGGTTGCGGCGGGACAGAAAACACCTGCGCTCTACACCGAGGGGCCGCACCACTACGAGGAGTTAGTGGCGCGTAAAGATGTGGATTTGATTCTGGTGGCTACGCCGTGGATCTGGCACGCGCCCATGGCGCTGGCTGCGATGGAGCACGGCAAGGACGTGGCCATTGAAGTGCCCGGCGTGCGAACTCTGGAAGAGTGCTGGCAGATTGTGCACGCCTCGGAGCAGACGCGCAAGCACTGCATGATTCTCGAAAACTGCTGTTATGGCTACAACGAGACGCTGATCCTGCGCATGATTCACGCGGGCATGTTCGGTGACTTGCTTTACGGCGAGGGCGGCTACATTCACGATTTGCGCGAAGAGCTGTTTTCGAACGCCGGCGAGGGACTGTGGCGGCGCACCGAGCACACGTTGCGCAACGGCAACCTCTACCCATCACACGGCCTCGGCCCGGTGGCAAATTACATGGGCATCCAGCGCGGCGACCGCTTCGCTTCTCTTGTCTCCATGAGCTCGCCCCAGCGCGGGCTCGACGCGTATCGCAAAGAACATCTCGCCCCCGGCGATCCGCGGTGGATTGAACGCTACATCTGCGGCGACATGAACACCACGCTGATCAAGACCGCGAAGGGACTCACCATCACCGTCAAACACGCGGTCTCCACGCCGCATCCCTACGACCGCATCAACCTCATCGCCGGCACCAAGGGGCTGTTTCAGGACTATCCGCCGCGCATCTACTTTGACAGCATGAACAAAGACGAATCGTTTGGCACGCTCGATGTCTACAAGCAGTACCAGCACCCGCTGTGGGAGCGCGAGGGCGACATGGCGCGCAAGAGCGGCGGCCACGGCGGAATGGATCTGATCATGATCTACCGATTGCTCGAGTGCGTGCGTCAGGGTCTCGCGCCGGATCTCGACGTGTACGATTGCGCCGCGTGGGCTGCGGTCGCGCCGTTGAGCGTGGAATCCGTGCGCCGCGGAAGCGCGCCGGTGGAGTTTCCTGATTTCACTGGAGGCGGGTGGAAGGAGCGGCCGATTTCGGCGATTGCCACTCAGAGTTGAGAGCAGTCCCGGCAGGGCGCTTCAAGAAAAGTAGTCATCTGATCAAAATTGCACAGCTTTCACTGCGCCGAGTTCGTATGCTCAGCCTTGTGCACCCCCCAGAGCGGCGGCAGCGCAGCTGGACCATCCGGCCTTCCCCCAAAGGGCAGCACACCCTTTTTTCGTTGCCGCCGCACCTGCTTCAATCCCAGCCCGGTAAAGAGCCTTTCGAGGGAATTGCACCCGCCATTCGCGGAGCCTCATTCTAGTTCAGGAACACGGTGCGATACAGCGTGTCCCCCTGCACGGGCTTGAACCCGGCGTAGCGGTGCGGTCAGTTCTCCAAACAGAAGCAATTCGTCTCACCGAACATGTTGTTGTCTTGCGCATACTTTAGCGCTCGATATTCGGGATCGTTCTCAGCATCGACGCCGACGCGCTCCGCGAGAATGCTGTACGGGATCCCTTCGGCGGTGAGCAGATTGGTGAATGTCGTGAAATGAAGGTCGCCGCAGATAAGCAGCACAATGGCTGCAGCGGTTTTGCTGAGCCCCGTCAGCCAGAATCTCTCACGGATGGGAAACTGGTGAGCGATCTTATGCGCGCTGGCAGTTGTCGCGGAAAAATCACCGCGCGCAATCAACAGCTCTTTGATCATGTCGACAGTCTTATAGCCCAGCTTCTTCTGCGTGGCGCGGTCCGCTTCGACAAAAAGATGCGGAATGCCGTGTGATTGTGCGATGGGCTGAAGAATGGATTCGGCGCCATCTTCGGAAAGATAGCTGGGATGATCTTCCTCTGCAAGCAGGTCGGGATGAAGGGACTGGATCGCTGATTCCACGATCGCCCGGTATTCCCGTTGCAGCTCCGTAAGCTCAAGGCCCCGCTTTTTTCTCTGGGCCTTGAAGTGATCCACACCAATCAGGTGAATCATGGGCCTCCGCTCAAAACCTTGCCGAGCCTAATTCAAAAACATCGTTCTATACAGCGTGTCCCGCTGCACGGGCTTGAACCCGGCGTCGCGGATGATGCGGCGCAGTTCTTCTTCCGTGGTGCAATTCGAGGTGCCTGCGGCCTTGACCACATTCTCTTCGAGCATCACGCTGCCCACGTCGTTGCCGCCGAAGTGGAGGCCCACTTCCAGCACTTTCAATCCCTGCGTCACCCAACTGGCCTGCACGTTCTCAATATTGTCGAGATAAAGCCGGGAGATGGCGAGAACCTTCAGATATTCGACGCTCGTCGCTTCATCCCAGCCGCGCCCGCCCAATGCGGTGTTCTTGGGCTGGAAGCTCCAGGGGATGAAAGCGGTGAATCCGCCGGTCTCTTCCTGTAGGCGGCGCACCACATCGAAATGGTTAACGCGCTGCTCGAAACTCTCGCCCACGCCGAACATCATGGTTGCAGTGGTGCGCATGCCTAATTGATGAGCAGTCCGGTGCACGCTCACCCAGTCTTCGGTATCACACTTCAGGCGCGCGATGCGATGCCGGACCTCGTCGTCGAGAATCTCCGCGCCGCCGCCGGGGATCGAGTCTAGTCCCGCGTCGCGCAGGCGCGCAATGGTAGTGCGCAGGTCCAGGTTGGAATACTCGGCGATAGCCAGCACTTCCGATGCTGATAAACAATGCAGCCAGATCTGCGGAAAGCGCTGCTTGATGCCCGTGAACAGGCGCTCGAACCAGTCGAT
Organism: Occallatibacter sp.; assembly: GCA_050013775.1. Lineage (GTDB taxonomy): Bacteria > Acidobacteriota > Terriglobia > Terriglobales > Acidobacteriaceae > Telmatobacter. The sequence continues at coordinate 1,607 of JBEKEP010000127.1, read as the reverse complement.
CTTGAGATCGGGATGAATGCCGCCCTGCATCAGTACGCCGGTGCCGCCCATCTCCAGCGTCTCCGCGATTTTGTCGTAAATCGTCTCGAAGTCGAGGATGTAGCCCTCGTCCGCGCGCGGGTCGGGCTTGCCGGCCCGGGGCAGCGGGCGGAAAAACGCGCAGAAGGTGCAGTACTCGGTGCAGAAGTTGGTGTAGTTGATGTTGCGGTCGATGATGTAGGTGACCACGCCCTCGGGGTGCAAACGCCGGCGCACGGCATCCGCCTCAAACCCCAGACCGATCAGGTCGGGAGAGTGGAAGTAGTCCAGGGCTTGCTCGCGCGATATCGGCATACTTCAAATTCTAACAACTCAATTGCGATCGGCAGGCTGAGCCACGGGCGCATCCTTGCGGGACCGGAAAAGGAACAGTCCGCGCGTCAACAGTGGGCGACCCTGCGTGCGCGCCAGATTCGATGCCGTCGAAACGCCGCTAAACAAAACGAAGAAATCCAGAAACGCCCTGAAGAAGCCTCTGGTTTTTTCGGAGCTCATCGGGGAAGAACCTCACAAGTCGATGCTTTTGCTCTATCCGTCTATTCGATGGCCGTCAGGCCCGCGCGGTTGCAAAATGGCTAGCGGCCCAACCGAGCCTGATTCCAATCGTTTAGGTCCACACAAACGTGGCCTTGTACTTATCTTTGCGCACACGGCCCACGGGGAAAACCTGTCCGTGCATCACGATATACACGCCGGGTGTGAGCAGCCGCGCGGCGAGCAGGCTTTCTGTCAGGTTCTGCAGGCCGTCGCTGCCTTCGAACCCCAGCGGCGTCATGGCTCCGGTTAGGACAATGGGAACCTTGAGATCGGGAAGGGAATTCTCGAGGAACAGGCCCGTCTCGACCATTGTGTCGGTGCCATGCGAGATCACGATCGGCGCACCTTCCGCAATAAGCCCTGCTACGCGATCCCTGACCTCGGCGCGATCTGCATTCGTCATCTCCAGGCTGTCTTTGTTCATCAGGTGGAACGTGTGGATCTCCGCGTCAGGCAAGCGGAGCATGCGCAGATAGCGCTCCAGCTTGGCCGCGCGATTCTCCACCACGCCGCTCTGCTCGGAGTACACCTTCTCGATGGTTCCACCCGTCGAGATTAAGTAAATGCGCTGCATGCCTTGTTCCTGAGTGATTCTGCTTCTATGCGTTGTAGCGTTTCTGATGCCAGATCCACGCGGTGCGTAGGATGTCGTCAAGTTGCGTGTAACGCGGTTTCCATCCCAGCTCGCGCATGGCTTTCGCGGAGCTCGCCACCAGCACTGCCGGATCGCCCGGCCGCCGCGGATGAATCTCCGCCGGAATAGGGTGTCCTGTAACGCGCCGCGCCGACTCCAAAACGTCTCGCACGCTGAAACCCTGACCATTACCAAGGTTGTAGATGAGAGGCGCCTTCGGGCCGTCTCCGGCTGCGAGCGCGCCGAGCGCCAGCAGGTGCGCGTCGGCCAGATCCGCAACGTGAATGTAGTCGCGAACGCAGGTTCCATCAGGAGTCGGATAATCGTCGCCATACATGCGAATCGAGGCGCGCCGGCCGAGAGCGACGTCGAGAACCAGCGGAATCAGATGCGACTC
>JBEKEP010000126.1:0-14756 GCA_050013775.1 Occallatibacter sp. | reverse complement strand
AGGTCCACTTCAAGCCGCTCCGCCAGCTCCGCTCCGGTCACATGGTCGCGCGCCTGCAGCACCTCCAGCACAGTCAGCACGCGCATGATCGGGTCATACATGTGAATTTTTATCCTCTATTCAATTTACGACAGATTCTGTCGGGAATTGCGGCTACTTTCAATGGTGAGCCCTGAAGGGCCACATGGAGGTTTGATATGACAACCGCGACAGCAACTGTGAGCGTGATCTCCGCCGAGGATCTGCTCAAGAACTGGCAGGGCCACCGCGCGCTGACCCGCAGGACCATCGAGGCTTTCCCTGAAGACGACCTCTTCAACTTTTCGCTCGGTGAAATGCGGCCCTTCGCTGCCATGGCCACGGAGTTTATTGGCATGGCCGTGCCCATCGTCGAGGGCGTGGCCACCGGCAAGTGGGTTAAGTACGGTGACGGTCCCAAGCCTGTCTCGAAGGCCGAGATTCTTGCGCTGTGGGATCAGCAGACAAAAGAGCTCGACGCGAAGTTCCCCACCATTCCGCCGCACCGCTTCGCCGAAGTCGACACCGCTTTCGGCCAGTGGACAATGCCGGGAGTCGCGATGATTCAATACGCGATCGACAACGAGATCCATCATCGCGGGCAGGGCTATGTCTACCTGCGCGCCCTGGGCATCGAGCCGCCGCACTTCTGGGAGCGGTAACGCTCCATTGCGTGGATCGTGCTGCAAATAAAGCGGGCCGCTCAGTTGAACTGAGCGGCCCGCTTTTTGTGACAGTCAAGGGAGGGACTTTAGTCGCCGGAGACCAATTCGCTCTCCTGACGCCGGTTGATGGGCGAAGTTGCGTTGTTCGACGCGGGGCGGATGTCGCCGAGCGAAACCAATCCCTCGACCGGCTTCTCGCCCAGCACATGTTCGCGATAGAGCTTGGCCATGCGGGCGTTCTCGGCTTCAGTCTTGACCTTCTCGTCGCGCGCGCGGATCTTCTCTTCGCGGGCGTTCTTGGCGATGCCGAGATTGTCCAGCGTGTGGTTGGCCTCGGCGTTCACGTGCTCCATGTTGAGCACCAGCTCGTGGCCTACCTGGGTCATGCCCACCTTTTTGCCGCCGGCGAAGATCTCGTGGCGGCCGTGCTCTTCGTACCACTTGGTCAGCGTGGCCGTCATGTGCATCTTCTCGATGATGTTGCGCCAGCCCACGCCGGTGTTGTATGCGCAGAAGCTGATCTCGCCTTCCTGCGTGGCGTAGGGGATGATGCACTGCTCGGTGCGGCGGAAGTCGTAGTTGAACAGATCCTGGAACCACATGCCGGCGATGAAGAGGAAGTTCCAGCGATCCTGGCGGCGAATCTTGATGTCCTCGATGGTGCGGTCGCCCTTGACGCTGCCGTAGTTCTTGCCGGTGGCATTGAAGGTCTTGTCCATCTTCTTGAGCATGTCGGTGATCTTGAAGTGGGTGGGCGCCTGGAAGGGATCGTAGTTACGCATGAGCGAGAGGCCGAGGCCGATGACCGAGAGCCACTTGCCGCGAGCGGCATCGTTGACCTTGGCCAGATCCTTGGCCACCTGACCCATGTCGAGGAAGGCGGTGACGGGAGCGGACTCCTTGGTTTCCTTGTCGATCATCACAGCCATACCGATGCCGCAGTTGGGATGGCATCCGCAGGAGAGCTGGCCCCACTCGGCGGTGGGCCCGTGCACGAGGTCGGCCCAGTCAGAGAAGGTGCTCATGAAGGAAATTGGGAACCAATCGCGCGCCGGCTCGCCGATGCCCACCTGCGACTTGACGTCGTGCGCCATGTGCGAGAGGGTGTAGCGCTGCGCCACGCGGCGCTCCTCGGTGATGTCTTCGTCGCGGCCCGTGAAGCTGACCGGCTGGAAGCTGAGGAAGCTGATCTTCTTGGGGTTGTCGAGCGCGAACTCGATGATGCGGCCCACCTGCTCGTTGTTGATGCCGTTGACGATGGTGGTGACGGGCACGATCTCAACGCCGGCTTCGTGCAGATTGTTGATGGCCTGCAGCTTGACGTCGAAGAGGTTGCCAACCTTGCGGTGCGAGTTGGCGGCGTTCCCGATGCCGTCGAATTGGAGATAGACGTAACGGAGACCCGCTTCGGCAGCTGCGCGGCAAAGTTCCTTCGACTTGGCGAATTCAATGCCGTTCGATGCGGCCTGCACGGAGTTGAAGCCAACCTTGCGCGAGTAGGCGACAGCGTCAAGGAAGTAGGGCGAAAGAGTAGGCTCGCCACCGGAGAACTGCACGCTCATCTGCCGCTTGGGCTTCATGGTGATGGCGTTGTCGAGCATGGTCTTGATTTCGTCCCAGGTAAGCTCGTGGACGAAGCCGACCTGATTGGCGTCCATGAAGCAGGGATCGCACATCATGTTGCAGCGGTTGGTGAGGTCGATGGTGAGTACCGAGCCGCGGCCGTGGGTGACGGTCGAAGTGCCGTGATTGTGCAGCTTCTTGTCGCCATCGCCGTGTGCGCGGATGTCGCGGCCGGGGAAGCTCTCTTCAAGATGCTTGAAGAAGACGGGGTCGATGGACATCACGTCTTCAAAGTGGCCGTGCTTGGGGCAGTCCTTGACCATCAGGATTTTGCCGTCGCGCTCGATGATCTGGGCCTTGATTTCGCCCACCTTCTCGTTGAGCAGGACTTCGTGGGGCAGCTTGCCGTCGAGAATCTGCTTACGGATCTCGGGGACGCACTTGGGACAAAGCGAGTCCGTGGTGCGCGGCCAGCCAAGAGGCGGCTTTTCCTTCTGCCAGCTCTTTTGCAGAGGCTTATCGGACCACTTGGGGGTGAACGAGGCGTTGGGGCTGATGCGATTTATGCGCTCAAAGACAACCCAGGCTGCCTTTGCGGCGTAAACGGTGGCCTTCTCAGCGTACTTGACGGCTTTGGACATGAATGCGGTCTCCCTCGTTTTGAAAATGGTCTGAATAGAACCACCGGCGGTTAAGACTAGCCCGGCTTATTACTTAGGGTTCAAAGCCTCGTGGTTTCCGGATGAGGGACTGCCGAGGCTGATAGGTCATTACGAGGGTAATGCGGTTCGGCGGCAAGCCCAAGGTGCTTGCAGCGAACGGGGATATGAGGGGCTGGATGGGGATTTGAGGGCGATGAGCGGGAGGCGGATACGCACGTCGTCGTTTGAGGCAAATAGCAGATCAGACGGAAGTTAGAGCCGGGTGGCGCACCCCAGGTATTTCAAGCTGCTCATCTTCCCTCCCACAAATGAGGGTGAAATATATCGGCACGTCACCCGCACCGATTCAATTGGACATTGGACAACAGAACACCTGCTACCGCTCGAATACGCCGTCGTTGCCGTAAAAGGGTTTGTGGGTGGGAAACCTGGGGGCGGAAGAGACGTTCCCCAAAGACGGTCAATGAGCTGCCCAGGGGTACGATGTTTCGTGATTTCTCTCCGTGGTTTGTTTTAGATGTTGAGGTTCCCTGATACACGCTAGCCCTCGGCCCTCTTCCCTCGACCGACAACGTACGGGGTTATGGCGGCCAGGTCCAGGTTGCCACTGGCGGGAACATTGCAAGCAAGTACGGTCTGGGCTACCGAGGCCGCAGGCAAATCGGCGCCAGACGCGGTCGCGGCGTCCATCACCAGATCCATGTCTTTGCTCATCAGCCGCAGCGGAAATTCCGGAGAGTAATCGCCATCCTTGATTTTCCTGAACTTTCCCCCCATCGCTGGAGCAACAACCGCCGTTTTGGAAAGGACCTCAAGCAGAACATCGCGATCGATCTGAAGATGCTCTCCGAGTGAGACGGCTTCTGCGATCGCCTCCATGTCGAGGCCGAGGAGAAGGTTGACGACCAGTTTCATTTTTACGCCCGAAGACCCGGATCCAATCAAAAACCACTGTCTGGCAATTGACTCGAAAACAGGGACACATTGCTCAAAGGTAACTTTGTCACCGCCCGCAAGCAGCGTGATCGTCCCGGCTTCCACTGCCGGCGTCGATCCGGAAATGGCCACATCGAGAAATTTAACGTCTCTTGTGCAGGCCTCCTGATGCAGTTCGCGCGATAGTACCGGAGAGATCGTGCTCATCTCGAGAATCACGGTTCCCGGCTTTGCCGCAGAAAAGACCCCATTCTCGTCGAGGTAGACGGACCGAACCGCTGCATCGTTGGCCAACGAAGAGAGAACCACATCCGCACCAGCCACGAGTTCCGCAATGGACGGTGCAATGCCTACGCCCCATTCATTTAGCTCGTCTGCAGGCTTTGGAGTGCGGTTCCATGCGCGAACATGCCATCCAAACGAATCTAAGCGCCGCGCGAGCCGGCTTCCCATGAGTCCAAGGCCAATGAATCCCACTTGAGCAGTGAGTTTGTCGAGTTGCGTTGCTGCCATGATGTTGTCCTAAGCAAGAGCCGTTACAGTTCAAGAAGAAGCTCGCCTTGCCGTCGCCATGGGCGGGTCCTCGTTCGTGGGGTGAGGGTCCGAATTCCCTGCTGCACCCTAATTTCCCTGCTTGTAGAACGCTTCGCCATCGAGCGTGATGGTGGTCTTGTTCACATAGATAACGCTCCAGCGAATGTGCCCGGGCGCGAGAGGCATCGGGTATTGCAGGTCCAGAATCCCGCCTTTGGCCGAGGGGGTCTCCCATTTGCAGGTGCCGGACCACTTGGCTCTCCCGTTGACGAGGAAGCCACAGGTGCCGTTCTGTTCCAGCACCAGGCTATTGGTCTTGCCTTGATTGTTCCAATAGCCGATCGGCGCGGGCTGGGCCTGCGCCTTGGCGGTCTGGTTGCTCATCACGCCCAGCATGCAAGCAAAAGCCAGACCAAGTGCACTCAAAGAAAAAGACCTGTGAACGCTTTTCATTTTCCCGAATAACCTCCGTTGCGGTTGATGAAACCTATATGGGTGGGGCCGGGGACTGGTGATGCGAATCTACCACGACAAGGCAGCCGAATGACAACCTCGAGCCGTCGCGATGGGGGCCAAACCAGCTCCATTAGCTGCCCCGCGGTTACTGCGCCGTGTTATCCGCCCTCGCCACCTGGTTGGTGACACGCTGGATGATGACTACCTGGATGTGGAAGCGGCGGGCCACGTTGGGCAGGAACTCGGTGATGAGGTTGTCGACGGAGATTCCGAATCTCAGCCTTTTGTCCGCGCCTTAATTCCCCTTCTTATAAAACACATCTCCATCCAAGGTAATAGTTGTCTGATTTACGTAGATAACGCTCCAGCGAACGTGGCCGGGCGTGAGAGGCATGGGGTATTGCAGGTCTAGAATCCCGCCCTTGGCCGAGGGGGTCTCCCACTTGCAGGTTCCGGAGAAGCGGATCTGGCCGTTGAGATAGAAACCGCAGGTTCCGTTCTGCTCAACCACCAGACCTTCTGTCTGGTTGGCCCAGTTGCCGATCGGTGCGGGCGCGGCCTGCGCCCTGGCGGTCTGGTTGCTCATCACGCCCAGCAGCATGCATGCAAAAGCCATGTAAAGGGCACTCATAGAGAAGGACCTGTGAATGCTTTTCATTTTCGGCAATCACCTCCGTTGCAGTTGATGAAACCTACATGGATGGGGGAAGGGGACTTGTGATGTGAATTTACCACGATAAGGCAGCCGAAAGGCAACTATGAACTGCCGCGGCGGGGGCCAAACCAGCTCCATTAGCCGCCCCCGCTGTCACTGCGCCGTATTGTCGGTCCTAGCCACCTGGTTGATGACGCGCTGGATGATGACGACCTGGATGTGGAAGTGGCGGGCCACGTCAGGCAGGAACTCGGTGACAAAATTATCGACAGGCGCGGTGGCCAGGCCGATGGCGTAGCGCTCTGTGCTGGCGCTTAGCCGGGTTTGCTGGCCGGGGACATAGAGATTGCCGAGGGCGTCGTCGATGGCGAAGCCGGCAAGATCGGCGTAGTTGATCATGCCGCGGCCGTTGTCGCCCTGCGTCCAGGCGATTTGCGCAACGCAGTGGAAGATGCGGCGCGGAATGGTGGCGTTGGGCATGCGGTGGTAGTGAGGATCCTGGTGGACAAGGGACGGAATGAGAAAGGTGCCGACGAACTCGCCGGTCATGTCCTGGGTAAAGCTGACACCGACGTAACGGCCCCAGCCGGGAAAGCCAGGGCCGTAAGCCGAGTGCGAGTTGGCGGCGACGGAGATGCCGGCTTCACCGCCGATCGTCAGGAGGTTGAAGGGGTCGAGGAGGTTGTGTACTGCCAGACGGCCCTTTTCTTCGACCGTGAGCGGCTTGACGTCAGGCCCCGTCACGAACCGTTCGTACCAGTTGATCATCGGCAGATACGGGACGCAGACTTTGGTTTCGACGGCGGTTGCACCCGCGCTGGGATCGGCGGTCATTCCGGAGATCGCCAGGGCGCGCATGGAGGCGGTGGCGATCATAGTGGCGCCGGTGTTCTTCAGCTGGCAGGCCTCGGCGAGCTGGCGAAGAGCCGGAGTTGCATTCCGTGGGGAAGGGGCTTGTGGCGCAGATTGCGGCGTCGCCTGCGTAGGAGTGGCGAGCGGCGCGGAGGAATCGGCTACTTGTGCGGCGGTGAAGCGACTTGCGAACAGGGAAAGCGCTAGACCGAACAAAGAGAGAGGCAAGAGGCGCGGGCGCCCTCTGCGCAAGGAACGTTTGTGGTCTTCGGTACCGATGTGAAGTAAGCCTCGGCTTGCGAAGCGCTGGATCTTTTTCATGGAATTCACAAGGTAATGCGACCCGGAGCCTGGAAACCCAATCCCGCGAAACCCAGAGCCGGGAGGATCGACCGGTTATCGACAGCAGAAAGGCACAAGAATCCCGTGTGCTCTAACTTTTAGGACGCAAATCGGGAGCAAAGGTTGCTTCCCAGAGAGGTAGTGCCGCGATGGAACCAGTTTTCTAGAGCGGTGCGCGACGATTACGGCGGATTCACGGCCACGTGGTTGATGACGCGCTGCACGAAAACAGCGTGGGTGTGGATGTGACTGGCAATCGAGGGCAGGAATTCCGTAATGAAGTTGTCGATGGGCGCCGTGGCGAGGCCGATGCCATAACGCTCGGCATCGGCGCTGAAGCGCGTCTGCAGGCCGGGCACATAGAGATTCGAGATGCCGATGTCGAAGACGGGCGCGACGATTTGAGAGTAGTTGAGGGTGTGGCCGCCATTGTCGTCGCGCTGCCAGACGATCTGGTCGACGCAGTGGAGAATGCGGCGCGGGATGCTGAGGTCGGGCCGGCGGTGATAGTGCGGGTCGGTGTGGGTGATGGAGGGAATGAGGAAGGTGCCGAAGAACTGGTCCGTCATGTCCTGGGTCAGGTTGGTGCCGGACAACTTGGCCCAGCCATCTAGGCCCGGACCATAGGGCGAGTGCGAGTTCCAAGCCACGGAGATAGCGGCGTTGCCCGCAATGGTGCCGAGGTTGAAGGGATTGATGATGTTGGTCACGGCCAGGCGAAACTTCTGCTCCGGCGAAAAGCGCATCACGTCGGGGCCGGTGACGAAGCGGTCGTACCAGTTGATGGCCCTGAAACGGCTGCAGACCTTGGACTCTACCGCGGAACTGCCTGCGGTGCGTTCAGTCTCTCCCACGCCGAGCACGGAGACCTCGCGTAATCCGCCGGTAGCGACCATGGACGCGCCGGAGTTCTTGATATTGCACGGGTCGAGCGGCTTTGCGGGCTTTTTCGTTTTCGAGCTTGACTCGGGAGCCAAGGCGCCGGGCTGCGCTTGTTCGGCGGAAGGAGTCGGAGCCGGGGCAGTTTGCGCGGCTGCGAAGGTGTCCGCGCCCCGGACCAGCGCAAAAGCAAGAATGGCGCCGAGCAAAATTTCACTGCGGCCCAGTCTGCGGTATGCCCGCGAACCGCATCCAATTCTTATGTGCAACGCATGGTCTTTCAAAGGATTCGGAACCTCGCTGACTGAACTTACTTCGATCCGCTTGATGAGAGAAGAACAGCCCGCTGCCTGAAGATTCGAACGAGTGAGGGCGCATATGGAACAGCCGGAGCATGGACCCGGAAAATCCAGACGCCGGACGGCGGCAAAAGAGGAAAGCGGCAAATCACGAGCGCCGCAGCCGCAAGGTTCGCCGCATGGGGTTTGTTGACGCTTCCCCTGGCAGCGGGTGAATGGGGACTCTAGGCAATCATGCGGAATGGACTTGAATGCGTCAATAGTAATTTTTACGGTTCGCGCTCCTTTTCCGAGGCATTGACTCAATCCGGGCTGTGAAGCAGACTTTGGACAGGTTAGATATTACGAGCGAACGGCGAAGAGAGGCTGCCATGAGCACCAACAACGCGCCAAACGGGGGCGGCCCGAGCATCGGGCAACGCATCGATGAGGCGATCGAACTGATCGAGATGGAGCTGCGCCACGCCGCTATGTATGTGAATGACGCGGTGATTCCGCAGGTGCGGCGCGAGTCGATTTCGGCCATGCGTACGGCCGCCGATACACTGCGCACTCTGGCCGACCGATTTGAACAGCGCAGCGGCGCGGCTGCGGGTGGACGCGGCAACCCACCGGGAGACCCTCCACGCAACCCTTCCGGAGAGTCGCGCAGTTGAAGAACCCCATGCCTGTTGTGAATCGACGCCGCGGCCCAGCGGGATGGGCGGCGCTGGGCCTGGTATCGCTGGCCCCGGTGTTGTTCTTGACGGGCTGCCACCACAAAAACACGGCGCAGAATACACCGCCGCAGGCGCTGCCGCCTCAGGTGCATCCGACGCACGCACCGGGTTCGGCCCCTCCGAGCGCATCGATTCCCATCACGTCGCTGCCGCCGGGGGGCGTGAGCGACGAGGATCTGCAATTTGTGGCAACGCACCAGCCCATCCTGAGCGAGGTGGGCTACGCCACGTGGTACACCGCGCCCTACAAGGGCCGCAAAGCCGCGAACGGACAGGTATTTGACGACAACTCACTAACGGCGGCGCAGCGCACGCTGCCCATGGGCTCGCTGATTGTGGTCACCAATTTGAAAACAGGCCAAACCAGCGCCATGCACATCAGCGACCGCGGCCCGTTTGTGGGCGATCGCATGATCGATCTCACGATTGCTTCGGCTAAGGCGGTGGGCGTTTACCGCGCCGGCCTCGTCGAAGTGCGGATGGACGTGTATCAAACGCCGAAGCCGATCAATACCGGCGGGCGCTGGTGCGTGCAAATCGGTGCCTTCCACAATGAGAGCGACGCCCTCGATCTGAAGCAGCAACTGCTCGAGCAGTATCCGGGCTCGAATGTCATCGAGTTTCCCGGCGAGAACAGCTTCTGGGTGCGCATCCGTCCGCAAGGCGACGACCGCTCGATGGCTGAGTCCATTGCGCGGCAGCTGCAGCCGGTGGAAGGCAATGCGTATTTGACGAGGCTGGATTGAGGCAGGGACCAAGGGAACGAGAGCACGGGGGCTAATTTCGAAAAGCCCAGGAAAGAAGGATCGGTACGACAATGGAATCCAAATCCAGCCGAGCCGAGGAGCCGGCAATTTCCCCCGAAGTTGTAGGGACACCGCCGCGAAGAATAAGGCTCACGGGGAATGGCATCACGCTGGTTGTCGTGGCGGCGGGCCTATTTGGAATCGCAGCTGTTTACGCCTGCTCTGTTGGCACTGAGGCAGCGCGGCAGTATCAGATTCGGACTGCCTTGCGGAGCGCCAGCAATGAAACCGTGGGGAAAATCGAGGAGCTGCGCAATCCGCGTCACGGACTCAAAGAATATGTCGATTACACGTTCGTTGTGGATGGTAAGACATATTCGGGGGAAGCTATCGTACCGTTGGAGAATTATCGCAGTATCAGATTGACCAGCAGCCTGCCGATTCGGTATCTGCCTGGAAATCCTGCGGCGAATCACCCAGTCGATTGGGAGTGGTCCATCATTTTAGAGTTGGACCCGTATTTCGTTCTCGCTTTCGTCGCCGGGCTTGGTTGCATTTTGTTTATCCCGCCGCAAATGCAATTCGAGAGAAGGCTGGCTGCCGGAGGCTTGGCCACAATCGGAGTGGTAACGAATTGCTCTGTTAGCGGAAAATACGGAAGCTTCATCAATTTGAAGTATGATTTCCGTACCCAGGACGGTATTTTGGTGCAAGGCCGTGGAAGTTTTCGGACTCAACAGGAAATCGGTGCAAAAATTCTGATCCTCTATCTTCCCAAAAAACCCAGACAGAATATCCCATACCCGGTATCTGCCTGGCGCATCGCGATGCGCTAGTGCTCTGACCATGTCATTTCGTAATCGCTCTCTCATGGGTGCGGGTCTTGAGGCCGGCGCTACGCGGGTGCCCCAGGTCTCGGGGTGGATGCCTCGCTTTTGAGACCTGGGAAACCGCATTGCGTTGCCGACTCGCTACCGGAGCAGCTCTGAAGCCACCCACAGAATCGGTTCCTGGCCGTGGAAGTCGCCGGTTCTGCGCGGGCGCTCGAGATAAAAGTCGAGACTGTTGGTCTTGTTCGTGCCTGCGCAGATGTTGGTCACGTCGTTGTTCTGGTCGATGAAGCCGGTGACCGCGATCCAGCCCTTGCGCGCGGCGGGGCCGTAGGTGGCCGCGTCGAGCCAGCCATTCTTGACGCCGGTAATGAGCGCAAAAGTGAACATGCCGGAGCTCGAAGATTCTTCCCACGCTTCATCGTGATCGATCAACTGGCGCCACATGCCGTCTGCTCCCTGGTACTTGAGCAGTGCGGCCATCATCATCTTGTAGCCGGCCATGATGCGCGCGCGTTGCGGATGATCGGCGGGAAGGTCGCGCAGCATTTCCGCCATGCCGGCGGCCACCCATCCATCGCCGCGGCCCCAAAAGAACGGCACATCGGGCGCGTGGTAGAAGAGGCCGTTGGGCTGCTGCAATTTGTCGAGATAGGCGACCATCTCGCGGGCGTCGCGATCGAGATATTTCTTGTCGCCGGTGGCGCGATAGGCCTGCAACTGCAGGATCGTCAGCATGTACATGTCGTCGATCCAGAAGCGCGTCTCGTGTGACAGGCCGTCGGGCGTGGGATCGACCCATTGCCGGTCCGCGTAGGAGAGCCCGTAGTCGAGATACTTCTTGTCCTTGGTCTGGATGTAGATTTCCAGGGGCACGGTGCCGAAGATGGAGTCGTCGACGTGATCGCGCTTGGGGACCAGCGCGCCTTCCGCGCCGCCGGGCATCAGGGGATCGAATTTCTTGATCAGCCGGTCGCGCAGATCGGTGTCATGCGTGAGCTCGGCGAAGTTGAGCGCGCCATACCAGGTGCCGACTTCGCCGTAGAAGATGGTGCCCGGGTTGTGCTGGTGCGGGCTGGTGACGAAGTGCTCGGACAGCGCCTTGCCCACCTCCTGCGGAGAGCGCCCCGCGGGCCAGTTGCTGAAGTAATCCTGTTGCGCGGCGAGCGGGATGGCCACGGCCGGCAAAAACAATCCCAATACTGCAAGTTTCAAAACGGCTTTCATGCGTAATCCTCGAATTTGGATGGTGGGTTGGGGCTCAAAAAACCGTGCATGAAGATCATAGCGCCCGGGGCGCCGACCGGAACCGGAACGATGTATGGCAGCGGCCGGAAAACAGGCGCAACAAAAACGGCCGCCGCGCGCGATCAAGGCTTTGCGTCGACGTAGGTAGGATCGATGGAAGCGCGCGCAGCAGCAGAGAATCCCTCCCAGGTGCAGGTAAGGTCCTGACGGCTGCAGCCGGGAACGAAGATGGGCGCCACGTCGGGGGGATTGGTAGGGGTCAGCGCATCCGAGTTGCGCATCTGCTCCAGAGTTTGCGCAATGTACTCGAGGCGCACAAAAGGTTTGCCGCCATCGCGCGGACGCCAGAGCTCGAAGAGCAATGCGCCGCCGGGAGGCGTATCGTCCACGCGGCCGTCCAGGACCCAGTCGATGCGCAGTGCGCCGGCCACGGCAGAAATGTTGGAGTCGTGGCCAACCAGAATGACGAGCTTGTCGCCCGGCTCGCCTACCGCGCCCGCTACGGCCTGGCCCGATGCGCCCTGTTCCATGGTTTTCTCAATGTGGTCGAGGAGATTGGCCGCGTTCATGCGTGAAATTGTGGGCGTGCGCGAGCTGTATTCCCAGGCCGCTGTGTCGAGCTGCATCAGGTAGCGCAGCGTGGCGCCATCCAGGCAGCCCCAGCCGGGGCCGCTCATTCCCTGCGTGTACTCGAGCAGCAGATTCTCGGCGAAAGTGGAGCCCATGGCGAGCGGGGTGTGCGAGAAGACCGGTGCGTCGCTGCTGCCGGGTTTTAGAGTTGCGGGAGCGTCGAAGATTGAAGTCCGTTGCGGATTCACGGGAAGTTTGCCGCAGCCAGCCAGCACGCGATCGAGCACCGTCAACTGTGGCCGGTAGACTTCGGTGAGTTCTTTGGGATCGCCGCCGATGCGTCCTTCAACGGCTGCTACGGCAAGTGCGGGATCGCGATGGGACCCTGCGGCAGCCGGAGAGCGGAAGAGCGGATCGACTGTTCCTTCAGGCTGCGAGTGGACGGCAACGTCGCAGCCCGGGAAAATTCCTTCGGCGAGCGCTTTGCCGGTTTCGCGCGTGCGCTGGTCGGTGTCGGCCACGATGGTGACATGAGCGGCATCGCCGCAACCGGCAGCCGAGAGCAGGCCTTCACTGGACCAGCGAGTACGGTCCCATGCGCCGAAGATGCGGATGAGCTGGTTGCCGTGAGCGGTCTGCGATCCCGGAGCGACCTCCCATTTGGGCCAGGGCGCGGCCGAATATTTGTCGAGATCGGCCTGGCTCGTCAATGGCGAGCGGACGCCGTGGCGGCTGAGTACGACGACAAATTGCAGGTCGGCGTCGCCGCTTGCGGCCGGGGCGGCAGGAGATTGCGCCGCAGCCAGAGAGAAGAGCGGGAATGAAGCCAGGACGAAGACGAAAATTCGAACGGTAGCGCGCATGGGTCGATGATGAACTCCCAGAGAGAAGTGTAGTGGCCGCAGGCCGTGGTTGGATGTCGGCGACGTGAAAACTGCGTGGGAATGAGCGCCATCTTCGGCTCACGAAGAATTGCAATGGTAGCCGGGCGCATGCAGGCCGACAAACCGGGGGGCACGATGGATTTGTCCTCTGAAATGATCCCGCGGGGGTGCGAAAATAGGTTCATTCGAGATTTAGTAAAGCGATTCACTCGGCCTTTGGAAAGTTGTAACTTCAACAAACACATGCTGGTTGCGATGGGAGCATGCGGTTGGGAGGGCGGAACGCTCGCCTGGCCGACCAGATAAATCGGTTTTTCTGGTAGTTAAATCGTTTTTTTGTCTTGACCAAAGGCTTGCTCCGTCGTGTATCGAATCACGGTGTGGACTTGTTGATGTTGGTTGATGGAGCCAGTGTGGCTTTGCTCAGGACGTGTGGTCCGGCAAGGCTGTTCGCGACAACAACATTTTCTGGAGGTAGTTATGTCAGGAAGGCCAAAGAGCGAGCTTCGAGTCCAGCAGTGCGCGATCAGAATTCTGGTGATGGTGGTCGCGCTCTCGGCAATGTTCCTTGCGAGCACCGCCGCACATGCACAAGTCTTATATGGATCGCTGACGGGAACGGTCACCGATAAGACAGGTGCCGTGATTCCGAATATTCCAGTCACGATCACCGAACAGGCGACGGGCGCATCCCGCACCGAGAAATCGAATAGTGAGGGCATCTACAACATCCTCGACGTGCTGCCCGGCACGTACTCTCTTTCGATCGCGCGGATGGGAAACTTCGGCGGCTACACCCAGAAGAACGTTTCTGTCGAGGTCAACCAGCAGGTGCGCATCGACGTGTCCCTGCAGCCCGCAAGCGTATCCACGCAAGTTACGGTCAACGAGGCTCCTCCGGAGTTGCAAACCGAGACGGCTGAAGTGGACAGCGATATCAACCAGGTACAAATCTCGGAACTGCCCATCACCTCGTCCAAGGGCCGCAATTACGAAGAGCTCTACACGCTGATTCCCGGCGCCGCCCAAGTACAGGAAAAGAACTCCATTGGCGGCAACCCCTCGCGCGCCCTGTCCGTGAACGTGAACGGCAACTCGTACAACGGCAACACCACGCGCATCGACGGCGCCATCGACTATTACGGATGGCTGCCTTACCTCATCGCCTACGTCACGCCGGCCGACGCGGTCGAAACCGTCACGGTCACGACGGACGACTTCAACGCCGAGCAGGGCCAGGCTGGAGGCGCTTCCATCCGCGTCACCACGAAGAGCGGCGGACACGACTTCCATGGCGGCGGATGGTGGTATTACCAGGACGCCGCGCTGAATGCGCGCTCTTACCTCAACACTGCGCTGGTGCAGCCGACGATCCCCAAGAACATTAACCAGGAATTCGGCGGTAACATTGGCGGACCGGTCTATATTCCCAGGATACTGACCGGCAAGAAGAAGCTGTTCTTCTTCACCGACTTCGATCGCATTACGCAGCGCACGGATGCGAGCGTTCCTGAAACCGTTCCCGACGCGCTGATGAACGGCGGCAACTTCTCCGAGGCGGCTGGGGTGGCCACCCTTTACGATCCGCAGCCAGTGGCTCCCGGATGGCAGGGCCAGGTGAATCCCACGCTCTGTCCGAGCCCCAATACCTCGTACACCAACGGATATTTGCAATACCAGTGCCGGCCCTCTTTCACTGCTGAGTATGCAGAGACGGGAAGCAACGTCAACACCATTCCCGCTTCGAGAGTCTCGCTCGCTGGCGGGATCATGATGACCGACCTTGCCGCCATCTCGAAGACGATCGCTACACCGAACTCGACCCTGCTGGGCAAGGTGATGCTCAACGATTATCAGGCAACGTCGACCGTCGCTTACAACCGCAACGCGTCGGACTC
>JBEKEP010000125.1:0-13550 GCA_050013775.1 Occallatibacter sp. | reverse complement strand
GTCGTCATGACGCTGGCCGCGCAAGGCGTCGCCCAACCCGAAGTACGCCAACTCAAGCCTGGATGAAGCAAAGTAGCCCGGCCGCGCCGCGTCGGCCAAAAGCTGCCGGTAAGAATCCACAGCGCCCATGCCCTCGCCCGCATCCTTGCGCAGATTGGCTTCTTCAAGGCAGAACAGGAAATCGCGAGGAAAGTCGCCTTTCAAGCCGCGCACCACCTGGATGGCTTCCTTGTACCGCGATTCACGGCGCAGGAAGAGCGCAATGACGGTACGCGACTCGACACTGGTGATGACGCCGCGCTTGCCGGCATCTTCAAGCATCGCGAACCCGGTGGATTTGGAGCCGGTGATGCCGGCAAAGCCGATCATGAGCTTGAAGGGCCAGGGCAGCGCGCCCACCACGTATTCGTACACGCCGGTAATGAGTTTCGCATCGACGTAATCGGGATCGATCTTCAACGCCTGCGCCGCATCGTCTCTGGCCTTCGTGGCCAGGCGGAAACCGGTGGAGAACGCGCGCTCCACCATGGCCACGTAGGCACAGCGCAAACTGCGCACCCAGGCGCGGGCAAAGAGAGCGTCGACGTCGTTGGGGTTCTTGTTGATTCGCCAATCGGCTTCGCGCACAGCTTCATCGGCCAGGGCAAAGATCTGATCGCGCTTCGCGGGATCCTCGTCGGTGGCGTGGTGGCCGGTGAGAAAACCGTCGTTGGCGTAAAAGGTGGTGTCGAGGAGATCCTGACGGTAAAGCTCCTGAAAGATCAGCGCGTTGAGCAGATAGGCCGTTGCCTGCGGATCGCCCGGATGTGCGTTGTGAAATTGCTGGAAGCGGTCAACCGCGCCGGGATAGTCGAGGTTGTAGAAGCGTTCGTACGCCGCGCGCACCTGGGGGTCGTAGTTCATGGGGTTGGTATGCGCGGTCGCGGCCACGACCGGAACCGATACGACGAACCCCAGGATTGCAATGACCCACTTCCGCACGGCTGACTTTCCCGGCTTCAAGATCGGCTCCTTCGTACCATGGTACCGGTTGATGCGCGTGGCTCGACGGCGCGTTGCATTCTGGCGAATCACTTTCCTTTTAAACGCGCGTAAATCTCGGGGCAAACTTTTGCAGCAAAAAATCAGTTAGCATTTAGGTATGCCCATCCCCGAACGCTTGAACCCAACATTTGTTTCCGGTCGCCTTGCAGAGCCTGACCGGATGGAAGAAGCGCGCAAGCGTCTGATTGTGGCGCTCGATGTCCAGAACGCCAAGGCCGCTGAAGAACTGGTGAAGCGGCTCGAGGGCGAATGCCAATGGTTCAAAGTAGGAATGGAGCTGTTCACATCCGCCGGGCCTGCCGCGGTAGAGATGCTCGTGAGACGCGGTCACTCGGTATTTCTCGATCTCAAATTCCATGACATTCCCAACACCGTGGCCGGCGCGGTGCGCTCGGCTGCCATGCTGGGCGTGCGCATGGCAAATGTTCACGCGGGCGGAGGCCCGGCCATGCTCGAGGCTGCGCGCGTTGCGCTGGAGGGAATGGCGAACCCGCCCGAGTTGCTGGCCGTCACCGTGCTGACCAGCATGGACGCCGCACAGTTGAAAGCCACCGGCGTGAGGCGCTCGCCCGCGGAACAGGTGGAATTGCTGGCCAGGATGTGCATGAAATCGGGAATCCGTGGATTTGTTTGCTCGGCTGAGGAAGTAGAGGCGGTGCGAGCGCTGACAGGCGCGGAAGGCGTGCTGGTGGTCCCGGGGATTCGGCCCGCGGGCGCCAAGGCGGCCGACCAGAAGCGCCTGGCCACGCCCGCCGTCGCGCTCGCCGCGGGGGCAAGTTACCTGGTGGTGGGAAGGCCCATCACGCAAGCGCCGGACCCGGCCGAAGCGGCTGAAGCGATCCTGCAGGAGATGGCGGGAGCGATTGTGTTCTGATTGCGAGAGATGAAAAAGCCCGGCGCGAGGCCGGGTTTTTCTTGTGAATCAAAACTCAAGCAAAGCTTAGAGCTTTTCGTAGAAGTCGCACACGGAGCAAGAGATATAGACTCCGCCGGGGATGCCGCGTTCACGATCCTTGACGCGCTTGACGATGCGCGTGGGTTTTTGGCACTTGGGACAGTCCGTCGACTTCGTCGTGTCCATTACTTTCTTGCGATCGCCTGTTTTGGCAATTTTGGCCATGGGTAGGGTGGTTCTCCTTCTTGAGGTGTCTCTGCACGCACGGGCAAGAAATTGCCCGCGGCTTCAACGGCGCGGTACTGGCCCGCTCCCCGGCGCAAGATTTAGCCTGGAGCGAACGTGACTCGCTGATCCTAGTTTAATACGTGGCGGCGTGAAGCGGCTGTCGCTCAGTTTGGCTGTGCCGTAGAGCCGGAGTTAACAAGCTGGCTGGTGCTGGCCGGGAGTTGCTGACTGCCTGCCGGCGCGGCTGGGGCTTTCGTCGGAGCGGACTCCGGTTGCGAGCCATTGGCCGCTGGAGATTGCGTGCTTCCCTGCGCAGCTGGCTGCGGATAGGTTGATTGCGAGGGCTGGCTGGCGGCGGTAGGAGCACTGGGCTGCTCATCGGGATTCGTGCCAGGCTGCTGATCCGTATGTGGCTTGGGAAACTGCACAGGACGCATCACACCCACGTTGGGGTCGCCATAGGGATTGTTGCCTTTGTCATTGGGCAGAGTTTCACCGGGATTGCGCAGGCTGGGCGGAGCGGCCGGCGCCTGCTTGTTAGGGTCGGACTCCGCGTCACCTTCATGAACAGTGCGCGTCGTGGCTTGCGCCAGGACCGCCGACTGGCTGTCGGTGGTCATCATGGCCGTGACGACATCTTTTGTGAAAATCTGCAGCGGCTCGCCATCTCTGGCGACTTCCAGGCGAATCACGCGGTTGCCGTTGACGCGGACGAAGTCGACTTCCTCGGGCGACGTGCCGTAGATCCATTCTTCGAAGGGCATCTGTCCGTCCATCTCGCGCGTCCGGGTAGTGGGCTGGCCCTTGGCGAAGAGCACCATATCGGTGGTCATCCCTACCAGCACCTTATGGCCAAGGATGGCATCTTTCAAGGCCGGCGGCAGTGTGTCTGTAAACGCCTGGATGGGCGATTTCACATCGAAGGAGATGAGCGGAGCGATCAGCGCCTTGACCTGAGCAGGTGTAACTTCGGGAACATGATCGCCAAAGGTGAGCGTCAGCCGGCCGCCAGCGGGATCGCCATTGGGATCGGCAAGCGTCGGGTCAAAATTCGGATCGCCCGCATCTCCACCGACGCCGATTTGTATGTGGCGCAGAAAGCGATGCTTTGCGTCGGGTCCGCCGTCAAGATCGAAGATGATTTTTGAGCGGTCGACTTTGATGTCGGTGATGACCACGCGGGCGCCCGGCTTCGCGGAGAGTCCTTCGCTCGTCACCATGTTCAGATAGCCCTCGCCCGCGGGCTCCAGTTTGCCGTTGGCCACCAGGGTAAGCCCCTTGTGGCCGCGAGGAATTGGGCGCATCGCAAAGCCCTGCTCTGATTCGAGGGCACGGATAAGCTCCAGGCGCGCTTTGGGATCGAGCTCAGTTTTGCTGAGTTCAACGTGGGTAGGTTCGATCTGCGCATACCGCCGATCCACCGGGCCGGTGGTAGCGATGTTCCCTTTGCCGTTGGTATCGATCGTAATGACCTGGGACGCACCGGTTGCGGCGCCAAGAAGCGCGGCCAGCGCACCCATGCCGATGGCGCGCGCAAAAACCCTGTTTACCTGATGGTTCGCGTTCGATTCAGCAATCGTCGATTTTGCAGTCGAGCCAATCCGATGGGGCCCGACCCGTGGGGAATGGAGACGCGGCTTCATGGGGACCTCCCATGGGTTGTTGCGCTACCAGACAGCCTTGCTAGCCAAACCTTAGCGCCATTCGGGGTGAAATGGCAAATACAGGGAGCGAGAGAGCTAGGGAGCGAGGGAGCAAGGGAGCAAGAAAGCCGGATACGAAATCTCAATTGTTACTTGGGACGGTTCGATACTCGCGGTTCGCCGTCGGCTGCTTGCTGTCCGTTGTCTGCTGCCTGCTCGGTCCCTTGGTCGCTTGGTCCCTTGGTCCCTGCGTTTCCTATCTGGACCAGGGTCGGCGCTGCGGGTGCGGCCGGCCCCATGGCGGCTTCGTGTTGCGCGCGCGAGATGGCATCGAGATCGACGGGAATTCCACCTGACACGATCACGGGAGCGTTGAAGCGGTAGTTAAGGTCGCGCGTGAGGCGGAAGACCACAGGCAGCGCTGCGAGTAGCACAAAGAACGTGACCCAACTGCCGTCGAGACCGAACGCTCCGCCCGTGAGCCAGAACGGCCCCATGGGATCTCCCTGCACCACCGGCGAGTGGCTGGTGACTCCGCTGACGGCGAGACCGATGAGCAAGGCGCGGCTGGCTTTCCAGGCGAAGTTGAGGCCCCAGCTGACCCACAGGGCGCGGGTGCGCACATAACACGCCGAAAGAACGAGCCCGAGCATGAGCGAGACGGCAAAACTGGAGTGGCTTGCGCCCGGCAGGAGCGCCTGCAAAATGGCGTAGATGGCGGCAAAGCCCAGTGCCGCTCCGGTGGGCCCGACGGCGCGCTCAAAGCGCTGGAAGGCGTAGCCGCGGAATGCAATCTCTTCAGCCAAAGCGAATAACGCAAAAAAAGCGGTGTCGGCCACAAGCCAGCCCCACGATGAGGCCTGCGGAGAGAACGAAATTGCGATGCCGCCGATCACGGTGAGAGGCAGAACGCAGACCAGGGCAATCGCCCACCCGGTTGCCATTCCCAGCCCGGCCTCGCGCGGCCAGCCGGAGCGCAGGGGCAGTCCCTGCTCGATGATGGGGTTCGCCTGCCGGTCGAACCAGAAGCCCATGGCGGCGTAGCCGATGAGCAGGAGAAAGACCAGCATGGCCTGCTCGACAAGCGGAGACCAGGCTTCGCCGGCAAGCCCTTGCGCGCCATGGAAGGCGAGCGGCCGAGCGAAAATAATGTAGTAAAGAAACGCGGCCAGAAACTCGAGGTAGCCGCGCAGCCGTCCGCCGGTGTGAACGGGTTCGGTCATGCCTGCCTCCGGCTAATCGCTCGGGTGTACTTCATAACAATGGTGTGGACTTTCCAGCCAGGAAATCAGCTTTGCGTGTAGAACTGTGCGACATTGCGGAATTTTTTCTGCCGCTCGGCCACCAGGGCTTCGACAGGCAGCGTCTGGAGTTCGAGGAGATGCTTCTTTAGCACTGAGCCGAGCAATCCAGAGCCTGCTTCGCGATCCGTGTGGATGCCATTCGGCGGCTCGGGGATGATTTCGTCCACGCAGCCCAAATCCACGACCTCGGGTGCGGAAACGCGCAGCGCCTCGGCGGCGAGGGCCTTCTTGTTGGCGTCATTCCACATGATCGACGCGCAACCCTCCGGCGAGATGACGAAGTAGAGCGCGTTTTCGAGAATCAGCACGCGATCGGCGACGGCTAGGGCCAACGCCCCGCCCGATCCGCCTTCGCCGCTGATGACGGAGATGGTGGGCACACGCAGCCGGGCCATTTCTCGCAGGTTGCGGGCGATGGCCTCGGCCTGGCCGCGCTCCTCGGCTCCCATGCCGGGATATGCGCCAGGCAGATCGATGAAGCTGATGACGGGGCGGCCAAATTTCTCGGCGATTTTCATCACGCGCAGCGCCTTGCGGTAACCCTCGGGATGCGGCATGCCGAAGTTGCGCCGTACGCGCTCCTTGGTGCTGCCGCCTTTGCGGTTGCCGATGACCATGACCTCTTCGGCGCCCAGCCGTGCCATGCCGCAGGCCACAGCCTCGTCGTCGCCGAAGGCGCGATCCCCGTGAATCTCGCTGAAATCCGTGAAGATTCGCTCGATCAGTTCCATGGGGTAGGGGCGCTGGGGGTGCCGTGCGCGTTCGACTCTCTCCCACGCCGGCGAAACGGCCTGTGCCTGGGGATTAAGCTCTGTTTCCGGTTCGCTCATCGATAGTTAGCGCCAAAGGGCCAAGTCCGGCAGCCCTAAAGTGATTCTACAGGGATCAGGTTTCAGGTGTCAGGTTTCAGCTGTTCGCTGTTTGCTGTTTGCCGATCCCTGATCCCTGATCCCTGTTCTTAAAGGATTCCGTATTTCTCAAACGCCGCCTTCGAGGGCATGCCTTCTTCTAGAGCCTTGCGGACGGTCTTCTCTTTGCGCGCTTTCTCGAAGGCGCGAGCGAAAACCTCCTGCTCGGCGGCGCGGGGAACGATGCAGACTCCATCGAGATCGCCGAAGACGATGTCCCCGGGAACGATGCGCGCCTGGCCGATCTGGATGGGAATGCGGAAGTCGATGACCTTGCCGCGCGGACCCTGATCCTGCGCATAGCTGCCGTGGGAGAAGGTGGGAAATCCCAAAGCGAGGACGCCGCGCGTGTCGCGCGAGTAGCCATCGACGACAGCGCCGGCCGCGCCGCATTTTCCGGCACGCACGCTCATCAACTCACCCCAGAGCGCATAACGCGGCGAAGCGCCGGTGCAGATGTAGACTTCGTCGAGCTTGAGGTCGTCGAGCGCGTCCATCATCAGGCCGAAGGGACGCGCCGAAAGCGGATTGTGCGAGCCTGTAACGGATTCGTCGAAGACATCGGCTTCAAGAACGGTCATGGCGCGGCCGCAAATTACCATGGAGCGCTCGAGAGGCACGATGGCGGGCGGCAGGAACTGCTGAAGCAGTCCCATCTTGTCCATCACGTCGCCGATGACGGCGGAGAAGAGTTCGCGGCGCGCGGACTGAAAGTTCTCTTGATCTGATTGAGGCACAGATTGCTCTCCAAGGCAGAATCTTAGCTCAAACCATCAGCGACCAGCATTCCAGAGCGTCCAAAGACCCCTCGAAATAAACTGGACTCCGCCGAAGCAAACAATGCCTCCGCAAATGCGCATAAACGTCGTAGCAGTGCCAGACTGATACACGGTCTTCCCTTTATATGGGTGCAAAAAACGGTGAGGAAAGATCGCGATGAAGCCGCCCCCGAGCGCCATTATCGAGCCGACAGTGAGGTCTGTGAGAACTTCATCCGTCATCTTATCGACGCTCTCTCCTCCGGACGTTTTAGAACTGCATCCGGCGCGGGGGACTCGGCGCTTTCTTCAGCTTCATCGACCTCCGCGGCTGCAAGCGGACCGAGCAACGTGTTGATGCGATACTCCGCCGCCTCGGCTGAGTGGAGAGCGTTCGCGACGGTCTTGCTCAACTCCTCCACCGCTGCGCGGCTGGGCGCGGCCTCACCGGCGAGGCGCAGCAGCGCCGGCATGAGCAGCCACCACAACAATTCTTCATACTGTTCGCGGATCAGGTAGAAGTGACCCTCCGACTCATGAACACCGCAAAGCCAGCGGACGTCGGGATCGAGCCAGAGAGCGTGAGCCAGCGCCACTTGATCTTCCTCAGGTTGCGGAGCGGGTGAAGCGGTCTTCCCTTCTCCGGCTTCGGCATTGAGACCCGGAGCAGACGCAGAGGCCGTCTTAGCTTCCGCAGTGTCAGGAGCGAGACCAGGGGCAGCCGCTGATTCGACCTCGGCAACGTCTGCAACCTCCTGCGATTCGCTGGCGTCAGTCAACAGCAGAACCTTGATGCGCGCGGCAACGCGCCACGCTTCTTCACCATGGAAGCCGAGCGCGGTGAAAGCATGCCCAAAGGGTTCGCGCAGGCGCAGGCGATCGAAGAGATCGAGCGCAGTGCGTTCGGGTTGCGCGACCCCGTTTTTCCCAACATCGACCGACTCGGCTAACCACTGCAGCACGCACCAGGCGAGCACCGGGCCCCACATCTCCGTTGCCGTGAGTTGCGGACTCGGACTCGGCAACACGCGGCGCGCGGCAGCGGTCCACGGAGCCGCGAAAAGCGCTTCCACAGCCGGCATGTGCATCGCGGCGCGGAGCAATTTGTTGAACGCATGCGCCTGCAATGCCGGATCGGCCGGCCGCGCGCTGGGCGCAGGCTCAACCGCATGCCGCAGACGCACCGCATAAGCAGACTGGGCCGCGCGCAAAAGCGTTTCAGCTCGCGCCCACGCATCTTTCAGGTAATCGATGCGCTGCCGCTCGATTTTTTTGGCTCGCTCCGCACCGACCGCGCGCGGATGGTCGGCAATATCGGCAAAGTGCCGCACCAAGCCCGGGTCGAGGAACGAGCGCAGAGCCTCGTGCACGGGCTGCAGTTCGAGATTGACCAGTTCCTCGTCGAGCGAAGCGACGCCGCGCCCATTGAGCCAATCGGCGAGACGGTCCCACGGTTTTTCGGCCGAAGGGTGGAGCTCATGCCAATCGAGAAAGACGTGGCACTGGTAGGCGTGAAGGCTGAGGGTGAGGCCGCGATCCAATAAATCTCCTGCCCGGCGCAGATACTTGAGATCCGTGATCGAATCGCGCCAGGCAATCACGGCGCCGCGATCGCCGCTCAGGCCGAGCCCGTCGGGCAGGCGGCGCTGGCGAAGCTGGCCCGATCCCTTGTCCGCGTAGGCGGCCGAGAAGTCTATGGTCCCGTGCGCGTCGCCGTAACGATTGTGATAGACCACAAGAGCGCGCTCGCCGCCGGTGCGGTTGGAATACGCAAACACGTCTTCGATCACCGAACCATTGGGATGGAAGAAGTCATAGAGCAGGAAGTGCGCGCTCTCGGCGAAGAGCCAGCGGCGCTTGAGCAACGGCGCAACCTCACGCTCGTGGCGCTCCACAAGCCAGTGATCGGGATCTTCCTGGTAGCGCGGCCAGCGGTACTCCATGCCGTACTTTTCCGTGAATCCCTCAATCTGGCCGTGGCCGAACATGGGTAGGCCGGGCAGCGTGGACATCATGACCGCAACGCCGAAGTACTTGTCGCCCTTGCCAAACTGATCAATTGCCGTTCTTTCATCTGGATTCGACATGAAGTTGACATAGCGCTTCATGATGTCGGGATCGAATTCGAGCGTGTTCTTAATGACAGACCGGTACTTGGCGTTGTCCTCGTCCCTCATCATGATCATGAAGGCAGAATTGTAGACGCGATGCATGCCCAGGGTGCGGACGAAATATCCCTCCATGAGCCAGAAGGCCTCGGCGAGGAGCAATGTGCCGGGAACTTCGGCGGCAACTCTGTCGACCACCTCACGCCAGAACTCGTGCGGCATACAGCGATCGAATTCGGCCTGCGTCATGCCGTATTCCGCGCGGGAAGGAATTGCGCCGCTCGAGCCGGGCCCCGGAAACCATAGCCGGTGAAAATGCCGTTTGGCGAGGGTCATGGCGGCATCGAAGCGAATCACGGGGAACAGGCGCGCGACATGCAGGATGGTCTGAATCACCTGTTCGCGGACTGCCGCGTTCAGGTAGTCGAGCTGCGCGGTATCGTCCCACGGGAAGCTGGTGCCGTCGTTGCCGTGATAGATGTAGCGCGTTTCGCCCGTAGCTTTGTCGCGGCGGCGAAATACCACCGCAGCATCGGACTGATCGTAATAGTGATCCTCGATTTTGAGCTCCACGCGGCCGTCATGCGAAAGATCGGGCCCTTCGAAGCTGTAAGAGGGATACGGCGAATCCTGGCGAGAGATAAACCAGTCGGGATGTTCAATCACCCAGGGCGAATCGATGCCCATGTGGTTCGGCACCATATCGCTGGCGAGACGAATGCCGTGATGGTAGGCGCGATCGCGCAGCGTGATGTACGCAGCTTCGCCACCCAGATCGTCGGCAATGCGATAGTCGAAGAGCGAATAGGCCGAGGCGACGGCATCCTGATTACCGCAGAGGAGCTTGATGGTGCGCGAGGCGCGGCTGCGCTCCCAGACGCCGATCAGCCAGAGAGAATTGATGCCGCGATGCGCCAGTTGCGCAAGGTCTTCGTCGGGGATCTCATCGAGGCGGCCGATGTGGCGACTGTATTTGCGGCTCAACTGCGCCAGCCACACGTAGGTGCTTTTGGCGATGAGCACGGCACCGGGCATCCACGCAGTGTCGGGCGAGAACTTTTCGTATTCGTGCGCCGGATCGCCGAACACAGGCACTTCGGCATGGCTCACATCGGAGGGCCATTGCTGCTGGCCGGTTTTGCGGCGGCGCTCGGCAGCTTCGCGAGCGCGGGCAGCCGGCGGGTTGAACTGCATCCAGATGGCGAGCTCTTCTTCGCGAAGAATTTCGCCGGCCATGAGCAGGAAGCGCTCCAGTGCATCGCCAAGCAGAGGCTTCCAAAGCCGCCGAATCAAGTCAAGCTGCTCGCTGAGCGAGGCGGGCGAGCCGGCCGCGGGCGCCTGCAAAAGATCGAGCAGGCTCACCGCTTTTGCGTCGGGCAACGGAATGAGCGGGCGCGTGGCGAAATACTCCGGCAGTTGCGCCGTGACTTTGCGATAGACCGTCTTTTCCGCGAGGCTGCGATCTTCAAAAAGTTCTTCAAATGGCTTGAATGCCTGATTGCGATTCGCCGACCAGAGCAGCAGCAGCTCTTCGAGTGCCGCGGCGCGATGCGGCATTCCAGCCGTTTCGCCGGCAAGCCATTGCACCGGCGTTTCCTGGCCGCGCATCACGCTCTGGCCGGGAAACTGCTCGACAAACATGAGCAGCATTTTGTCGACATTGTCAGCACCCACCTGGGCGCCGAACCAATCGAGCGCGGCGGTCATCACCTCGGGATCGAGCTGCTGACGATAGCGGGCCATGAGCACGTGGCTGGCTTCGTCAATGAGCCCCATTGCGAACAGCTGGCCCGCATGGACGGCCTGCTCGGGATGCTTTTCTACGTCGCGCACCTGGTTCATGCGTTGAGCGAAGACGCGGCACGCCCCAATACTGGCCAGAATCACATTTCCGTTGTAGGAGAATAGGGACTCGGCGAATCCGTAGCGCTCTCGAGCCTTGCGCGCAATGTGAAATTCCATGGTCAAAGTTGCCGAACTCCGTCCCGGTGATTGTAAACGTACGATGCCACCCGTCGCAGCCGGCCCGGCGTGAAGCAGTGGTCAGAGCGAATCCAAAAGGAGGACTGTGGTGAGCATCGTAAAATGAACCGCAAAGACCGCATGCCTGAAATAACCCATCCCGATCGGGCGGCCGCACCGCCGACGCGTGCATTAGCTTATTTGATCAGCACCTACCCGACGTTCTCGATGACGTTCGTGTTGCGTGAGGTGCTGGCGCTACGCGAACTGGGATTTCGCGTGGAGACGGCATCGATCAATCGGCCTGACAGACCCGTTGACCGGCTCACGGAGGCCGAGGCCGACGAAGCCAAACGCACCTATTGCGTAAAGCAGCATGGGCTCGCCGGGGCGACCGTAGCCAAGCTGCGAACTGTATTCGGAAACTTCGGCGGCTACTGGCGCGGTGTTGCGCTGGCGTTCCGTATGGCCGGGCTGGATCTGCGGCGGCTCTACTTGAACCTCATGTACTTCATTGAGGCACTGATGGTGGGCCAGTGGATGAAGCGGCAGGGACTGCGGCATCTGCACGTGCATCTGGCCTCGCAAGCGGCGAGCGTAGGGCTCTTTGTGCGCACGGTCTTTGGCTTCGGCTACTCGCTCACGGTGCACGGGCCGGATGAATTCTATGACGCCGACCGGCAGATGCTGGCCGAGAAGATTCGGACCGCGGATTTTCTCTGCTGCATCAGCTCGTTCGCGCGCAGCCAGCTGATGAAGCTGTCGCCCTATGAGCACTGGAGCAAATTCGTGGTGTCGCCGCTGGGCGTCGATCCGGAGATTTTCGCGCCGCGGCCTGAGCGCACTGCGACGGAGCAATTCGAGATTTTGTGCGTGGGACGGCTGACGCCGGCCAAGGGCCAACACATTTTGATCGATGCTGTAGAGCGACTCACGCAGGAAGGCCGGCACGTACGGGTGCGGTTGGTGGGCAGCGGACCCGACGAAGCATCGCTGTGGGTGCACGCAGAGCGCGTCGCCGCGCGTGAGCGCGTAGTATTTGAGGGCGCTATCAACCAGGATCGCATTCGCGACTTTTATGCGGCGGCTGACGCGTTCTGCCTTCCCAGCTTTGCCGAGGGCCTGCCCGTGGTGCTGATGGAAGCCATGGCCATGGAGATTCCCTGCGTAGCGACGCACATCGCCGGGATTCCGGAGCTGATCCGCGACGGTGAAGACGGTTTGCTTGTGCCGCCATCGGACGTGGACGCGCTGGTAAAGGCCCTGGCCCGCTTGATGGATGACGGGGAACTGCGCCGGCGGATGGGAAAGAGCGGACGCGCGCGCGTTGTGGAGCACTACGACCTGCGGCGCAACGTGGAACGGCTGGCCGCGATCTTCGCGGAGCGTGTGCAAGGTTGATCGAGGCTCGCTGCGAGCGAGTCCCAATCGCTGCTATTTATCCATCCGTTGATAGATTCCGATGATCTGGCCCTCAGATACGATGTGGCCATCGATCGCAGCATTCAGTTGTTTCCTGGTCGCTCCCGGCGGCAGATGAAGAAGCAGATCGAGGGCGTACACCTGAAATACATAGTGATGCGGGTTGCCGCGCGGCGGGCAGGGACCTCCATACCCGGGACGGCCAAAGTTGTTCTTTCCCTCGGCGGATCCCTGCGGCATGGCGCCTTCGGTCGACGCGCCCTCGGCCAGTTCCCGCACTCCGGGCGCAATGTTGTAGACCAGCCAATGAGTAAAGTCGGTGGGCGTGTCGGGATCGTCCATCACAATCGCAAAACTCTTTGTGCCCCGGGGTGCAGGCTGCCAATGCAGTTGCGGTGAACGGTTGGCGCCGTCGCACGTCAGCCGGCCAGGAATCGTTGCCCCGTCGGCAAAACTAGAACTGCGGACCCAAAGCGAGGCGCGCGCCTGGACCTGCACAGGCTCGGCTCGCCACCAAAGCAGGACCGAGGCCAGGAGACAAGACAGAAAGGCAGCGGCAAAGACACAGATTCGCCTCAGGCCGGGACCAATTTTCTTCGTCTTTGTATCCGTATCCAAATTTGCCCCCTAAATGAGCCTCGGGAACTGGAGATGGCCCAACATTCATTCGATGCAATCGTCGCGTAGCGCCAACGGCCCTTGCGCCACAGTACGGTCACTTCGCGGCCCGCCGATAGCTTTAATAAATCGATTTTAAGCATACGTTGCTCAGGAAGCCCGTGGGAGCAATCGCGCGTTGCCACGAATACAGGTTTGCAACTAGACTAAGGAAGGCAGCCGGCGTGCCCAAGCCTCTGAAAAGGCTAAGTCGATCGAGTGGAGAGGTGGCAGAGCCCGGTTGAATGCACCTGACTCGAAATCAGGCATACTCGTAAGGGTATCGGGGGTTCGAATCCCTCCCTCTCCGCCATCATTCCGTCCGTAATAATTCAAGCGATATGGCCGCGTTCGGCCACGCATCTGCATTTTCGCAATACACCGCTGTAGTCAATTGCGTAGCAGTGATCCCCGAGAAATTCCGCATCGGCCACTTCGCGCCTGCGCTCCATCCGGAATCCACAGTGTTACCAATCGGTTCATTTACGCAGGCCAAAGGTCTCGGTGGAATCTCGAGAAATACACTCCACCCTGTTCACCGTCCCAAACTTTAGTTCGGCCGTCATCGATGTGTCTCTCTCTAATGGCTTTACTCGGCGATTCGATTGAACTGGCGGAAGG
>JBEKEP010000124.1:0-13652 GCA_050013775.1 Occallatibacter sp. | reverse complement strand
AGGCGCGTCGACTCTTCCAGTAGCCATGCCGCGCCCGACGAGTTGTGACGCAGAATGATGGCTTCGGCGCCCAGCGCGCGCAGCGTCAATCCCGTGTCCTTCAGCGATTCGCCCTTCTCAATGCTCGAGCTCAGGCTCGAGACCAGCGTGGTGTCGGCGCCGAGCGCCTTGCAGGCCAGCTCAAAGCTCGTTCTTGTTCGAGTCGACGACTCATAAAAGAGCAGAGCAATGCGCCGCTTGGCCAGGATGTGGTCGCGCACGATGGGATCCATGTTGTCGAGTTCAGTAGCGCGGATGAGAAGTCGACTCACCCCGTCCACGGTCAAATCGAGAACCGACAGCAGCGATCCCGGATGGTAAGGAAATAGAGAAGTGGGCGCAGGCGGAGTGCTGCGCTGGCGGCGAGTCGTGGGTAGGGCCGGTTTCATGGGAGAAGCGGCTTTCAGCCTTCAGTTTCGGATCCTGTTTACTGGCTTTCAGCTGAAGGCTGGGGGCTGAAAGCTTGAAGCTCAGTTGGTGCGCTCAACCAGCAGTACCTGCTCCGTTTGGTCGACTTCCTGGAACTTGACTTCGATAATTTCGCGGCTGCTTGTGGGCACGTGTTTGCCCACGTAGGTGGCCTCGATGGGTAGCTCGCGATGGCCGCGGTCGATGAGCACCGCCAGTTGCACGCGGCGCGGACGTCCGTGGTCGAACAGTGCGTCCAGCGCGGCGCGAATGGTGCGGCCGGTGTAAAGCACGTCGTCGCAGATCACCACGTCGCGGCCTTCCACGTCGATGCCGATCGCTCCCGGCGTCACCACCGGGCGCACGCCAGCCGTGGAGAGATCGTCGCGGTAGAACTGGATGTCGAGCACTCCGGTATCCACGGGACGTTTCTCGATAGTCGAGATCAGCTTGCCCAGCCGTTGCGCCAGGGGAACGCCGCGGCGCTTGATGCCCACCAGGGCCAGGTCCTCGCTGCCGTCGCTCTTTTCCACGATCTCGTGGGCCAGGCGCACCAAGGTGCGCTCAATCTCCGAGGCGGACATAAGCCGCCCCTTCATGCGCAGGTTGCTGTTACTTTCCGTTTCACTCATGATCGTAGCTCTTGCCGGATGATACGAGGGATTGGCGTTTCAGGGCAAGTTGTGGAAACAAGAGTGCCCACATCCCGGAGCCTGCGCCTCGGCAGGGCAGTGAATTGGCGTGCGGCAGACCCCTGTGCGAGGCCGAATTGGTCCCATAATATAGAGGCGTGCCCGGATGGCGAAATTGGCAGACGCAGCGGACTTAAAATCCGCAGACCTTTACCGGTCGTGGGGGTTCAAGTCCCCCTCTGGGCACCATAGAATCAAATATTTACAAGAAATCGACTTAGGCCGTGTATCGCCTTTTAGAGATCGGACGATCCTACGGGAACTCCTTTCGCTATATGATGCAGGTTGAAGCCGCAACATTAGGCAGTGATCAAGAATCATTGTTGAATACAAGGTCAGTGATGCGGCGTGGGCCCTGTGTTTCCTGGAACGACAAATGAAACCGTGGCTTTATCGAGAATGCGGTGGTTCGCGTCCGGCAATTGCAGCAGTACTTTGTGCGGGCCCGGAGGAAGACCCTGGATGATGACCGGGTTTCCGCTTGCATCCATCCAGACCCACGGGGCATCGTCAAGGCTCAGATGAAGGTGCCCGACACGAGGCGAGGCGGCCGTAGCGCCGGCGCCGAACACCGGTTCGAGATGAATGTTCTCGACGCAATACTGAATGATGACCACTCCACGGGAGGCAAGCGGATCGGCCAGGGGAGGATCGGCGACAATTTTCGCTCGGGGCTCGGGGCTTGTGAGCGGATAACGTGGGCAAGCCCGCACTTATCCGTTACGCTTTGCGCCGCCGCGCTGATTGCGAACAGCGCCGTGGCAGCGATCACTACTAGAGACGTGCCTTTTAAACTCATGCATCTCAGATTTGCCATCTGCTCTCCTCCTTTGCGCTGACCTCACTCGAAAGCGAATGTTATTCAACAATCATTACTGCTCGCTGATTCTCTCCATTAAGGTGCGTAGCGTGTGAAGACAAAGTCACGAGCTTTGATGGGTTCGTGGCAGGGAAAGCAGGTTTTGATCTTCGTCTCGTCCGCAGGTTTGCCTTCCTTATTGAATTGCGCGAACCCCCAGCCGCCCGTCGCCGCATACTTTTTTGAATCTTTGACCATCAACTGGAGATACCAATCTGGAGCGGGACCGGCAACGAAAGATTGTGGACGGCCAAAGACCTTGTCGTTCTCCTCCGAGGGAACGTAACTCCAGGCAATTCGGGCAATGATCGTGCCGTCCGGGAACGGAAGCTTCTCTTCCCGATACGCCTTGATAGCTTTGTCGTTGCCCAGGATCGCGCGAATATCATTGAGTTCGCCTTCTTCGTGGGCCACAGAGATCAACCTCCAGTCGCGGTATCCAGCGGGGATTTTGATTCCGAAGACCGGGGCAGCCTCTCCGTCAGATTGTCCAGATGCATGGGCCATGTAGACGACTACGCCGGCCCCGGCCACAACCGCAAACAACAAGCAAGCAACCCGTCTTCGCATGGCAGACAGACCTCCTGAACTGCGGACTCAAACAACGCAAAACTCATCGACGTCAATCACGCCTTGGGCAGAGGCCTGCGGAGGCCAAAGCGCCAGCCGATACCTCTCCTTCTTCGCCGTACCTGAGAGCAGGAGTCGGGTCGCGAAATGCGACCCCGCAGCAGTTCAGCTGCGAATGAATGCCAGCAGGTCCGCGTTGATCACGTCGGCATGTGTGGTCATCATGCCGTGCGGGTAGCCAGGGTAGATCTTGAGCGTACTGTTCTTGATCAATTTCGCCTGGAGCAAGGCGGCATCTTTATAGGGGACGATTTGATCGTCGTCGCCTTGCATCACAAGGGTCGGCACTGTGATCGCTTTCAGATCGTCCGTCTGGTCTGTCTCGGAGAAAGCCTTGATGCCCGCGTAATGAGCAAGAGCGCCACCGATCATCCCCTGACGCCACCAGTTTTGGATGGTCCCCTGTGAGATCTTCGCGCCGGGCCTGTTGAAGCCGTAAAACGGCCCCGTAGGCAGATCGAGGAAGAACTGCGCCCGATTCGCAGCCAACGCCGCGCGAAGTCCGTCGAACACCGTAATCGGCGTGCCGTCGGGGTTGTTTGCAGTCTTGAGCATGAGCGGGGGCACTGAGGAAATCAGCACGGCCTTGGCTACGCGGCCTTGAGGCTGGCCGTATTTCGCGACATAGCGCGCCACCTCGCCACCACCCGTCGAATGGCCGATATGAATCGCATTCTTCAAATCGAGATATTCGGCCACTGCCGAAGCGTCGGCTGCGTAATGGTCCATGTCGTGGCCAGTGTCCACCTGCGCGGAGCGGCCATGGCCGCGCCGGTCATGCGCAACGACTCGATAGCCGTTGGCAAGAAAGAACAGCAACTGATTGTCCCAGTCGTCCGACGAAAGAGGCCAGCCGTGATGAAACGCGATGGGCTGTGCGTCCTTTGGTCCCCAGTCCTTATAGAAAATCTGTATACCGTCTTTGGTCGTAATCATTGGCATATCGATCTCCCTGTGCTTGGTTGTGAATATGATGAAGCCGTCATTCCACGCAAGTGTGCGGCCGGTTTTCCGGTTACGCTGCGACTGCGGTTGTTGTCAGAAATCCTCCTATGGATTTTGGCGAATGTTCAAATGCCTTCATTGCCTCCGCACGAATCGGTTACCTCAAAGATGACTTCAAGCTCGATCGGCATGCCGAGGGAAAGGCTGGCCACGCCGATCACTGAACCAACAGCCAGCTTGTCGCTGCCCGGCTGTGAACCTTCGCCGGCTACCAACGGCCCACGTGCGCACCGCCGTCTACGTGCAGCACCTCCCCGGTTACGCAGCGAGCTTCAGTGAGATAGACCACAGCCTCTGCAATATCTTTCGCATCCGCAATCGCGCCCATGGGTGAAAGCGTCTTCATCACTTCCTTCGGCGTTTCCCCGTGGAGTGCGGTGTCCACCTGGCCGGGCGCGACCGCGTTGAAACGAATGTTATCTCTGGCGTATTCCATGGCGAGGCTGCGCGTAATCGTGTTCAATCCTCCTTTCGTCATCATCGGAACCGAGGCGGGAGAGCCGACCATGGGGTTGTCGGCCAATGCCGCAGTGATGGTGGCGACGCTGCCACCCGTGCCCTGCGCCAGCATTTGCTTCACGGCCACCTGTGTGATGAACAGGAAGCCCTCGAGGTTAGTCGAGACAAACGAGTGAAAATCTTCCGCCGTGTAGTCAGTGAACGGCTTGGTGTAAAAGATACCCGCGTTGTTGACCAAATGGTCGATCGTGCCGAAGCTCTTGATTGCAGCCGTGGCGACTTTCTCCGCGGTTTCAGCCTGGCCGATGTCTCCATCGACGAGCGCGAGATTCACCGACTGCGCGAAGCCTGCGCGCGAGATACTGCGCGAGGTTGCGACCACGTTGTAGCCGCGATCGAGAAATGCATGAACTACGGCTGCACCGATGCCTCGCGAGGCGCCGGTCACGATAACTGTTGTTTTGATTGTGATACTTGGCCCTCCGTTCTCGGAGAGCGTCGGGGAGAGCTGCCGCCTGTGCGTTCGAGCCGACAACCACCAACTGCTCGTGGATATTCTTATACACGAGAAGATTCCAACGGCTCTTGCAGAAATTCGTAAACTGTCGCGAATCTTGTGGAAAAAGGTCGGCCTCTGTCTACTCGCGGTGGATGCCGCGCGAGCAGTGTTTGAAGGCTAGTCACGATGTCCTGGGACGTGACTCTCGACTCAAATCTTGTCTTACCGATATATCAAGGTTGGATTGCGTAAATGCGATAGGCCACGACTGAAGCTGTAATCGGGGTGCCCCGCGCCTGCGAGGTTTTGAGTAGAACTTCAAAATAAGAAATTCCATTTGTATGAAGGGACTTCTCGAATCCGGAAAACTCCTCTTCCGAAAGCAGAAAATCTCCGCCGGCCTCCGTAGCCTCTGAGGACGTTCCTTCAATGAGTAGTGCCCTGGTTCCGCGATCCGGATTCGGCAGATATGCCACTACACAGTAGCCCACGGAATCGGTCGGTGAGTAGACTGCGCTTTCTCCCGCCTTCGGCGAACTGTTAATCACTGAGCCTGGATCGACACCCGGAGGATTCACCTTGAAATTCAGGCGGGCTTCAAACAGCTGTTGCCAGGGATTTGAGTACTTTGAGCCAATCAGGATCATATTGTCCTGACCCGCAAGCGCGGAAGAGTAATCGCGTGCATTGTAAATGTGCATCGGGTTCCCGATGCGGTCCAAGGCCGTCATCCGTTGCGCCAGCCTGAATTCACTTGAGTTCCCAAAATCCTTCGAGGCAATCAAGGTCAAAACCGGTTGTATATCCGAGCTGGAACTCTGCATCGCAACCTGGTTGAGATAGCTGCGATTGAGATAGTCGTTGAGAGTGAATGTTCGCTTCTCGAGATCCTCGAGGAGTTGGAAGGAAACGTCGGAGACCACAACATCCGTCTCGTGTGGGGCGGCATTGACGAACGGCAACCACAGGGAGTTCAGCGACGGTTCGTATTTTAAGGGGTATAGGGAACGATCCAGTGTTTGTTCCCGCAGCCACCACCCGGCACACGAGCCAAGTATGAGAGCAATCGAAATCGCTCCGGCAAGAATCCGCCTGCGATGAGGCCTTGCATTGTTTCCAGAGGCCGCCCCTGGCAGTGTCGCGATGGATTCATGGTGCGACGCGCCCAAGAGCATTGCGTGCGCTTCATGTGGAGCAACCTCGGGTACAGCGCTGGCCGCCTCGGGCTCCCGCCAGCGGAATTCCGGGACATAGTTTCCCGAGGCAAGTTCAATAACAACCTCGGACCCGCCGTGATTGTCTGAGTAATATTGAGTCAGTCGGCGACGTACGTCGTTCGCCCTCACCCGGACGATGGAATCAGTTCCCGTCTCGTAGTTAATTGGCCTGCCGAAAAGCTCCGCGCCCAGGAAGCGCTCTGTCAGATATTCATAATTGCCATCGAGCGCCTGCTGCACGATGAATTCCAGAAAGTCCTGGCATCTCTTGCTTCCCGAAAAATAATGGCTTTTGAGGATCGTGTTCAGCTCGGCCCGGACTGTGGCCGTTCGTTCGGGTCCTAAGCTGGCGGTCTGCTCGTGATTGGGAAGAATCCGCATTAGCGATCATCCTTCCTATGCAGGACAAATTCTAGCACGCCTTAACTGAATCGTAACGCTGACCCATAAGTGACTACCCGTCAGTCCGTTACGCTCCAATTCAGTACCGAACTGTTCGGAACGTTGACAACCCACTCTCACGTGGCGACATTGGTGCTCGGCGCAAAGGTCCGCATCACGCCGAAAGAGAAAAGATGAATATCCGCATTCTTCGGAACGTTCTCGTCATTTGTTTCCTGCCCGTAATGCTCCGGGGCCAACAGCGCGCAGATCTGGTGAACCCTTGGGTCGGCACTGCCGCTGAAGGGCAAACATATCCTGGCGTGGGCATGCCTTTTGGGATGACGCAATGGACGCCCGCAACACAAGATACGGAGAGAAAAGGCGTAGTCCCCTACTATTACGCCGATCAAACGTTTCGCGGAATTCGCGGCAGCCACTTTCTGAGTGGCTCGGCAACGCAGGATTATGGCAGTTTCCAGTTGCTCGCTGGATCGGATGCGTTCCCGTGGCAAGGCCACGCGCCTGCTTCGCGGTTTTCTCACGACGCGGAGCATGCCACACCGTATCTCTACAAGGTCGAGCTTCCGGATCTTGGCGTGACTGCATCGGTCACGGGAACTACGCGTTGCGGTCTGCTGCGGTTTGCATTTCACCGCGGCAACAACGCGTGGATCAATGTGCAAAACAACGCCCGCGCTGGCGACGGTTCCTTGACCATCGATACTGCTCACAACGAGATCGTGGGTTGGAGCAAGGTGCGCCGCATCTATGCGGGCCAAGGCAAACTGGCAGGATTTAGCGGCTATGTGGTCGTGGAATTCGATCACCCCTTCCATGTGGGAGGTACGTGGTCGGGGACAGAAGTTCATCCGGGCAGCACCGTCCAATCGTCCGACGCCAGTCCCTCGGGCAGTTATGTCACGTTTGATGTAATGCCGGGAGAAGTCGTACTCGCTCGCGTTGGGACGTCTTTCGTCAGCATAGATGAAGCGCGGAAGAACCTTCGCGCCGAGATTCCTGATTGGGATTTTGCAAAAATCGAACAGAAAAGCCGCGCCGTCTGGGAAAAAGCCCTTGGCATGATCGAAGTGACCGGAGACAACACTGATCGCCGCATCTTTTACACCGCGATGTATCACGCGCTTCAACTTCCGCGCATCTTCAACGATGTAAGTGGAACTTATCCCCGTTTCGCGGGTGGGCAATCCGTTGAAACTGCCCGTGGTTTCATTTATTACGATGACTTCTCGACATGGGACACCTTCCGCGCCGAGCATCCTCTACTTACGATCATCGATCCGAAGGACGATGCGGATATGATCCAGTCGCTGATCGTCAAAGGAGAGCAGGGCAGCTTTCTGCCCACTTTTCCCGCCTGGAACAGTCACACGGCAGAGATGGACGGCGATCACGGGGTTGCCATTATCGGCGACGCCTATCTGAAGGGAATACGCGGCTTCGACATACAGGAGGCCTATCGCCTCATGCGCAAGAATGCGTTGGATTCGCCCGCATCGGAGGCTGAATATCTCGACGGAGAGGGCCGGCGGTCGCTGGACTCCTATTTGAAATACGGCTACATCCCGCTGGAGGATCCGGTTTCCGGAGCTCCCTTGCCGCATAAAAACGAACAAGTGTCCCGCACGCTGGACTATGCCTATGACGACTTTGTCCTCGCTGAAGTGGCCAGGGCACTCAACAAGCCGGAAGACGAAGAGATCTTTCGAAAACGTGCTCAGAACTATCGCAACGTGATCGATCCGGTCACAGGATTTGCCAGAGGGCGTCATGCGGATGGAACATGGGTCACCCCGTTCGATCCCGCCAAGCCGGTGGCATATATTACCGAGGGCCTGCCGTTTCAGTTTACGTTTTTCGTGCTCCAGGATATTCCCGGCTTGATTGCTCTCGAACACGGCGACGGCGGGTTTATCTCAAAGCTTGACGAGCTCTTCGCGAAGAACTTATACGATCAGGGCAACGAGCCGAGCCATCATATCGCCTATCTGTATGACTATGCCGGCGCGGCTTTCAAGACCCAGCGGCATGTTGCGGAGCAGCGAGCCGCGGGCTATAAAGACGAGCCCGGCGGGCTGATCGGCAACGACGATGCCGGGCAAATGTCTGCTTGGTATATCTTGAGCGCTCTCGGGTTTTATCAAGTCACGCCAGGAATTCCGCGGTACGCGATAGGCTCTCCGCTCTTTTCCGACGCGAAAGTCCACCTGCCGAATGGCAAGATCTTTCACATTGTGGTCAAGCGCGACGCCGCTCAGGCCCCATATATCCAGTCGGCAACGCTCAACGGAAAGCCGCTCGAACGCTTTTGGCTGACGCACGAAGAGATTGTGTCGGGCGGGACCTTGATCTTCCGTATGTCATCGACGCCCAATCCCGATTGGCCTGCTCGGCAACTGCGCTAAAGAACGGCACATTGGAGTCGGTGCACTAACCGGCCGAACCTGCCGCGGAAATGAAGCAATGACTCGCCGCATCTCAATTCGGGCCGGTCAGTCGCCCTTTCACAAGACGCAGGATTGGCTTCTTTGTGGCGCTAGCCGCTCCCGAAATCGCCAAGTCGACACGATTCGAGTCTGCACCCTCTGATCGAGATTGACGGCAAGCGGCAGCAATGTCCGCCTACGGCAAAGCCAGAATGCCCAATTTCTTCCCGGAAACTCTTGGTCGCCCTTCCCAATGGGCCGCATCGGTCAGAGAGATTCTGCCGCTGGAAACAGCAACTCTCGAATCGATAGAGAACACAAACGATGATGTTTAGCATGTCTGAGGAAACGCTTACCGGCCAACCTATTAGGCCTTAACGGTATCGTAACGGGATGGCTTAAATGACTCTATCTAATGGCCTTTAAATCAAGGACACCCCTGAACCGTTCAGAACGTTGACAGGCGCATTTTCACGGCGGAGATTGATCAGCGGTCGATAATCACGCTCTCGACGAAGTGCGAAATATTCAACCGGCCGATTGAGCAATCACCTCAAGGGTTCCATGTCGAGATGTGATTTGGACTTGCTCAAAGGAAAAGACTAGGAGGCTTGAAAATGAGGAATCGACAAAACAAGTTCGCCGCGATGCGCACATTCAATACGTTTGGCGCCACGGTGATCTATGCGGCAATCTTTTGTTTTCTCTGCTTGCTGCAAGGCGTGGGCGTCCACGCGCAAACTTCGCAGGGCTTTACCGGACTCGTCACGGACTCGACAGGAGCCGTGATTCCGAAGGCAACAGTCACCGTCCACAACCAGGCAACCGCCGTGGATAAATCGGTCATCACCACGTCCACCGGCAACTGGACAGTTCCGTTTCTTGATCCGGGCATCTACGATGTCCGCGTTGAGGCCAACAAGTTCAAGTCGATCGACAAGACGAATATCACGCTGTCGACAGGTGAAACCGCTGAAGTCAACTTCACACTCGTCCCCGGAGCGGCTACGGAAACCGTCACGGTGAATGCCTCAGAGGACGTTCTGGATTACGACAAAGCCGACGTCGGCAACGTGCTGGAGAACCATCTGCTTCAGCAGCTTCCTGATTTCGATAACGATACATTCAACTTCGCGATATTTACCCCCGGCATGATGACCACAACCACTGGCCTGGCTCCTGGCAACCAGAGCGCGCAGACCTTTACCATCCACGGCGCGAGCGTCGAGTTCAGCATCGACGGCGTCGCCAATATCAGCGAGACAGGTCCGGAACACTACACCATGGCTCCACCATCCGATTCTCTGCAGGAATTTAAGATCACCACCAGCCCGGTGGATGCGGCCAATGGCCGTGCTCCCAGCGGACAGATCGATATGACCTTGAAGACCGGGACAAAGAGTCTGCATGGAGCCGCGTATGAATACCTGCAGCGCGCATTCCTGAACGCAAATACGCCGCAGAACGACGCCAACATCTTCAAGAATGTTGCTGCTGGAGCTCCAGCCGCTACAATCGCCAAATACAACAAGGCCGCGTTTACGCAAAACCAGTATGGGTTTGAGCTCGATGGGCCGGTCATTGTTCCCAAGTTCTGGAGCGGCAAGAAGCAGACGTTTTTCATGATCCTCTATGAGGATCTCCACACCCAGGGAATCGGAACGGTGATCACGACTGTTCCCAATTCATCTGCCATGGCGAACGGCGACTTCAGCAGCCTGTTAAATGTAGGCGGCGTCCCCGGAGTCACTGGCGTCTACAACGAGGCAATCTACGACCCAACGTCAGAGGCTGCCTGCACGGCCAACAACACCGACAACAGTACCTACGCCAGCGGACACCCGGCAGTTTGCCGCTATCAATACGGCTATGGACCTGGCACAGGCGCTGGCCCGCAGGGCAATCCCGTTCTCATTGGTACCCCAAACGTGATTCCGGCCAACAAGATCAACGCCGTGGCTCAGAACATCATGTCGTGGTACCCGGCGCCGAACCAGAGCCCGACTCCGACAACGGCGAACCCTTTCAACAACAACTACGTCGGTCTTGCACCCGCTATCAGCGACAACAAGTCCTACATCGTCAAGCTTGATCAATACGTCGGGAAAAACGACACGTTCGACGTGACTGGGAAGCTGTGGAAGTTTTACGGCCAGAACAACAACGCATTCCCTCGGTCCAACGTCAATGCTGCGCATCCAGGTTTGAACGAAGCGGAGGATATCGCTCACTATAACGGCACCGACTATCGGTACCCAAGCTTGAATGCGAGTTGGACGCACACCTTCAGTCCGACCTTGATCAATGCTTTCCGGGGATTGGTCACCACAGCTCTGGAAAGCGACTCGACTGGCCCCGCAAGTGGCTGGGATCCGAGCCAACTCGGCTTCTCCTCCAGCATTGGCGCCGCGAACCCCACCTACTTCCAGAGATTTCCCTTGACGAACAT
Source organism: Occallatibacter sp. (assembly GCA_050013775.1). Taxonomy (GTDB): domain Bacteria; phylum Acidobacteriota; class Terriglobia; order Terriglobales; family Acidobacteriaceae; genus Telmatobacter. The sequence continues at coordinate 2,567 of JBEKEP010000124.1, read as the reverse complement.
CTCCAATTACAACGCGCTCGGCGCCCAGGCTGTGCTGTACCGCGGCGACGACGAGTTGCAACTTATTGACACGGCGAACTGGACCCGTGGCAATCACGTAATGCATTTCGGCGGTGAAGTAAGATTTCAACAATACAGCCAGAAGAGCACCAACGGCACCGGCTTTTCGCTCTCAACGGACGACGGCTGGACCCAGCAATGGGACACCAACGTTACCGGCGGAAAGAACGGCGGAGTTGAATCTCAATATCCCATCACCAACAACTACAGCGGCAACAGCCTTGCCTCGATGGAAGCCGGGACATGGTCTCCAACGGGCACAGTGACTGCAACCACCGCCGGCGGAAACTACGTCTCATCGCACTATGGAGCGCTGTACTTCCAGGACGACTGGAAATACCGGCCAAAACTCACGCTCAACCTCGGAGTTCGCTGGGAAGATCCGGGAAGAGGCGTTAGAGACCGGTTCAACCGCCTGAATTCCGTCTGGGATTTCAACGATCAAAACCCGGTGACCAGCCTTATCCCGGCTGCGACGCTTGCCGGACTCCCGGTTCCGAATGGATTCGTCGGCGGACCTACATATGCCGGCATTAATGGAAACCCGACCTGGCAGTTCAAGCGCGTCTGGTATGAATTCGGTCCGCGTGCAGGCTTCGCGTACACGTGGAATCAGAAAACTGTGATCCGCGGCGGAATGGGGCTCTTCTTTAACGATACGGCCGCGGGCAATCTGAACTCGCCAAGCAACATCGGCTATTCAACCAGCAACACCTACACGCCCTCTAGTTCAGTGGCGCAGGGCACGAACACCCTGATGGTTCCGCAGCTTAACCTGGCCAACCCCTTCCCGACCTTCCAGGCGGCAACAGGAAACTGCGGTGGCAACTGGCAACAGTGCCTCGAATCGAACCTGGGACAGGCATCCACCTTCTACAACCCGAAGTTCCACCCAGCCGCTCAACTCAACACTTCGTTTGGTGTAGAGCGCCAATTGACGACCAAAGACACGATCGAAGTCAATTATGCGGGCACTCGCCTGTACGGGCCGCTGTACGGTGTGACAGATACCGACGACATGAACCACGTCAGCGCAAGTGCTCAGGCTGCGTGCGATCCACTGCGCGGCGGTCTGCAGTCGAATTGCACGGCGGCCGCCGACCAAATTACCAACCCGTTCAAGGGTGTTGCTCCCTTTGCCGGGTCTAGCTATTACACCGCGACCACCATCGGCAAGCTCCAATTCTCGCGCCCCTACCCGCAATTCCTTGCCATCACTGAAGCCGGTCTGCAGAATGGCAAAAGCTGGTACAACGGCCTTGAAGCTGTTTACACCCACAGAACCTCGTGGGGGCTTACCGCGAACGTCGGCTACACGAAATCCAAATTCATCGTCAACACTGGATTTGCGGATGTCGTCAATCGCATTCCGTCTCGTGTGCTCTCGGGAACGGATGTCCCGAACCGGCTGACAGCCTTGATTGTCTACAAGCTTCCTATTGCCCGGGGCAGCGGTTTTTTCCCGAACATGCCTCGCGTTCTCGACCTTGTCGTGGGAGGCTGGCAAACTGCCGATTCCTATGAGTATCAGAGCGGATTCCCGCAGGCCTTGACGAGTGGGTGGATTGTCAACCAGAAAGCCAACGGGGGCAATCTTCTGCCAAAGACGAGGTATTGGCCCGGCAACTCCAATCCCTGGTATCCCACTCTCCAGGCTGCGGGCTCGGACAACTATATCCAGCGTCTCAGACCCTGCGTGGCGACCGTGGATCCTGTCACGGGTGGTTACGATTGGATCAATCAGTCGGTGCCGCTTGTGACTGCCGGTTTGTGCACGACACCAAACTACATTTCCATCAACACCACGTACCAGGCGAATCCCAACGTCGAGTACACGGGCGCCCGTGAGGGACCCAACGACCAGTTGAACGCTAATGTCTCGAAGAATTTCGCCCTTGTCAGGGAAATGTCTTTCCAGATGAGAATCGATGCTTTCAACGTCTTTAATCATCTGCAAACCTTCGCCTCCGGCTACGACACCTCAACGTCGGATGGAACCTTCGGTATTGTCCGGCTCGGCACTTCGGGCAATGGAAACCAAACCAATCGGACCATCCAGATCTCTGGCCGTCTGACCTGGTAATTCAATCGCAGTGCAACTAACTGCCTGGGTGCGTCAGGTTCGCTTGGATCAGGAGCCTGACGCATTTTTTTAGCGGGGTCGGGCATACACTTTCCGATTGAGCCTCCCGGGCTTACGCTTTGCAACACTTTGATCCAGGAGAATCGCCCAACCTTCAGGAGAAGTTGAGATCATGGAAGCCATGAGCCGAATTCAAGGTCAAGCGGATTAGAGGGAGAAGGATCGATGGGTTTAAGCTCGACGACGAAGATTACGCGACGGAGCCTTGCCAAGGGATTGGCAGCAGTGGGAACGGCAGCCGGCTTTCCTGGTTTATTGCGAGCAGAGCCAGTAGCGGCCGCGACGCCCCAAAGCTCAGTGGCATGGAAGAGGATTCATCCTGGCGTCTGGAAGGCCACCATCGGTACGCCAGAGCGCTTCACTC
>JBEKEP010000123.1:0-13662 GCA_050013775.1 Occallatibacter sp. | reverse complement strand
GCCCATCGCCATTCTCGCCTCGTCCGTGCTCTCTGTTTCTGGCGTCATTCTGGCGCTGCTCGTCACACACACCACGTTTAATGTCGCATCGTTCATGGGGCTCATCATGGTGATTGGCATTGTGGCCAAGAATGGCATTTTGCTGCTCGACGCCGACGAGCGCTACCGCGCCCAGGGCGCTACTGCTCGCGATGCCATGCTCCATGCCGCGCAACGGCGTTTGCGGCCCATCGTCATGACCGCGCTCGCCGCTATCTGCGGCATGTTGCCGCTGGCCTTCGCGCTCGGCGCCGGATCGCAGATGCTCCAGCCGCTGGCCATCGCCGTTATCGGAGGCCTCACCATTTCCATGGTTCTCTCGCTCGTCATCACGCCGCTGGTCTATTTCTTGCTCACCCGCGACAACCGTCAGCTCAGTTGAATCACCCGGCTCATCTCCGCCTGGTCGCCTCTGGCGTCGACGCGCGCTTGCGCAGAAGCACTCCGCACACGAGCAAACCGACACAAAAGAATGTGAGCCCTGAAATGCCCGTCTCGGCGACAAATTCCAAAAGCGATCGGGCACGGGGCGGTAGGCCCACACCATGCAGCACTCGAATGAAAGTGGCACAGATGGCGAACGCCGGAACCGTCACGATGATTGCGCGCCGCTGCCCCGCATTGAATGGCCCCGGACTGCACTGCGCTTTCGGTTGAGTGGTGCGATACCAGTGCAAGATCCAGATTGCGAGGAACGCCAAGCCAAAGAACGTGCTTCCATCTTGCAGCAGCTCGTACACACCGACGTTGCCGAGAACCGGCACCTGCACCATTTTCCTCAGAATGCTCAAATGCCGATATGGCCAGAATGTGTCGTGCGTGAATGAGTCCCACGCGATATGCGTGCATGCGCCGACCAGAATCGAGAGCACGATATTCGCCAAACGGGACAGCGGCCAGAATGTAAATGCCTCGTCGCAGGTGTTCATCCGGCATCGCACAGCGCGCGGCAGGAACACGGTGGATGGCTGCTTCACGTACGCATGAAATAACCACAGAACCACAAGGCTCGTCGGCAAATCGAAGACAAAGATGCCGGGAAGGGTGTGGCCGTAACGGCCGTGCGGCCTGAGGAACATGAAATAGGCGAAATCGGGCGCAAAACATCCAGTTACGAGCGCCGAAAACTCCAGACGAGTGCGCCGGAACGGCCAGGCTGCAGCGGCATGAGATAGCGTGAATGGCACGACTTCCAGTATCGCTCTTGAGAGCGATTGTCCGCCTCAGTTTGCCAGTAAGCGGCTGGGCCAAATAGCATTCCATTGCAAAAGCTTTTGAGGAGTTTCACTTCATGCGCAGTTCTGCAATCCTTGCTGCCTCCCTTCTTGCCTTGTTTCCGCTCACAGCCATCGCACAATCCGCAGCGGCTCCGGCCAAATCTCCCCATACCCCCGTCCAAAAGCCTGCCCCCCTGCAAGGGGTGGCGCAGACGCCGCCGATGGGCTGGAACAGTTGGAACTTTTTCGGCCACAACGTCACGGATAAGGACATCCGCAACGCCGCCGACCAGATGGTCGCCACCGGCATGAAGGACGCGGGCTACACCTACGTCAACATTGACGACACCTGGGAGGGCGACCGCGACGCCAATGGCGTGCTGCACGCAAACTCGAAATTCCCCGACATGAAGGCGCTTGCGGACTACGTGCACTCCAAGGGGCTCAAGCTCGGCATTTACTCATCGCCGGGGCCGCAAACCTGCGCCCGCTTCGCCGCTTCGCTCGACCACGAAGTGCAGGACGCTCAACTCTACGCATCCTGGGGCATCGATTACCTGAAGTACGATCTCTGCACCTTCCGCACCGCGGTGATGAACGCCCAGGCGCCGAACGACAAGGCCGCGCAGATGCGCCTGATGATCGCCGCCTACGACAAGATGAACAAGGCCCTCAAAGCCACCGGCCGGCCCATCGTCTACTCATTCTGCCAATACGGCTGGGACGCAGTGTGGGAGTGGGGCCCCTCGGTTGGCGCCAATGCGTGGCGCACCACCGGCGACATCCAGCCTAACTGGCAAAGCATTTATTCCATTTTGAATGAGCAGGCTGGCCTGGCGAAGTATGCCGGCCCCGGCCACTGGAACGATCCTGACATGCTCGAAGTGGGCAACGGCCAAGCGACAGGATCCAACAACCAAATACGTTATTTGACTTCGGCCGAGAATCGCACCCACTTCTCCATGTGGGCCATGCTCGCTGCGCCGCTGCTTGCCGGCAACGATCTGCCTAACATGACGCCCGAAGTGCGCGTCATCCTCACCAATCGCGATGTGATTGCCATCGACCAGGACCGCCTGGGCCACGAAGCCACGCGCGCTTACTCTGAGGGCGAGCTCGACGTCTGGACCCGGCACCTCTCTGGCGGAGCCACGGCCATCGCCGTCATCAACGCCGGCAGCGACCGCTACTCCACCCATCCTTTCCATCTGAGCCTGGCCAAACTCGGCCTGCACGGCCCGCTCAAAGGCAAAGACCTCTGGACCGGCAAGGAGATCACGCTAACCGACAACATGCCGATTGAGCTCGCGAGCCACGACATTTTGCTGGTGCGGATTCCGTCGACAAAATAACGCGAACGGACAGGCCTACACCGCCCTCCCCAAACACACCGCAAACCATCCGCGCGCATCCGTCCACGTTGCCTCCGCGCGGAATCCCGCCTCGGCCAGCAGCGCTTCCGCCCGGCCCGGCTGGAATTTGTAGCTGTTCTCGGTATGAATGCTCTCGCCCGCGGCAAATTCCACCTTGAGCCCGAGCGCGCCCAAGTGCACGCGTTGCGCATCGCGGCTTTTCAGGTGCATTTCGATCCGCGATTTTGCCTCGTTCCACACCGCGCAGTGTTCAAAAGCCTCGAGCTCGAACTCAGCATCGAGCTCGCGGTTCAGCCGCACCAGCACATTGCGATTGAACGCCGCGGTCACGCCAGCCGCGTCATCATAGGCGGCCAGCAACGCGGCTTGCTCTTTCGCCAGGTCCACGCCCAGCAGAAATCCGTCGCCCGTCTTGAGTCCCGCACGCACGCGCCGCAGCAGCTTTGCCGCCTGGTGCGGCTCAAAGTTGCCGATGCTCGATCCGATGTACACCACGAGCCTGCGATCGCGGCAATCTACCGGCCCCAGGTGCAACCGGCTTCCGTCGCCGTGCGTGTAATCCATCACGCGCGGCGTCACTGTGACGCCATCGATCTCGCGCTCGATCCGCTCGCGAGCCGCTTCCAGGGCGCTCGCCGAAACATCCACCGGCTCATACAGCACCGCGCCCTGCTGCTCGGTGGCGGCCTTCAGCAGCACGCGTGTTTTGTCTGCCGATCCCGCGCCCAGCTCCACGATGTGCAGGCGGGCGCCGCCAGCGGCCTGTGCCGTCATCTCTGCCGCGTGCGCAGCCAGAATGCCGCGTTCCGTGCGGGTTAAATAGTACTCAGGCAGTTCCGTGATGGCATCGAACAGGCGAGAGCCCACGTCGTCATAAAACAGCCAGGCAGGCAAACGCTTGGGCCGCGAAGTAAGACCTTCGCGCACCGCTGCGCTCACGCGTTCGTCGAGTTGTGGGGCTACGGCAGGGGAAGCTGCTGCGCTCATGTTTTTCTGGTTAGATGCAGGGACCCGGGAAACGATGTCTTTTCAGTTCGGTACGACAAGAATAGATGTCAGGTTTCGGCTCGGGATGCGTTGATTGGTCCACTGATTTCCAAGACCTACCCCCAGCCTGCTACTTCGCCAGCCGGATTCCGGAAAACTGCCAACGCGTCTCCGGCGCAAAAAAATTGCGGTAGCTCGCGCGGATGTGCCTTGCCGGCGTGACGCACGATCCGCCGCGCAACACCATCTGCCCGCTCATGAATTTGCCGTTGTACTCGCCCAGCGCGCCGTTCAGCGGTTTGAATCCTGGATAGCCGAGGTAGGCACTGCTAGTCCACACCCAACAATCCCCGTAGCACTTCGTGCCGTCTTGGTTTTGGACGAGATCCGTGGAAGGGACCGGGGTAAACCCCTCCGAATCGAGCAGATTTCCCCCGACCGGCTGGCCCTCCGCCGCTGCCTCCCATTCAAACTCCGTAGGCAACCGCACCCCCGCCCACCGTGCGTAAGCGTCGGCCTCGTAAAAACTTACCTGGCTCACGGGTGTCGCCGCCAGCTCCTTCAGGGGCAGCTCGCCGCGCAGGGTAAAGACGCTCCGCTCGCCGCCCTCTTCGCTCCAGTAGAGAGGCGCGTGCCAGCCGTTTTGCTTCACTGCGTCCCACCCCGCCGAAAGCCAGAACTCCGGCTTGCGATAACCGCCATCGGCCATGAACTCCGCATACTCGCCGCATGTCACCAACCGATCGGCCAGCGCATGCGGCTCCAGCCACACGCGATGGCGCGGCATCTCATTGTCAAAACAGAACCCCCCGCCCGCGTGCCCCGCCTCGCGCAACCCACTCTCAAACTGCACAAACCCAAGCGGCGACACCGTCGGCTGTTCCCTGTTCCCTGGCCCCTGATCCCTGTATTTCGGTTTCAGCGGATTCGTGAAGAACGCATTCAAAATGTCGGTAAGCAGCAACTCCTGGTGCTGCTCCTCGTGATTCGCGCCCAGCTCAATCCGTCGCAGGGCTTCCGCCTCCGGCTCCTGCTCAAACAGCCGCTCCATGGCCTCGTCGACGTGCTCGCGATAGCGCAGAATCTCGTCGAGCCCCGGCCGCGAGAACGACGACCGCAGGCGCTTCTCGGGAATTGCGGAAAAGCTCTCGTAGTAACTGTTGAAGAGCCATGAGAAATCGGCGTGGAAGACCTTGTAGCCAGGCAAGAATTCCCGCAGGACGAACGACTCGAAAAACCACGTAGTGTGGGCCAGGTGCCATTTGGCAGGCGACGCTTCAGGACACGACTGCACCATCATGTCCTCCGGCGTCAGCGGCTTTTGCAACTCCAGCGACTGCCGGCGCACGGCGCGAAATCGTTCACTAATGGCGGAAATCCGGTTCAGAAACAGCACCGGGGAAGTGGTTGCGGTCAAGCGAGGGCCCTCCTCGTCAAGGGTAAAGTGTAGTGCATTTTCGTTACAGATCGCCGTTTTTTCAACACCCTTATTCTTCGCGCCTTCCCAATGGACAACGCAGGAGTCTATCTCATGTGCCACCGGACTTGCAGGTTGTCGGCTTCAATGTGATGTGAGCTGCCCGGTCCTGGTTGCAACTTCTGGCAGGTTTGAGGCAAGTTGGGAATGCGGGGCTTTCGCCCGCCCTTCATTAGTGCTTTAATGTTCCTGTAACAGAGGACGATTCAATCGCCCCCTCTCCAGGATCTGCTAGCCCTGGTCTGGCAGGAGGGATGATGCGCGGGCTTAACGCTAGTCGCTGGTTCTTGTTCCTGCAATTGCTCGCGGTCTCTCTCGGCGCGTCCGGGGCTCAGCCCACCCAGACACCCAGCCCGACCCCGCCTCCAGCCTCCGCAGTCGCTCCCAAGACGCCGCCCACAGCGGAGCAGATTGGCGACTCGTTCGTCGGCCATCAACGCTACCAGGCCGCCATCGAAGCCTACTCCAAGGCGCCCGAGATCACAGCATCCATCTGGAACAAGATGGGCATTGCCTACCAGATGCTCTTCAACGCCAAAGACGCAACCCGCTGTTACAAGGAATCGCTCAAACTCAATCCCAACGATTCTCAGGTGATCAACAATCTCGGTACTGTTTACGCCTCCCTCAAGCTGTATGGGCAGGCCGATCGCGCGTACCGCAAGGCTCTCAAGCTTAACCCCAAATCCGCAATTACTCTCAAGAACTATGGCACCAACCTGCTGGCAGAACACAAGTACGACCGAGGTTGGGAGGCGTATAAGCAGGCTCTCGCCATCGATCCGGAGATCTTTTCCGGTCAAAACGGACCCGTGGTGCAGAACCCATCCAACGTAGCGGAGCGGGGCGCGATGAACTATTACATGGCGGCGGGCTGCGCGCGCGCCGGCTACACCGATTGCGCTCTCCAGTACCTGCGCATGGCCCTCGATGAAGGCTTTACCACCCGCAAGAAAGTCCAGGTTGACAGCCAGTTCGCCAGCCTGCGCGACAACCCCGACTTCAAGCAACTTCTCGCCGAGCAGCACAACTAGGGCTTGTTCCGCGCCGCGAAGGCCTCGGCGTCGTCTCCCACCCCCTCTGAACCGTCTATCCATCAGGTCGGCTTTCGCGCCGCCCCCGGGAGCACATATGGCAGCTTTGATGAAACTCCGTCCTTTGCCCGTAATGTTAGCCGCCCTCGCACTCGCTACAGTCGCCGTCGCTCAGGATCCCGGTTCCGCTCCGCCCCCCGGCCAAAACTCGAGCCAGAACCCCGGCCAGGGAAATGGCGGCGGCAATGGCCAGCGCGGTGGCCGCGGCGGCGGCATGGGCGGTGGCATGATGGGTCGCGGCCTCATGGGCACCGTCACTGAAGTTGCCGCCGATCACTACACCATCAAGACCGAGATGGGCGACATGTACACCATCCATTTCGGTGCCAATACGCGCATCACCAGGCAGCCGGCTGGCATGCGTGGTCCCGGCGGAGGCGGTGGCGGTGGCTACGGCCGCGGCGGTGGCGGAGGCGGGACTCCTCCGCAGGAGATCAAGGCCGCCGACATCAAGGTCGGCGATGCGATCGTCGCGACGGGCGATACCGATGTCACGGCAAAATCGGTAGCCGCCATGCGCGTCGTGCAACTTGATCCCGCTACCGTCAAGCAGATCCAGGAGATGGCGGCCAACTTTGGCAAAACCTGGCTGCAAGGCAAGGTGACGGCTATCAACGGAACCACCATCACGCTTACCGGCTCGCTCGACAACGCTCCGCACACCGTAGTCGCCGACGAAAACACCACCTTCCGCCGGCGTCGCGACCCCATCACTCTGGCGGATATCCAGGTAGGCGACACCGTACGCGCGGACGGCGCAGTCAACAACGGCGTCTTCACTGCAACCGCAGTCAGCATGGGCGGCGGAATGAGTGGCCCTCCGCACACTGGTCCCGCGGGTCCGCCGGCCGGTGCGCCTTCCGGCCCGCCACCGCAATAGACAACGTGGATTCATGAAGGCAAAAACACGCTGGCCGGATACGAGATCGTATCCGGCCAGTTGCTTTTCAGGCGCGTTGTGTTGTCTGCTACTGGATCGATTGCAGCGCCCAGGCTCCATTTGCCAAAGCGAACGTCGCCATGCGCTTCGTGCTCAGCTTATTGGCGGGGTTGTCGGCAATGGCCTGCAAACCCGCGGGCAAGTTGCTTAGATCCACATCTTCCATGTAGGTCACGGTTCGCGTGTCCGCGATCGTCTGCACGTCGCCAATATTGTGCGTCTTCAATTTGCTGGCAACCAACGGGATCACGACGATCGTGTAGTTGCTGTACCTTTGATCGGTCGCCGGGCCGTCCGGCCGCCACTGGATGGTATCGCCGCCGCCTTGCAGCTTTAAGACCTTGACTCCGTCCGGAGTGAGCTTGAAATCACCCCAATAGCCGTTGGGATAGCGCTTGACGAGGAGCCAATAATTGGAGTGCACGCCCTTTTGCATGCCGGGATCGTCGACGGCAATATTGAACACCGTGCCGGCGTCCTTATCGTACTTGGCCTGAATCATCGCCGTTGCCTGGTCTTTGGTTAGTTCGGGAGCCGACTTGCAACCCGCCAGAAATCCACTCACACCCAGCAAAACCAATGCTGCCAATGCTTGAACCTTTACTGCGTTTTTCACGTTCCCTCCATTGAGTGCTTGAAACGGCTCGAATTCTTTCGCCCCGTCATTTTTCTCTTACTTTCCTCCGCTGTCAATGGAGTTGACGGTGACCCCGCTCACAGGTGAAAGTGCAAAACTTTCGGCCTCCGCTTCCGGCGATTACAGAGGGCTGGCAGACGACCCATCCGGGGGTGCGGAGGCGGTTTCATAGAAGCTCAACGCGGCGTCCCCCTGTTCAAGCAACCGCACCCGTTTCAGGCTGCCGTACCGGTCTTCGAGGCTCTGTTTGCGCCTGTGCTCGGCAATCACCAGCGCCCCCGGCGCCAGTATCCCCGGCGCGCGCCCCAGCAGTCCCAGCGTGGCCGCATACTCTGCGGTTGCGTCGTACGGCGGGTCCAAAAACACCACTCCGTGGGGTATGGGTTTTGGACTGGTTTTTGTGACGGAACGTAAGAACGCCGCCACGCTCTCGGCGTGGATCACAAATCCGCTTGCCACGCCCAGTTGCTCCAGATTGCGCCGCAACACCTTAAGCGCCACGGGAGCCCGTTCCACAAACGCGACGCGCGCGGCCCCACGGCTCAACGCCTCCAGGCCCACCGCGCCCGATCCCGCATACAGATCCAGAAAAGCCGCGCCCCCACCCGCCTTGTTGATACGAGGAGCCAGCACATTGAACAGTGTCTCGCGCAGCCGGTCGCTCGTCGGCCGGGTATTCAACCCCGGCGGCGCTTCCAGCCTTCGCGAACCATAGGTTCCCGCAATGATGCGCATCGCCCACCAGCATAAAGGACCAGCCTCGAACCACGAGCCACGATTCACGGTCCACGGTCCCGCTGAAAGCTGCTTTCCGCCCCCACGCTCTACAATCGAACTATGCGCGGTTGGTCCATTCCGTTTGGCCGTTGGATGGGCGTCGAGGTCCGCGTCCACATCTTCTTTCCGCTCCTGTTGCTGGTGCTTTTTGCCATGTGCGCCGCGCAGGGCTGGCCGTATGGGCTGGCGCTCTTCATCCTGCTCGTGGCCGCCGTCGCCGTGCGCGAAACCGCCCGTCTCATCGTTGCAGCGTGGCTGGGTCTGCGCCTTCGCGCCGTCCTTTTTCTGCCTATTGGCGGACTGTTCGCCTACGCCAACCCGGAGAGCCAGGAAAAAGCCAACTCGGGCACTGGGCAGTATATTCTGGCGCTTGCCGGTCCGCTGGCCAACGGGTTTGCGGGGCTTACTGCGGCCGCGGCCATTCTGGGAGTCAGTACAAGTGTCCGGCTCTTTGGGCTGCCGCTCATCACCCCCACAAGCCTGTTGCGCAGCCTGGTCATGTTGCAGCTGCTCCTCGGCGGGCTGCATCTGTTCCCCGCCTACCCGCTCGATTGTGGCCGCATCGTCCGCAATGCCTTCGCCCGCACCCACGGCGCAGCGCCCGCCGGCCGAGCTGCCACCGGTCTGGGCCAGGGTCTGGCTTTCCTCGCCATTCTGGGCGGCATGTTGCTGCACGACTCCTGGCTCGTCCTTGCCGGTTTCTTCGTCATGATCGGCGCGCAAATTGAGGACCAGGGCGTCTTCTTCCAATCCGTCGTCGACACCGTGTGCATGCGCGAAGTGATGCTCACGGACTTCGCCACGCTCTCACCCTCCGACACACTCGCCGATGCCCTGTACCGTAGCGTGCACTCGCTGCAGGAAGATTTTCCCGTCGTCCGCGGCCCGCAACTTGTCGGCATCATCTCGCGGCAGCGCATTGTCGATGCTCTGCGCAGCGACGGCAACGGCTATGTGCAGTCAGTCATGTCGCGCGCCTTCCAGGTAGCGCGGCCTGAGGATACGCTCGGCGCAACCATCCGCCGCCTCACCGCAGGCCACGGCCTGGCGCTCATTCCCATCACGGAGAGCGGCCGCGTGGTGGGCATCGTCAGCGTGCAAAACCTCATGAACTCCATGGCGCTGCTCGCCGAACAGCGGCGCATCGAGCGCATGGAAGCGGGAAACTGAAGGCCGCATGCCGGACCACCCCAAATCAGAGGGTGCCCCTGGTCCCTCGCACTTGGGGACCGGGGAACCAAAATCGGACGCGCCATTCGCCCCCGGTCTCTATCTAGTCGCCACGCCCATCGGCAATCTCGGCGACATCACCCTCCGCGCTCTCGATGTGCTGCGCAGCGTCGATCGCATCGCCTGCGAAGATACGCGCCAGACGCAAAAGCTCCTCAACCATTTTCAAATCGCCAAGCCCACGGTCAGTTATCACGAACACAACGAGCGCACCCGTGCCACGGAACTGATCCAGGACATAAAGGCCGGGGAGGCCATCGCACTCGTCTCCGACGCGGGAACTCCGGCCGTCAGCGATCCCGGCAGTTGGCTGGTGCGCGAAGCCATCGCCGCCGGCGTGCCCGTCATTCCAATTCCCGGCGCCAATGCAGCCATCAGCGCGCTCGTCGCCTCCGGACTTCCCGCCGACGACTTCCATTTTCTCGGATTCCCGCCGGAAAAATCGGGCGCGCGCCGCACCTTTCTCGAAGAGCTAGCCGGACGCGAGCAGGCTGACCTGCGCTCGACTCCGCGCACGCTGATTTTTTACGAGGCGCCGCACCGCATTCTCGAAACGCTGGCCGATATCGAAGAACTCTGGGGAGGCCTGCTCCACGCAGTGGTGGCCCGTGAGTTGACCAAGATGCACGAAGAATTTTTGCGAGGCACTGTGGCCGAAGTGCGCGCCGAACTCGCCGCCCGCGACCGCATTCGCGGCGAAATCACGCTCCTCGTTGAAGCGCCGGGCTCGGCCAAAGCGCAAGGCGGAACTCCGGGCTCGGAAAACGCGCATGAAAAAATTGCAGACCGTGTAGCGCGCATGCAATCCGAAACCGGGGTCGACGAAAAAGAAGCGCTCAAACGCCTGGCCCGCGAACTGGGCCGGTCAAAGAGCGATTTATATCGTGAGTTGCAACGCGAACGCGCAAAGAAGCGCTAGAAAACGCCGCCGCGCTGCTTTCTGTTCCCTGTTCCCTAATCCCTGATCCCTGCTTTTCGCACTTCCACCAGCGTCGAATAAAACGTAGCGCCGCCACCGATATCGGTCAGCCGTTCGCTCGTCAGCACGTTTACGTTGGCACCGCCGGGGTGCAGCTTCGCCCAGTCCAGCCGCGCCGCCACCACGCCCGCCGGCAGATGCGCGTTCAGCATCGCCGTCAACTCAATCGCGCCGCGGTCGTTGAAGACGCGCACCATATCGCCTTCGCTCACGCCGCGAGCCTCGGCGTCCAGCGGGTGGATCTCGAGCTTCTGGTTTGTCCGTACCTCCATCTTCCGGTGGCCCGGAAGATTCGCAAACGTCGAGTTCATGTAATTGTCGTTCTTGCGCGCCAGCATTTCCAGCGGATATCGTTTCGCCAACTCTCCCCAACGGGATTCAATCGGGGGAACAAAACCCGGAAGAGGATCCAAGCCCGCCGCAGCCAGCGCCTCCGAGAAAAATTCGATCTTGCCGGACGGTGTCGTCAGCAGTCCTGCAGTGTACGGAAGAAAGGGTTTCATCTCAGGGGCAGAATGAAACGCCAGCGGCACATGCCCCTCGCGCTGCAACTCCTCCATCGTGATGTGCTCCATGCCTGCATTCTTTGAGCGGCCATCCGCCCCGATCGCCAACGCCTGCCGGATCATCTCTTCCGGCGTATCGCGGAAGCACCCCTCGCTGAAGCCCATGCGCTGCGCCAGCTGCCCGAAGAGCCAAACATTCGATCGCGCCTCGCCCGGCGGTGCAATCGCCTGCTGCGACAGCTGCACGAAGTAATGCCCGTACGCTCCCTGAATGTCGGTGTGCTCCAGAAACGTCGTCGCGGGCAGCACAAAGTCGGCATAATCGGTGGTGTCGGTAAAGAACTGCTCGTGCACCACGGTAAATAGATCGTCGCGCTCGAGTCCTCTCTTCACCGCGTTGTGATTCGGCGCTACCGCTCCCGGATTCGAGTTGTACACAAACAGCGCATGTACCGCCGGCCCGTCGGGCGTGGGTTTGTTTTTCTGTTCTCTGTTCGCTGTCCCCTGATCACTAGCTTGGCCCAGCTCCGTCAGCGCCCGCCCCAGCTCCGACATGTTGACGACCCGCGCCAGTCGCCCAATCGGCGAAGCCAGCGCCAGGTCCGGCCGCTCCAGCGCCTTCTTGTCCCACGCAAAAGCGCCAGACGTCGAAAGTTGTCCGCCGCCGCCGCGCGTCTTCCATGCGCCCGTCAGCGCGGGCAGTATCGCAATCGCACGCACCGCTGCCCCGCCGTTCTCCGCGCGCTGCACACCGTAATTCAGCCGCAGCGCCGCGGGCCGCGTCGTCGCATACTCGCGCGCCAATTGCTCAACCTCGCCCGGAGTCATTCCAGTCCACGCTGCCACGCGCTCCGGCGTGTATTCGCGCGCACGTTCGGCCAGCGCTTCAAAGCCGTGCGTCATCGCGGCAATGTACGCGCGATCCCCCAGGCCCTCATCGAGTATCACGCGCATCATCCCCAGCGCCAGCGCCGCATCCGTGCCGGGACGAATTGCAATATGCCAGTCGGCGACGGCCGCAGTGCGCGTCCTGTAAGGATCGATGACGATCAGCCGCGCCCCATTGCGTCGCGCTTCCTCAACAAACGGCCACAAATGGACGTTGTTGCCGTGAATATTCGCGCCCCACGCAAGAATCAACTTCGCCAGCCGGAAATCTTCAGTGGGCATGCCGAGCTTTTTGCCGTACACCAGGTTCCACGCCACCCCTCCCGCCTCCGAGCAAATAGTGCGGTCAAGCTGGCTTGCGCCTAGGCGATGAAAAAATCGTCGATCCATCGATCCGAATCCCAGCGCGCCGATGGTGCCCGCGTAGCTATACGGCAGGATCGATTCCGGTCCGTAGCGATCGCTTGTCTCCTGGAGCCGCGCGGCAATCGCATCCAGCGATTCGTCCCAGCTCACACGCTCAAAAGCTTCAAGCTCGCGGCCCCGCTGCAACGGCGCCTTCGCCACGCCGGATTTACGGCGCATCGGATAGAGGACGCGGTCCGGCGCGTACACGCGATCCAGATACTTCGCCACCTTGCCGCACAGGAATCCCTGCGTTACTGGCTGCGAGGGATCACCTTCAACTTTTACCGCGCGCCCCTCGTCATTCACCGTCACCAGCACCGCGCACGAATCCGGGCAATCGTGCGAGCACACGGTATGAATCACTCGCAGCTGTGGGGAAGCGGCCATGGCGTCATTGTAAATTGTAAGTTGATCGGGGAGTTTCCTTCTCATGCTCAATTCCGGCATCCTGAACCCGCACATCCTCGCGCTGCTCGCGCGCATCCGCCACACCAACACCCTCGTCATCGCCGACCGCGGATTTCCCTTTTGGCCGCAAATTGAAACCGTCGACATCTCGCTCGTCGACGGCATTCCTCGCGTGCTAGACGTGCTCAACGCTATCCGCGCCAATTACGCGATCGGCCATGCGTGGATGGCCGAGGAATTCCACGGCGCCAACACCGCCACGACCCGCACGGAATTTGCTACAGCTCTCGACGGCGTGCCGCTCACCTTCGAGCCGCACATCGAATTCAAGAAGCGCGTTCCCCGCGCCATCGGCCTCATCCGCACCGGCGACACCATTCAGTACGCGAACATGATCATCGAATCCGCCTGAGCGCGCTCAAGCGGGCTTTGTGTACACTGGTCACGCCATGAGCTGCCTCTTCTGCAAGATCGCTTCCGGCGAGATTCCATCTACTGCCGTCTATCAAGACGAACGCGCATACGCGTTTGCCGATATCAATCCCAAGGCTCCCATACATATTCTGATCGTTCCGCGCGACCACATTGCTTCGCTTGCGGAGACCACTCCGGAGCAGAACGCTTTGCTCGGTCACCTCATGAGCGTGGCGGCAGAGATTGCCCGCAACAAGGGCCTCGCGAAAGGCTACCGCGTCGTAGTGA
>JBEKEP010000122.1:0-13671 GCA_050013775.1 Occallatibacter sp. | reverse complement strand
GCGTTTCGATCAGCTTTTGACAAGAGCAACGGCGGTTAATGACAAATACTGCCATCTGAGAACTTATCTTCATGATGTGGACCACAGGGATCATCCTCAGATTCCACGATCTTGATTTTCCTTGAATGTAAATAGGATAGCCAGGAGCCTCAGTGCAACACTAGGGATGCGATCCGGATCATTTTTCGTCACACTCCAGGGGCCATCAGCCAGTTCAACAGCCATAATTCTGTTTTCCGTCGGGCGCATCTCACACACTCCGTAGCGGCTCGATCACCGAAGACATATCCTCTTCGCCGAATCCCTTCGCGATAGCGGTTTCAAACAGGCTCCTCGCCGCCTCGGACGTCTCCAAATGGACGCCGCAGCTTGACGCTTCGGACTCCGCGTAGGCCAGATCTTTTGTCATCAGCCTCAGCAGGAAATTGACCGCGTAATTATGACTGGCCATTCGGTCCGCTATAGCCGCGAGCAGCGGGCTGCCAGGCGCACCGTTCTTCAGTATGGAGAGCGCCTTATCGCGGTCGAGTCCGCTGCGCTCAATCCAAGTAAGCCCTTCCGCCAGGGAAGCGACTTGCACTCCGCAGATAAAGTTATTGATCAACTTCATCTTTGCGCCGCTGCCAACCGGCCCCAGATGAACGATCTCTTTGCTCATCGCCTTCAGCACCGGCGTCGCGGCTTCGAGCGTCCGATCGCTTCCGCCCACGAGGAACGTAAGCTGGCCGGCCGCGGCCTGCATCCGGCTGCCTGTCACCGGAGCGTCCAGGAGTTCCGCTCCGTGCGCTGGCGCGAGCTGAGCCAGTTCCGCGATCCACGCCGGACTCACTGTGCTCGATTCAATCAGGACAGAGCCCGGTGGAACGCCTTCGAGTGCGCCATCCCTGCCGGCCCAGATTTCGCGCGATGCCTTGTCGTCCGCCAGCATTGCGATGACGATCGATGCTCCCTTGACAGCTTCCGCCGGCGTGGACGCAAGCCGCGCGCCATCCTTCACGAGCGCCTCCGCCTTCGACGCCGTGCGGTTATACACTGTCAGCGAAAATCCCGCCTTCAGCAGGTTCCCCGCCATGCCGCTGCCCATCGTGCCCAATCCCAGAATCGCTACGGTGTCACTCACAAAAATTTCTCCTCTTCGCTCGTCCTCATTCAAACGGCCTTACTGGCACGAAATGGCCCGCGGCCTTGGTCTCGATCCGGATCGGATTGCGCAGCGAACGCCCAAATCCGTCATAGCGCACTTCCATCCAGTCTCCATCCTTCAATTCGATTCCGTCGCCAAAACTCAATGAGTGTGCGCCGAAAAAATGCACATGCACGTCGCCGGGCTGCCGGTGGCACTCGAACTTGAAATGATGATGCTCGAGATTAGCCAGGCTATGACACATATTGGCCTCGCCCGTCTCGACCTTTTTAGACCAGATCGTATCCACCCCGCGTTGAATCTGCACCTCTCCAGCAATTGACTGAAACCCTGCGCCAACCACGAGTTCGGGCCCGATGCTGCACGTCCGCAACTTCGATCCCGCGAGATTCAGGTAGTTGCGCTTCTCGAATTTGTGATCGGAGAACTCATTGCCCGCAACCATGCCGATGCGATACGGCGCGCAATCCTCGCCAACGATGTAGACTCCGGCCAACTCCGCCTCTTCGCCGCCATCCTCGGCGTATGCGGGCACCGTCAATGGCTCAAAGGGCCCACGCAAGATTGCGCCTGTGCCTTTGTAGAACCACTCCGGAGCGATCCCAATCTCGCCGGGGGCGGGACGCCCGCCTTCCACACCCCACTGAAACATCCTCATACTGTCTGTTGCAATTTCGGCGACCTTTTGATTGCCGGCCGAGTGCATGGCCTGCCGGTCCTTTGCGCTTCCCAGATGCGTCAGGCCGGTTCCCGTGACCGTCATACGCGAGGGCTCTCCGGGCACATCGATGGGCGCGAGCAAACGCCATTCGGACTCCTCGGCATACACCGCGTCGTAATCCAGCGTCTCGCCCTGCGCAAGCGCAAGCGCCTGTTCGCTCAGTTTGCAGCCGCGCGCCAGAGATCTTTGCGCCAACTCGTAGACGCTCTGCACTTTAGTGAGGCAATGGAGGCGAGGTTCCTCCACTACCGCAACGCGGCGCGACGAACCGTTGCCAATCTGCACCAGATGAACCACCGCGTGCTTCTCCTACTCGATAATCGTAAAGCGCTTGAGCGACTCTTCGTTGACAGTCAGGCCAAGTCCCGGAGTGTTCTCATCGAGATCGATAGAGCCATCCGCGGGAACCGGCTCGCCGTCGAAGATATACCAGAACAATTCATTGCCCACTTCAACGTCCACTTTGGGAAAGAACTCGGCCATCGGCGAGTTAAGGCTGGCCATCACCACGTGGTAGTTATGCATTTGCCCTGCGTGGGGAATCACCGGAACCTGATACGCCTCGGCCAGCGCAGCAATCTTGCGCGCCTGGCTGATCCCGCCAACCCGGTTGGTGTCGAACTGAATATAGTCGAGTGCGTTCGCCTCCAGCAGATCGCGGAATCCAAAGACTGTAAACTCATGCTCTCCGCCGGCAATCGGCACGCGCCCGTATGCCTTCAGCTCCTTGTAGCCGCGGGCATCGTCCGGGATCACCGGCTCTTCAAGCCAACGAAGATGGAACGGCTCCAGCAGCGGCAGCATGCGCTTGGCATAGTCGAGCGTCCAGCCCATGTACGCGTCGGCCATCACGTCGACCCCGTCACCCACCACCTCGCGAACAGTCCGTACCAGCTCAACATTGCGCTGCATCCCTTCCGCGCCATCCACCGGACCCCATCCGAAGCGCAGCTTCATCGCTTTGTAGCCGTCGTCCTTGTAACGCTCTGCTTCCATGCGCAGTTCATCCAGCGGCATGCTGTAGAGGCGGCTTGCGTACACCGGGATCCGTTTTTTCGTGCGTCCTCCAAGCAGGCGGTACACGGGCTGCTTTGCGGATTTTCCCAGCAGGTCCCACAGCGCAATATCGACCGCGCTGATGGCCGTCGTCCCGACGCCTTTGCGCCCGAACGCCATCGTCCGCCTATACATCTGTTGCCACAGATACTCGATGTCCCACGGGTCCGTGCCCAAGAGAATCGGTTTCAAATAAGTATCGATACAAGCCTTCGTTACCAACGGCGATAACGCTGCATTGCCCAGTCCCACCAGACCGGCGTCCGTGAATATCTCCACCAGCACCCAACCGTGGAATGCGAAGTTGCCCATGGAAGCTTCGCGGAACATGACCAGGTCCATCGGGTTGGTGCAAAAGTGAGCGGGCAGCGGTGTAGTCTTGCCCTCCCATTGAACGACGCGCGTGCGTACTTCTGTGATCTTCATCCGTGGCTCACTTTCTCGAGTAAGTCTGGTGTCTGCAGCGGTTGCACTCTGCCCCCCAAGAGCAGAATGGCTGCGAATGCGATGAGGTGAAAGGTTCCTACAACGATAAACAGTGTCCCATACCCAATTCCATGACCGAGCAGGAATCCTGCGATGATCGCGAAGATCGCTCCCCCAATGCCTCCGCCGAATCCGACCATCCCAGCTACCGATCCAACCGCTGAAAGGGGAAAGATATCCGCGGGAAGCGTCATGATCAATCCGGACCACGACTGTTGGCAAAAAAATGCAATGCTGAAGAGCATCAACGCCCATCCTACCGGCACACGCGGCACCAGCATCACCACCGGCATGAAAAAAGCGCTCAGGCCCAGGACAACTTTCCTTGAGAAATCGAGCGACCGCCCCCGGCTCAGGAGCGCGCTCGACAGCCATCCTCCCAGAAAACTGCCCAGCCCTGATGCAGCATACGGAATCCATGCATAGTAGCTCACATGTCTCACGTCGAACCCGCGAACATCATAGAGATACTTCGGAAGCCAGAAAAGGTAAAAGTACCATGCTGAGTCGCTCATAAACTTGGCGAAGACCAGCACCTGAACCCGGCGCATTTTCACAATACTGAGAAACGACAACTCCCGCGCGACCAGCCGAGCATCCAAGGTGGCCGCAGAGGCGTTGTTGCTTTCTCGATAGCTGGCAGACCACCAGGCGACCCAGGCCAGCCCCGCGGCCCCCGCGGCGAAGAACACCATCCTCCAGCCGCTCGTCATGAGCACGAGACCGATCAATGGCGGAGCCAACACCGACCCTACCGCCGTCCCCGCATTGATGATCCCCATCGCGGTCGATCGCCGGTCGAGCGGAACCCACTCTGCTACCACTCGGGTGGCTGCCGGAAACGCTCCCCCTTCGCCCATTCCCAGTAGGCAGCGCGCTGCGAGCAAAACCCCAAAGCTCGTGGCCAGCCCATGCAAAGCGCAGGCCGCCGACCACCACAGCATGATCAGGATGAATCCTTTTCGCGTGCCAAGGACATCCAGTAACCGGCCGCCGCCTGCATACAACAGGGCATACGGTATTAGAAACGCAAATTGCAGCCACGAGAACTGTTGATCGTTGAGAGGAATCGCTCGCTCGATCGCTGAGATCGCTACTGGCAAGGTCTGCCGGTCGAAGTAGCTGATGGCAATTGCCGCTGTCACCAACGCGACAAAATACCACCGTGCTCCAATGGAGCCGGACCGGATCGTGCCTGGTGCCTCCATCTGCCTTGCTTCTCTCAACAGCACCGCCGCCCGGTCACCATTTTATTATCATTAGCGATGTAGCCTGCCGTGGAAGATCTGTTCCTATCGTCACTTTGCCATTGCTCACATCAAGCCACTGCGGGGAACTGAGCAACTGCAACTGTCCTGCTTCTTTCAGCCGCGCATACTGCTCTGGCGTCGGTGTCTGCGGAGAACCTATGGCCTTCCACACGCTATACGAATTGCTGTGCGTGTCGTCAATGCGGTAGTGCTCCAGCAGCACTTTCTTTATTCCCGCAGGAATCCCTGCAATTGTAACTTGCACCTGCGCGCCGGGCGCGGACAATTCGTCATCATGATAGTTCCACAGCATCACTGCGGCTTCGCGATCCGCTTTGGTCGAGATGGCGTCCACATCGGGCGCCCGGGTCACGCCGCTGCTCAGAATATCGTCAAGCGGAACCTCTCCGGTGCTGCTGGTCAATACGCGCTCCCCTGACATCAAGGCGGCCATCCGGAATACATTCAGTACCGGCTTGTCCACACCATTCGTCGCCAGAGTGCGAAACCCTTCAAAGTACTCCTTGCCCTCAAATTCGAACGACCACGATAACATCGCGAGCAGGTTCACCCTTGTGCGGTCCTGCAAATCAAATAATGCCTTGATCGCGGCTGCAGTGTATGTCGCGTAGAGAGGTCCGTTCCGGTACGCATTCGCCGGATTGACCTTCATCGAGCAGGCGGCGCATCCCTCTGGATCAGCCTCGCTCAGAATAATCGGAAGATGGATATACTGCGGATACTTCGAGACAATCTCGAATCCAGCTCCGGCTGCCTTCAGCTCGTTCATGAGCCCCATCCGTACATGTCCGTTCACCACCGTCGGGTGACCCTTGGGATGGAATGAGATGAAATCGAGCGGAACCGGCTTACCATCCGCGGCACTCTTGTCGTTCAGGCAATGCTTCAGAAAGTTATTAAGAAACACGCCAGCTTTCTCTGAGTTCGGACCGGTGCTTGCAGGTCCGCCCACGATTGCATTCGGCAGCGCCGCTCGAACCCCGGCTACAGCATAGTCGTAAAGTTTCAAATACTCCGCGGGCGTTCCATGCCAGTACGAGATATCCGGTTCGTTCCACACCTCGAAGTACCACGTGCCCACCTCCTGCTTCCCGTAACGCTCGACAAGGTGCTCGGTATACCTTCGCACCAGTTCGCCCCATAACGCATAGTCCTTTGGCGGATTATTGGAGGCGCCTGATGTGGTGTTGGCCGGATAGTGAACCTGGTATGCATTGACTCCAGGAACCGTCGCGGCCAGATCCCTGGGCATGAACCCAAGCTCCACCATTGGGCGGACGCCGGCATTCCTGTACTCGTCAAAGATCTGGTCGGTAATCGTGAAGTCATATACCGCCTTGCCATCCGGATCCAGACTGAATACGTTCGACGAGCTCCACTTGAGCTCAGGTACTCCGTCGCCCGAGGTCAGAAGGTGATGCGCGCGGATGTGCACCGGCACGGGGCTCAGATCGTG
Source organism: Occallatibacter sp. (assembly GCA_050013775.1). Taxonomy (GTDB): domain Bacteria; phylum Acidobacteriota; class Terriglobia; order Terriglobales; family Acidobacteriaceae; genus Telmatobacter. Next base: position 7,537 of record JBEKEP010000122.1, on the reverse strand, counting down.
CAACTCCTGGAGAAGTTGCCTGCCGTACTTCATGGTCGTGTAATTTGATTCGTCGTAGCCGAACCAGCTGTAGATCGGTGTGTAGGGACCGACAATCTTCGTGAGATCCACTTGGATGTCTACGGATCCTTGTGCCGGTGGGGCGGAGCTAGTGCGCGCGGTGTTCTGGCTTGCCGCAGGTTGAGCACGGAGCGAGCTTTGTCCCGGAACAGACAAGATCGGCACAACCAACGATGCAGTTACGAGCATCCGCGGCAACATCAATGTGATTCTCATGAAAAAGTTCTCTCCACTGGACGTCTTGATCGGCCACGCTTAATGAATGGGCCCGAAATGGGCGTTCTCCGGAGCCGAAGGTTCATCGAGAAACTGAAGGGTCGTGAGCGGGCCGAGATTGGCGGGCGGAGTCCAGGATGCGAGCGCCCACACCACTTCCTTCGAAGGCGTAAGCTCCAGCGCCTGTAGGGTGCCCGTGCGTTCTTCCGGTTTTGTGCTCCACTCGTTCACCCAGTTGCTGACGACGGTATTGCCATTCGGCAACCGCCATGCTTGCTGGAAGGTCGAGAACCTGTAGTCGGGGACATCGGACTGGGCGAATGTCCACTCGGCGTCGCCGCGGCGAGTAATTTCGCGCACACCGATTCTGTCGGTGATCAAAAAGTTGCCGTTCGGTAGGGGTGTGACGCCCCAGGGCGTGTCGCATGGGAACGACCACAATTCGTTACCGTCGAAGTCGTATTCCGCCACTTTGTTTAGTTGCATGTAAGCGATCACCATGGTTCCATTCGGGGTGAGCCGGAGGTGACGGAACTGCCCGTGCACGCTGACGGGATGCCGGATGGGAAGAACAATCTCCCGCTCCGTGAGACCGGTGACGATGTTCACCACGCGCGCCACGGCGGGGTCGCCGTTGATGACGAATAGCACATGGTCGCTTCCAATCGGCACCGCGGTATGGATCTCTTTGCCCGCTGGCGCGTCGTAGCTCCAAATAACCTTCTTGTCCGGAGTGATGATTTCGACGCCGAATTGATGCGCGAAGAGGATGTTGCCGTTCGACAGCATGACGGCGTCGCTGATTTCGCCTTTTCCCGCAGGGTCGTCATAAGTCCATACAATCTCACCGTGGCGCACGATGAAGATGCGTCGGTCGTGCGATTCGCCGGTGTACATGAAGTCGTGCTGGGCAAGTCCCTTGCCGGGAAGATGCGCGGGAAGGGAAGGCGCGGAGTTCGGCGGAGTCTGGGCAAGAGCGCAAAAAGCCAGTGCGAAAGGCGCAAAAACGAGTACCGATCGGGTCATTTTCATCTCCTCAAATTTCGTACTTCAGAGCGAATTGCAAAATGCGGTAAAACATGCCACGCAGCGATGGCTGATTTCCTCGATCCTTGATCAGATTAATGTCCGGCAATCTTAACGATCTTGCTGTCAGGTTCGCTCCAAGCTGCGGCGCCGTCGTGCGTAAGTACCTGCCGGGCGTCGTCCCAATGGAGCCGAGTAATGGAGCCAGCGCCCTTCTCGTAGTCATAGGTCGTGCCATCGTCGGAGAAGAGCGTGAAGCTGGCGTCGGCTCCCGGATAGACTCTGACCTGCTCAATCGTCTGCGCTTGATGAGTACTTTCGACCATAGTCCCCAGAGGAATAATCGAGCCGGCCCGCACGAATAGCGGAATTGTGTCGATCGGCGCGGCGACTGTGATCGTCTGGCCGCCTTTCACGCGCTCGCTCGTCCAGAAGTTAAACCAATCGGTTCCGGCGGGCAGGTACACCTCGCGGCTGGTCGCACCCTGGTCGGTGACGGGGGCGACCAGAAAGGCAGGCCCGAACATGTACTCGTCGCGCATGTCGACGACCTTTGGGTCATTGGGAAAGTCCAGCGGCAGGGCGCGCATAAAGGGAGCGCCCGACAGCCAGGTCTGGTAGCCCAGCGAGTAGATGTAAGGCATGAGTTGGTAGCGCAGGCGCAGGTATTTCTCCAGAATCGGCTCAGCCTGTTTACCATACGACCAAACCTCATTCGCCATGCGGCTGCCGTGAGCGCGAAAGATGGGCAGGAACGTGGCGTACTGGAACCAGCGGGTGTAGAGCTCTGGATAGTCGTCGTATCCGCCGACGTTATCGCGGGCATCGGATGGATCGAGCAGCGGCGGGTGGGCCGGATGGTGCTTGCTGGGAAGGGGCTGCCAGCCGCCGGTGTCGTTGGACCAGTAGGCGATCCCGGAGGCGGCCACATTCAGTCCGGTAGGAATCTGGCGCTTGAGCGTGTCCCAGGTGGGGTAGATGTCGGAGGACCACACAATGGCTCCATAGCGCTGCTCGCCGGTGAACGCGTCGCGAGAGAGAGTCAGCGCGCGCCGATCGTGCTCGTCCTGGCGGAATCCGTCGTAGAGCGCTGCGATGTGGAAGAGCGGATAGACATTGAAAAACTCCGTGCCGGGACCGATGTGGAAGTGTGCGCCGTTGGGGGGTAGATCGGGTTCAGTTTCATCAGCCCAGATTGAGTCGAAACCCTTGCCGAGAATGTTCTCGCGGATCGTCTTCCAGTACCAGTGAGCGGCGTCTGGGTTTGTGGTGTCGATGTCGGATCCGGCGTGGTCGTAAGGCAAACCGTTGATCGGCGTCCCGTCGGCGAGATGGATGAACCAACCTTTCTTCAATAACTCGTCATAGAAGCGGTCACCGGGCTCAAAGCGCGGCCAGACACTAATCATGGTCTCAAAGCCCATGTCATGAAGTTGCTTATTCATTGCCGAGGGGTCGGGCCAGAACCGGGGATCGAAGTCCATTTGGCCCATCTTCGTGTAGTAGAACCAGTCCACCACCAGCACGTCCGCGGGCAAATGGCGGTCGCGATAGCCCTTGGCCACGGCTAAGAGCTCAGCTTGGCTTGCGTAGCGATTCTTGGATTGGATATAGCCGTAGGCCGCCTTGGGAAGCATGTGCGTGGGACCGGTGAGCAGCCTGTAACCTGAGTAAATCTCGTCTACGTTGGCGCCGGCGATGACGAAGAAAGAGACGCGGTTGCCAACTTCGGAAACCCAGCGCGTCCGCTCATTGAAGCCCGGCTCAATTGTGGTCTTCGAGGCGTTGTCCCACAAGAGTGCATAGCCCTTGTTTGTGACCAAGAACGGCACGCAGAAACTCGGAGCCGCCGGAGCCGTGTAGTCGGCCCAGCAATGGACAGGATGGCCGCGATGGTCGAGGAAGCCCTCCTGATTCTCTCCCAACCCGTAATAGTGCTCGTCGGCAGGCGAGGCAAAGGTTGCGCTCACGGTATAGAACGGCGAGTCGGTGGGGCGGCGATCGCGGGCCAGTCCGGCCGAGCCGTCTTTTTGATTGGGGACGGTCTGGGACCAGCCGGTAAGTTCCAGCAGCGTTGTACCGTCAGGCCTGCGAAAAGTGATGTGTGCGCCAGGTGTAGAGCCACTGAAGTAACGGCCGGGGCCGGCCGCCGTTTGCGCTGCGTGTGGGCGTGCAGGCCGTTCGCGGTCCACGCTGACGACCATGCGCGGCGAGTTGTATACGTCGGCCTGTGCGGTCTGGCTTGCACTCCAGCCGGTGGCATTGGGCGCTCCTTCAATACCGTATCCAGACGCGGCCTGCGCGGATTCCCGTTGCAGGCTGAGCGTGACGCGCAGAATGTTGGGGGCGTAGGGCTCCAGGACAATGGTGCTGTTGCCGCGCGTGAGGACAAGCGGGCTCCGCTGCGCGACTGCCGGTCCGCATTCGAGCAAGAAAACCAGCGCACAGATCAGAATACTGCTGCGATGAATGAAAGATGTCATTCCTTACACTTTCTCCTGACGGACGCAGAGGCCAGTAACGCGCCAGTCGTCTTGCATATCAGGCAACGGGCTCCCAACCCTAATTGCGAACCAGTTTGGCGAGCACAATGTCGTTGCTGTTCATCGGGATTAAAACCTCGATCGTGCCATCAGAGCCGCTTCGCACGGCCTTGTGGGTCTCCGGAAGATCCCGCGTCAACTCGTTCAGCTGCGCAATTTGTGCTGCGGTCAGCTCTCCGGGAGAGCCCATTTCAAGGTACGCCGTATAAGCATCGTTCGCATGAAAGCCGGTTCGATGCACCTCTAGTTTGTAAGCAGCATTCGCAGCAAGATGCGTAACCCGCAATTGCACCGGCGCTCCGGGGTGCGAGGGAATCACCTTTGTATAGAAGGATCGATTGCTTACCTTCTGGTCCGGCTGCTCAAAATCCCAGATCACTGCCGCGATACTTCCATCCTTCGTAGACACGATCGCTTGAGAATCGTTCGTGGCAACACTGCTTCCCTGCAGTGCGTGAAGATACTTGTAGGCGAAGTACGCCGGCTTGCGAATGCCCTGCGGGCTCAGGAGTCCGAATCCTCCTTGAAACGGCGCCGTCGGAGGTCCAGGTTCTTCGAAAAGATCGGTGTATGTCCAGTAACTCATGCCCTGCGCTAATCCCTGGCAGGCTTTGAGCTTGGTCAGAATGTAGGGCGCGCTGATGTAAGAATCGTGCACGGAATCGCGCGGGGTATAACTTGTGCTCCACTCAGTGAAATACAGAGGAAGACCCGGAAACGGTGAGGCCGAAATCTGATCGCGAACACGGCGCACGTCCCCGATGATCGCGTCCGCCGACGGATCGAGCTTAGTATCCTTCACTCCATTTTCATCGAGAAAGCCGCCTAGAACGCCATAGGTGTGCGTGGTCACGAAGTCAACGTCCGCGCCGCTCTGCTTAACGTGCGCCAGAAACTCGGGAACCCAGGCCCCTCCGGCAGTGCTTGGTCCTCCTACCCGCAAAGCGGTGTCAATTGACTTGATCGTTTTTGCGGTCAGGTCGTAGAGCTCGAAGTACGCCTTCTGGTCGGCGCCTTCCCAGAATCCGGAGAGGTTAGGTTCGTTCCACACCTCGAAAAACCACGTGCGTACTTCATCTCTTCCGTACCGCGCTTCGATGTGGCGGATGAAAGCATCGATGAGGTCCCGCCAACCTTCCGGTTTCGGATGCGAAGTGTTGCCTCTCCAATAGAATATGTTGTTCTGCGATGTTGCGAGCGCATTAGGGGTGAAGCCGAGCTCGACAAATGGTCTGATGTGCCGGGCCAGCAAGTCGTCATAAAGCTGGTCAATCTTTGACCAGTTGTAAACAGTCTTGCCGTCTTCGATTCGCACTGTCTCTAACACGTCGTGAAAAATCGCGTGGAACCGGATGTAGCGAAAGCCAAGCTCGTCGACAGTCGTCTTGAGTTGCGCCTGGCTGTCGTCGCGAATCAGCGTGCCTGGATAATCGGACCCGACCGACAGCTCGAAGAAGCGATCCACCGGCCCTGTCGTGTTCCGGAGACTTACGACGACGATGCGAAGTGGAACTTGTTGCGATTGAGCCGCAAGAAGCAAAGCAGATGAAGCCGAAAAGAAACCAAGGGCAAGGATTGAAAGCCGCCGTGAGACTGAACTGAACATGGCCTTGCACTTCCTTCAAAGAAATTGGCTAAACTGTCGGTGAGTGAATCACGCTCGATCGAGAAACAGTCAGCCTGAGCCTAATGTCCAGTGTCCTAAAAAGAGCGAGTACCCGATTGTTCGTGGATTGCATCCTCCAAGTACTTGCATCCAAACACCCGAAAATCTTTGACGTCACTTAGATTGAACGCTGGAGCGGCGCTCTGTCGAGGTACTTTTACTCGGAAAAAGTCAGATCCATCGACATCCATCAGCCAGAAAGCCGGCCTCGCGTCCGCAGTTTCCGTCATCACTTCCAGATTTGATACTTCGAGGTTGCGCACATGGCGTACAAAAAGCCCGGTCGCAGGCAGGTCCCCGAACGTCGTGGGTTCGGGATAGGCCTTCTCCAACTCCGGCGGCTGACGCTTTGCAATCTCACCATCAGCGCCTCCCTGCTGGTGGAAGAACACGTCGCTGATCTTCAGGTCTTCAATCATGTAGCCGGGCATTCCGCTGATGTTGGTGCACAGGGGATCCGCTCCGTAGCTTGTGATATTGCTCATCACGATGCGTTTGAGGGTGCCGACCTTCGTTCCTGAAGGTCCCCGGAGACGCGCTCCCAGGCGCAGGAACAAAGGAGACTGGCGGAGGTCCCTCATCGCGATGCCGGTAAAAGTGATGTCCTCGCATATGGCCCCGTCCACAGTTTCGAGAGCTAGACCGCGGCAACTTTCGAAGACGCAATTCGCGATGGTGATGTTTTTGAATCCACCGTTGGATTCCGTTCCGCATTTGATACGCCCGGTTGCAAGACGGTGCAGCCCAGGGTCGGTATGTCTCCTCCAGGTAGCATCCAGGACAGAGCCGAGTTGATAGTCGCCCGTGACAAAACAATTTGTGATGGTTACATTCTCGGTGGCCCTTGCGTATCCAAGGGCGAAGCTGGATTTTGGGCAAATGCCGTCGTCCCACGGAGAATTGACGCTGCAGTTGGAGACGCGCACGTTGCGGCAGCAATCAATATCGATGCCATCGCGGTCAGTATCGATCTTGAGGTTGTCGATGGTGACGTTGTCCACGCCCGTCAACAGCAACCCGAAATGGCCGCCTTTAAGCAGCGAGAAGTCGCTGAAAATCGCGTTGTGACAGTTCTTGAGAGCGATAGCCTTGTTACCGACACCTGCTTGTTCGGCCCGGAATACGGAGTAGTTGCCGCGAGCCCCCCTCCCCCCGCCATGACTGAGGCCTTTCCCCCAGATAAGTCCGGGGCCGAATATCCCGAAGTCGTGGATATCCTCGCCCCATATCAGGCTATTGTGCCAATGATTGTGGCCATAGTCCTGATAACTGTCCCATGCGGTCTTCGGCTCGGCGGTGTCGTAGGTTCCACCCCTATAGCCTGTGGTCTGGCCGGGAAGTGGCGAGTCGGCTGCAAGAACAGTCGCACCCTGCTCGAGGAACAGCGCGACAAAGCTTTTCAGGCGGATTGAGAAGCACACATAGATGCCGGCAGGAAAGACAACCGTTCCGCCTCCGGCGGCCGAGGCGGCTTCAACAGCGGCATTGATGGCCGGGGAGTCGATTGTCTTGCCATCCCCGATTGCCCCAAACGAGCGCACGTCGAATAATAATGATTTTCCGGAGGTGCTGGCCCGGGCGTCGCTCGTTCCCTGAGCGGACGCCGTAGAGGTGTCCAGTAAGCTCACGGAACCGCCTACGATTCCGAGGCCAGCCATCTTCAGGAATTCTCTACGATACTCTTCCATTCCTTGCTCACCCTGTCTTTCAACTTTATGGACCGGTTGGCCGAGTGGCCGGGAAACTATGGTCCTTCATGCCGGTCAGATCTTAAAGTCCTTTCGAAGCGATGATGTCTCGCAGCGCCAGTTTGTGCAGGCATAGTTCTGAAACCAGCCGCTTCAGATTCGCGTTCTCTTGCTCCAATTCCCTGACCCTGCGTGCCTGGCCATCTTCCGTATTACTGCGCTCGTTGCGCAATCTGAGGTACATCCAGTTAGAGATCTTAGCTTCCATGCAGCTCTCTGCTACTGTCTTTCCGCTTGCGATACTTTCTTCTATCTGCCGCAGAAGCTCCATTGCCTCC
>JBEKEP010000121.1:0-13792 GCA_050013775.1 Occallatibacter sp. | reverse complement strand
CGCAGCATCAACCAGACCCTGAGCCGGACTGTCCTCACCTCGGGCCTTACCTTTCTCACGGTGCTGGCGCTGTTTATTTTCGGCGGCCAGGTGCTGAACGACTTCTCGTTTGCCCTGGTTGTGGGCATTCTGATAGGAACGTACTCATCCATCGCCGTGGCTGCCCCCATGTTGGTGGCTTGGCAGGACTGGCGGGCGGGCCAGGGGAAAAGCGCGTCGCTTCCGGCTGCTAAACGAGCCAAGTAGTGAGGATTGATAGGTATGCGGCACGCATTTTGCCCGCATTCACAAGCAAACGGATGCGGTTCGAGGGCATCCCAATAGGAGGAATCGCGGGGAACGCCGAAAATAGGAAGGGCCAAATGGCGGAAACCGTGGGGAGCGGGGATTGCACCGGTTATGCAGCATCTTTTGCAGCAGATCATGCACTTCTGGTAAGGTGGTTTCGCTCCTTTGCAAGGAATTTTAAGTACGGGAACAATTCCCCCTCCCGCGGTGTCTAAAATGGTAGTAACCAAACCCGATTCCGAGGCTGGCTATGTTTGAAGATTCAACATTCGAATCCGCGCACAAGATCAAGTCCAAGAGTGGTCGCTGGATGCTCGTCACGGGGGGCATCAATGCAGCGGTCCTCATTCTCTTGATTCTGATTCCCCTGATCTATCCCGAGGCGCTGCCTGCGGCGTTTATGTCAACTGTGTTGACACTGCCACCGCCGCCACCGCCGCCTCCACCGCCACCGCCGCCGCCTGAAGTGCACGTCGTGCACGTGCAGTCGGAGATGATGAACAATCAGCTCACAGCGCCGACCAAGATCCCGCACAACATTCAGATGGTGACCGAGAAGGAAGCACCGCCATCAAGCTTTGGCGTCGCCGGCATGGAAGGCATGGGCGGCAACAATGGCGTGATGGGCAGCATGTTCGGCAGCGGCAGCGCACCCAAGGTGCAGGCCGCGGCTCCCAAGAAGGTCAACATCTCCGCCGGCGTAGCCGTGGGTATGCTCATTCAGAAGACGCAGCCCACTTATCCGCCCATCGCCAAGGCCGCGCGCGTTTCCGGCACGGTGGTGTTGCAGGCTACGATCTCCAAACAGGGTACGATTGAAAACCTTCGCGTCATCAGCGGGCCGGCAATGTTGCAGCAGGCCGCCAGGGACGCGGTGATGCAGTGGCGCTACCGGCCTTACCTGCTCAACAACGAGCCTGTCGAGGTCGACACCACGGTCAATGTCATCTTTACCCTGGGTGGGTAACGCAATCTCCGGCTCCCTGCCGCTTCCTGGCAGGGAGCACTGCTTTTGAACCGAATGCGCATTCTTCGAGAGCCGCATTCCCTACAGGATCCGCAGCGCCGGATTCATTGCAGTCCAAAAGAATCTCCTTAGGAGGAACGATTCAGTGATTCACGCTCAGCTCGCACATTTCGCTTCGCATATGGCCAACAACCTGGCATTCTTCCAGGACGAGGGTCAGTCAGTCGGCTTCAGCCCCTGGGAACTCTGGCAGCACATGGCATGGTTGGCCAAGACCGTGGCCATCATCCTGTTCATTGAGTCGGTATGGTCCCTGGCCGTCATGATCGACCGTTACCTTTACTTCTCTGCCGCCCGCAAGCAGTCGCGCGAATTCGCGCCCAAGGTTGCCGGCGCACTGAAGGACAGCAAGCTTGAAGAAGCCATCAAGATTGCCGACCGCAACAAGAAGTCGCATCTGGCTGAGGTCGTAACCGCCGGCTTGCAGGAGTTCCGCTCCTCGCAGGGTCAGCCGACCGATGAAACCATCGCCAGCGCCGGCCGCGCACTGGAGCGCGCCGAGGCTATCGTTCACGCCAAGCTGAAGAGGGGACTGTCGGTTCTGGCCACCATCGGCGCCACCGCGCCGTTCGTCGGCCTGTTCGGAACGGTTATCGGTATTCTGCACGCGTTCGACGCCATTGCCACCCAGAAGATCGCGGGTATCGGCGCCGTCGCAGGCGGTATTTCTGAGGCCCTGGTCACCACGGCGTTCGGCCTGCTCGTGGCCGTCCCTGCCGTTATGGCGTTCAACTATTTCACCGGGCGCGTCGAGGCATTCGATGTCGAAATGGACAACTCCTCGAGCGAACTGGTCGATTACTTCATCAAGCAGAGCCACAAGCGCTAATTGCGAAACGGCTGCCGGCTTGAGCGAGCATACTGCCGGGTGGAAGAACTGAAGCTCTTCCGCCCGGCGATTTGACTCCTCGCGCAGGCTGCTTGAATCAAGGTCAGGCCCGGAGTGCATCCGGGAAGAAAAATTCAGACGTACGGAGTCCCGATTATGGGAGTAGCAGTTCGCGACGAAGGCAAGAAAGTTAATTCCAACATCAATGTCACACCCATGGTCGACGTGATGCTGGTGCTGTTGATCATCTTCATGGTCATCACCCCCATGTTGCAGAACAAGGTGGCCATCGATCTGGCACAGGTGCAGAATCCCACCGCCATGCCCGATGCCGACAAGGAAGACGCCGTGATTGTCGCTGTGACTCGCGACGGTGCGGTGTATCTCGGCCAGAACAAGGTCGATCCCGCGCAGCTCGGTAGCCTGGTGCGCGACAAGCTTGCCGACAAAACCGACAAAACGATCTTTGTCCGCGCCGATGCCCGCGCCCAGTTCAAAGTGGTGGAAGACGCCATTGACGATGTGCGCACCGCAGGCGTGGAGACCGTGAACCTGTTGACACAGAAACGCGAAGGTAATCAGGCCGGCGGAGAGTAGTTCCGCGCCACGATTGCCGGTTGAACGATATTAAGGAAACGAGGAATTTAAGTCATGGCAATGTCTATGGGTGGTGGCGGCAGCAGCATGTCCGAGCCCAATATCACGCCTATGATCGATATTTTGCTGGTGCTGTTGATCATCTTCATGGTCATCGTGCCGGTGACCCCCAAGGGGCTGGAAGCTCTGGTGCCTCAGCCGCCCAAGAATCCCCAGCAGCAGCAAAATCAAGACCGCACTATCGTGGTTCAGGTTCTGTATCGCGCGGGCCAGGCCCCGGCGTACAAGATCAACGAGACTGACGTCGCGCACGCAGACTTGCTGAACCAACTGCAGCAAATCTACGCGAACCGCGCCGAGCGCGTGATGTTCGTCAGGGGCGATGACGATGTGAACTTCTCCGCCATCGCGGATGTCATCGATATCGGCAGGGCCGCCAACGTGGACCACATCGGCATCATGACGCCCAAGATTCAGGCCGGCCAGTAACGCGGCCGTGTTCGGGAACACAAGACCCGAACGTAGGGAAGAGTACAATTTTTCCTTGGCTGCGGTATCTCCCGCCTGCAACCAGTTGCTGGAATTACCAGGTGCGGCCTTGATGGCCCAAGCCTGAAGGAGAAGGATACGAACATGAGTGGACGCGGACGTTTTTGGGTGCTCGCGGTGATTCTTAGCGGCATGGCGCTTGCCATGAGCGGATGCAACCAGCTTGCCGCCCGTGACCAGTTAAACAAGGGAGTAGAGGCCTTTAAAAACGGACACTACGATGAGGCCGTCGAGCATTTTCAGAAGGCCACGGAACTCGATCCCAATTTGCCCATGGCCAAGATGTACCTCGGCAAGGCGCTGGAGCAGAATGTAGTGCCCGGCCTGACGACCCCCGACAATTTGAAGACCGCCAATGAGGCGATGGACATTTTCAAGCAGGTTCTCGCGCAGAATCCCAACGACGTGAACAGCATGAAAGAGATCGCGGGCATTTACTTCAGCATCAAGGATCTGGATGATGCCGAAATCTGGCAGAAGAAGGTTCTTTCCTTCGATCCTAAGGATCCTGAGGCAGCCTATACCGTCGGCGTGATCGACTGGACCCGGGCGCACGAGAACAAGCTGAAGGCGCTGCAGGCCGCCGGCTTGAACGATGACGGCAAGGGCAATGTGAAGGCGCCCAAGAAGGTGATGGAGCCGCTGGCACAGGAAAATGCGCCGCTCGTCGATGAAGGCCTGAAGTACCTGACCATGGCCGTCGACAACCGCCCCAATTACGACGACGCCATGCAGTATTTGAACCTGATCTACCGCAACAAGGCGGACGTGGATTACGGCAACGCGGCCGCGGTGGCGGATGACCTCGCCAAGGCCGAGGACTGGACCCACAAGGCGATGGATATGCGCAAGGCCAACGAAGAGAAGAAAAACGCCGGGCCTGGCGGCATCACCATGGACAACAGCGGCCAGATGCATTGATCGCTGCATGCACTCAAGAAGAAAATCAAACGGCCTCCGCCCTGCGCGGGGGCCGTTTTTCTTAACCCTGCAACTTTTCCTCTCCGAGGTGTACGTTGATTAAGCTTGCACGCGCGGCCTGCATCGCTGCCTGCCTTCCGCTTTGTGTTTTCTCTGCGCTCGCCCAGTCTCCAGCCGGAACAGCGCCTCATCCCGCCGACCTGCAAACTTTACAAACGGGGACGGGCTTTACCGCGCACAACGAGCGCGAAACGCTCGAGGTCGCGGTTTGCGGCGATGCGCTCGTCCACGTCACGTCGCGGCCCGTGGAGCCCCCGGCTGCCGCCGAAGCGCAACCATGGCTGCTGGCCAAGAGCGACGCCTGCCCCGGCGCGCCTTTCCAATTCAGCCTGGCAAACGGCGTCACGACCCTCACCACGTCCCGCCTCGTCGTCACGTTGTCAGAGCGCGACGGCAGCCTGACGTTCAAGAATGCTGAGGGCGAAACGTTGGTGCGGGAAAGAGGCAATCTTCCGCGCACTTACCTGCCGTCCCAGGCATCGGGTCTCTACCACATCGAGGACCGTTTCGGCCCCGATGCCACGGAGGCGCTGTATGGACTCGGTCAGCACCAGAACGGCATGTTCAACTATCGCGGCAGCGTCGTCGAGCTCGGCCAGAACAACACCGACATCGCCATCCCGCTGCTGGTTTCGAGCAAAGGCTACGCCATTTTTTGGAACACCGCTTCCTTCAGCTACATCGACAACCGCTTTCCGCTGGAGCTGAACCTGGAGTCGATGGCCGCGCCGCAAATTGACTACTACGTCCTCTACGGCCCCCAGATGGACGCAATCCTCCATCAGTACCGCTCCATGACCGGCCACGCACCGCTGTTTCCGGAGTGGGCTTACGGCCTGTTCCAATCCAAGGACCGTTACAGGACGCAGCCGGAAATCCTCTCCATCGCGGCCGGATACCGTTCCCGGCACATCCCCATGGATGCGATCGTGCAGGACTGGTACTGGTGGAAGGAAGGCGGCAAAGGCGATCCTGTCTTCAATTCCGGCTACACCGATGTGCCCGCGGAGTTGAAGACCCTCCACGACGAGCACGTGCACGCCATGATCTCGGCGTGGGCCATGATGGACGCGACCGCGGAGAACTACAAGCAGATCGTGGCAAAGGGATTCGATGTCTCCCCCGCGCAGATCTACGATCCTTCCAATCCCGCCGCCGCCGACTTTTTCTGGAACCAGTTTGTGGGCAAGCTCTTTGCCCAGGGATGGGATGCTTTCTGGCTCGATAGCTCCGAGCCCGAGGAGGCGTGGCCGTATGTCGGCGACGCCATCCTGCGCAACAAGCAGCTCCACATCGGTCCGGGCCTGGAGTACACGAACGCCTTTCCCCTGCTGCACACCGGCGAAGTCCAGGAGCACTGGAAGCAGGCCGATTCGTCGAAGCGCGTCTTTCTGCTCACGCGTAGTGCCTTCGCGGGCCAGCAGCGCAACGGCGCGGCGGTATGGTCCGGCGACGTGTACAGCAGTTGGTGGGCGCTGCGACGCCAAGTGCCTGCGGGCCTCAACTTTGCGCTCTCCGGTTATCCCTACTGGACGACGGACATCGGCGGCTACCATCCACTGTTTGCCGGCCAATCCAGCCAGCCCGCCTATCAGGAGCTCTACGCCCGCTGGTTCGAGTACGGCGCCTTCTGCCCCGTCTTCCGCACCCACGGCCATCGCGATTCGAACGAATTATGGACCTACGACAAGGTCTTTCCTGCGCTTCTGGCCGTCGACCACCTGCGCTACCGGCTGCTGCCGTACGTCTATTCGTTGGCGTGGAAAGTCACGAGCGAGGACTACACCATCCAGCGGCCGCTGGTAATGGATTTCCGCCAGGACCCCGCCACCTGGGAGATTGGCGACCAGTTTATGTTCGGGCCAGCGATTCTTGTGAGCCCTGTGCTGACTGAGCACTCCACTTCGCGCTCGGTGTACTTGCCCTCGGGAGCAGGCTGGTACGACTTTTGGACCGGCGAGCGCACCGCTGGCGGTGCTGCTGTCACCGTTCCAGCTCCGCTTGATCGCATCCCGCTCGCAGTCCGCGCAGGATCGATCCTGCCCCTCGGCCCAGTCATCGAATACGCCGGCCAGGCCACGGACCCCACTGAGCTCCGCATCTATCCCGGAGCCGATGCCAACTTCACGCTCTATGAGGACGAAGGCGACAGCTATCGCTACGAACAGGGCGCGCGCGCGACGATTGATTTGCACTGGAATGACGCGGCACGCACTCTCACCGTCGGCGCGCGCCAGGGCAGTTATCCCGGCATGGCTGCCGGGCATACCTTCAACGTGGTGATGGTTTCCGCCGGGCACGGCGTCGGCGGGGATGCGACCGCTTCGCCCGACAAGACGATCCAATACACCGGCGCGAGCGTCGAGGCGAAGTTCTGAGCGAGCCGGCGAGCGAGTGGAACGCGCGCTACTGTGTGCCCTTCTTCAGGATTTCCTCGGCAAGGTAGTTGCGCACGCGCGCATCGTCCTGGAGCGTCTCCAGGTACGCGGTCTGCAACAGCTGCTTCTGGTTGTCGTGCAGCGACTGATGAATAGCCTGCTGTACGCGGGGATCGTTCAGCTCGCGCTGGCCTGCCGGCTCGCGCGAAAGCAACCGGTAAATGGCGTAGCCGGCAATCTTGTGACTCGGGTCATATTCCGGAATCACGTCGGTGAACTGTCCCGGCTTCAGATTGCTGACCGCTGCGAACATCGCGGGATCGGCCTTCACTTGCGACTCGCGCGCAAAGCCGACGTCACCGCCGTTCGCCGCCGAATTGGGATCTTCTGAGATGCTCATCGCCACGGTCGCGAAGTCCACGCCGCTCACAAGCTCGGTGTGTGCGGCATCGATGCGCCGTTTGGCTTCGGCCTCGCCACCCGGCTTCGCCGGCTGGTTGCCGTTGGGCGGCGCGGGCGTCGTGGTCACCACAATCTGCGCCAGGTGATAGGTGGGCTCGACGAGGTCGAATTCCGCCTTGTGCGCCTCGTAAAAGTCCTTAATCTGCTGATCGGTGATATTGATCTTCGACTCAATCTCTTTATTGAGGAGCTTGGTCTCGGTCAAATTCCGCCGGATGTCGCGCTTCAGGTCGTCCAGCGACATGTTGCGCTGCTTGAGCAGGTTGTAGAACTGATCCTCGGTATACGGAGCTTTGATCTCGGTGAGCTTCGCGTTCACGTCTTCATCGCTGGCAGTCAGGTTCAGTTTGGCCGCCTGCTGTTGCTCAATCTCGGAGAGGATCATCTTCTGCAGGACATTCAGACGCAGGATGTCCGCTTCCTGGTCTGACGGCTTCTGGGGGTTGTCACCCAGCTGGATCTGGTAATTCCGCTCCAGTTCCGCGCGCGCAATCTCCTTGCCGTTGACCGTGGCCACCACGTCCGCTGAGGGCGAGCGATGGCATCCGGCGACGGCGAAAGAAAGGACGCCGCTAACGAGCAGTACCGCAGCAATATGAGAACGCGCGGGAAAACTAAATGAGACTTGCAAGCTGATATCTCCTGGGGGCTTTCGAAAAAACCCCGGCAATCAAGGATAAATCCCCTTACCGGCCCGGGGGTAGCCCTATTTGGGTTACTGACCGCCGCTCTGGCTGGTTGCAGCCGGAGCCGGTGGCGGTACTTCGCCCACAGAGCGCAAGGCGCGATCGATGACCATCCAAAGCTGGTCCACCGGCACGGCGCCGCCGTTAATCTTTTCACCGTTCACATAGAGCGCGGGGGTTCCATCGATACCCAGAACGTTGGCCAGTTTTACTGACTCATTGATCTGCGTCTCATCCTGCTTGGCCATGCAGGCATCGAGCGCGGTCTCGTCCAATTTGCTTACCGTGGCTTCCTGTCGTGCAATCCGGTCCAGCGTGGCAAAGCTCTTGGTCAAGTCGCGCTGATCACCAGTAACCTCGTCCCCATGGGCGTGCAGATAGTCCACGTAGGCCCAGTAGACGGGTCCGCTCTGCGCGGCCAGGCAGTTTGCGTCCACGGCGGCGTGCATGGCCCAGGGATGCATGTCCGTGAGCGGATCGTCCTTGTAGACGTACCGCACCAGGTTCTTGTAGCGGTCCATGGTGGCCGGGAATAGCTCCTGCTGCATGCGCGCGCAATACGGGCATTCCAGATCGTCGAAGTTGATCACCGTTACCTTGGCGGCCGGATTGCCCCGGATGGGACGCCCCGCGATGGAAATAGCGTCGGCGGGATCCTTGGTCAGGTCCAGCGTATCCATGTGCATGAGCTTGGTGTTGTCATCCGAAATCAGAAAGTCGAACTCCTGCGCCTTGCCGTTGTGCGTAATAGTGATCGGCAGCGTCTCGTAGCCCGTAAATTGGCTGGGCTTGCGAGCGCCAATACTCAACGCAACGTCCGCGGGCAGGTCGAATTCCGAGCGAACCAGAATATCGATGCGGTGATTGAGCGCGGGATCGGGTGCGGCCGGCGGTGTTTGTGCTTTACATCCAACAGTCAGGCCAAGAAGGAGCAGTCCCGCTAAGAATCGAGCATTTGCCAAGTTGATTTCTCCTCAGGAAAGGATACCCCAGGCGACCGCTCAACGGCCGTATCCCGCGCCCCATTCCTGTGCCGATAAGCGATGGACGTATGCCACGCGGAAAGGCAACCGGCAGGCAGGGAATAGCCAGTAGCAAATAGGGAATGGGATGCGGCCGGCAGCATGCGGTTTTTCTACTCCCTATTGGCTATTGGCTGCTCTAATACGCCGGCGGCAGCGTGGGATCGCGGAACACCGAGTTGGACCGGCGGATGTCGCCCACCGCTCCGAAGTTGGCCAGGGTGAAGCTGTAGAGCCACTGGGTCTCGTCGCGGCTCGTTGAGCCCACCGTGCCCAGTTCGAAGCGCCGGTATCCGAGGGTCAGGCCGCAGCAGTTCCAGTTGTAGACCGCCTGCACGCCGCCGTACTGCACCTCGTGCTGCACAAAGTCATAGCCGCCATTCACGGCCAGGTTCAGCCCGCTGCCGCTGGGCTTGCCGAATTCCAGGAAAGGCTGCACCTGCTGGCTCTTGAGCGTAGAGAAAGTGGCGGGAGTGGTAGGCGTCGTGCCGTTCGTCACCTGGTCGTCCACGGCATTCAGCAGGGCGTGCCCGATGCCCAACGTGGTCCGGCCAAAACTGTAGCCCGCGAACACGTTGTCCGCCGCAAATTGTCCGGCGATGGTGTCGTACGCCAGGTCCCACTGGATGCGCAGATTGTCGATGGCCTCGAAGCGGATGCGCGAGGTAATCGGCGCAATGTTGCGCGGCGAAGTGAGGAATGTCGGCGCCATCAGGTCCAGCGTGGCATCGAACACGTTGCGCCGGCCCGGAATGAGAGCTCCGCCAAAATTCGAATTGATAAAGTACTCCTGCGCGATCTCCCATGTCGCCCACTCGCGCGGCGCGCTCGGGCAGTCGCCGGTTTTCGCGGCGTCGGAACTGTTTTCGCGATCCTGGTCGCCTGTGCCGCACCCTTTTTCGCCCGTCGGCCGCACATAGAACCGCTGCGTAAGCGAGAATCCGGCCTCATTCACGTTGCTGGCGATGTCCGCGGTATCGAACAGAAGTACATTCTGGGCCTTGGCGCCGATTCCGCCCACGTACCGGTAGTTCAGTTCAGGCTCGATCACGTGGCGCAGTTCCCGGTGCCAGAAGGGAAACTCGTAATCCTTTTCCAGAGCGGGCGGACGGATGTCGATGGAAGCCTCGAGGTCGGCGCGGTTGAGCGCGCTGTGGCTGACCACGGGCGTGGTGAACTGGCCAGTGAGCCGGGGCGTCTGGCTGATGGTGTACCCGGTGTCGCGCAGCGCCACTTCAGGCAGGAAGCTCCATCCCGCGGCCGACAAGGGCATGGAAAGATGCGGATAGAAGTCGATCCTTCCCACGTTGCGCGAGTGGAAGAACGGCTCAGAGCGGTTCAGATAGCCAATCGACGAACCCAGTCCCCAATAAAGCAGTCCGCTGCCCAGCGGCCGGTCCAGCACGTCGTAGCGAATCAGCGGCAGGTGCAGAATCCTTACTTCGTTGCCGTTGTTCGTGCTGGCGAAGGATTCAAATCTGTCAAGCCATACTGAAGGCACCGTTCCGCGGCGGTTATGGGTGAACACCACGTCGCTCGCCACCTGGGAGCTGATGGCCTGCGCGTAATTGTCGTCAAAGACCAGCCGGTACACGTAGCTCGACAGGTATTCCATGGTGCCGGCAACACGCGTGTTCGGCGAAAAATCTTTGCGCCCCAGCACGTTCACATCGACTCCGCCCTGGTTTACCCGCTCGTAGCCGGTGGGATGAGCCGTCGATACGGCCACTGCCTCTTCGACGCCACGGTCGAGCAGCGCGTTCCAGCGCGCGGTCAGTTGGTCGAGCCCCGTGCCTTTGTACCGGAAATCGCCGTTGGGCGCCCAGCCGCGCTTGCTGAAGTACTCCGCGCCCACCACCATATCCATGCTGCGGTTGATGGCCCAGTACATCTGCTCGCCCAGCGTGTAGCCGCGAATGGACGAACCGTTGCTGATCACCGGCGTCAGCAGTCCGCTTGTCCGGCCGGTTTCGCTGGCCGGGTGGTGCAGATAGGGAAAATAAAACATCGGGATGCCGAGAAATTCGAAGAACGCATTCGCGGTCGATGCCTTTTCGTCGTCCAGGTTGATGGAGTGCGCAATAATCCGCCAGTCGGGGCGGGGCAGCCGGCAATTGGTGATGGACCCGTCGACAATGCGGTAGCGCCCCTCGCCGGTCTGAAGCAGCACCCGGCCCGAGAAGAGCAGCGGGTTCGGAATTGAGTACACCACTGTGTGCCCCATGGCGCGCACGCCCTGCGACCCGTTTACGTTGTAGAAGCGCGCGGTATGCATATTCAGCCGCATGTCGCCGTGCGATGCGTTGATGAACACGTCATTGGGCCCGCCAGTCACCTGCAGGTGGCCGTCGGCTTCGAGCTCAGTGGTCGTTCGGTTGTAAGTCGCGCTGTCGGCGCGAATCACGTAATCGCGGTAGTGCACCACCACGTCGCCGGTGAGGGTCAACGTATCGCCTGCCCAGTTCTGGTGTTGCGCCTCCCATTCCACGGGAGTTCCCGTCTCCGGCGCCGGTTCCGGCACGGCTTGTGGAATCAACTCCTGGCCGGGGTCGTTGGGAAGCTCCGCTGCAGAAGGCACACCGGCGGGCTCCGCGGCGCTCGTCTCACGTTGCGACGCAGGTGCCACGTTGGTCAACACTTGCGGGGCCTGTGCGCCCAGTTGCAGGTGGCAGGCAGCCAGCAGCGTGATACATACTAAATAACGAGGACGCATCCCTGACTCAGACCGGTGTAAGGCTCAGCATAGCAAAGCCAGCCGCATTCAATGGGACGCATTCCTCTCGCTCTGGTAACTGCACAAGCCGGGTTGACCGCACGGTCACGAGCCTTCTTCACTGGGCACGCCCGTCTTTGTCCGCAAGCCTCTTTCCTTGGTGTTTCAGTAACGTCTGCGTTGCTCCGGTTTCGGGCTGCGGCGTGGACTACATCATGCGTGCGAGCCGGGAACGGCCCGCCGCAGCAGGAGGGATACAAGAGCGTTGAGCACATCATTACATTCCGCAGTTCTTTTCCCCGAGTGGAAGCAGGAAGTGAATCGCCGCGTAGCCGCGCATGTGAGCCGCAAGACGCCTTCGGAAAGCGAGACCGAAGCGCCCGTAGAAAACCGGCCCGCACGTGGCAGCCGGGCTGCCCAAGCCGCCGCGAGGGTGGCCGCGCGTTACGCCAATGCACCCAGCTACAACGAAATGCTCACCCGCGAGGCGCGCGCCGCAGTGCAAGCCGCTGAGGCCGCCTCAAAAGCCGCACAGCAGGCGCACGCCGCCTTTCAGTACGTTCTCGATGGCCTTGAGGCTGCCACTTCGGCCGAGCCTGCCTGGGAGCCCGAGCCTATCCCCGAGCGGCACGGAACGCCCGTGGCCGTTCCATCGCCGCAAAAGCTGGCGCAGCGGAACCCCGTCCACACGGAAACGGCGGTTGCGCCGGCGTGGGAACTGGAAACCGACACGCATCCGGATGAAGCCGGATCCTATGACGGCCCATCTCGCTATGATCGCCCGTCCATTATGGAGGCGCACGTCGGCGAGCCTGGCGAATCGGCTCAGCCCGCCGAATTGGTTCAGCCCATTTACGCCAACCTCATCGAGTTCCCGCGGGAGATGATCGCGACTCGCAGGGCACGCCCGCGGCGCGCGGAAGGTCCTCTGGCTGAAGTGGAATCCGCGCCTCAGTTGAGCATCTTTGAAGTCGATCCGGCCGCCATCTCAATCGAGCCCGCGCCGGCTACCACGGACTCTGCGGTAGCGCCGACATGGATGCGTACCGAATGGTCGGCCATGACCCTGGAGGCACTGCCTCCAACCATGAACTTCGACGCTTCGCCTTCAACTATGGACCTCGACGCTGTGCTTCCAGCCGTGGATCTCGAAGCGGAGCCTCGGAGGGTGTTCGTCGATCAGTTCTTCGATGAGCCCGCGCCCAGGAACGCGCTGTCGCCAGAAATCGAGCCTGCGCCAATGAGCCGGCGCCTGTTGGCCACCGTGGTCGATAGCACGTTGATCGTCGGAGCGCTGGTGGGCGCCGGCCTGCTGGTTGCGCCCAACGTCGGCGAACTGCCGGGCGTGCGAGCGGTGGAGTTCGGCGCCGCGATTGCGCTGCTGGTCATCGGCGTCGCTTATCATGCATGCTTCATGACCCTGGCGCGCGCCACGCCCGGCATGAGATACGCCGGCATCGAGCTCAACACATTCTCGGGTCACACCACTACCTGCGGCCAACGCTGGGCGCGCATGCTGGCGCTGCTCCTGTCCGTATTGCCGCTTGGTCTGGGCGTGGTGTGGGCGCTGTTCGACGACGGCGGCCTTACCTGGCACGATCGCCTGTCGCTGACCTACCTGCGGAAGCGCTGAATGGCCGGGGAGAGAAATACAAAACAATCTCCGTGGGCTTATGAAGCGCATCGCTTCTTAGGCCCGCGTTAATTGCGTCCCCGCCCCGCTTTTGCCTGATTACTGGTCACTGTCTTACCGCCCGCAACGCGCTCACGCCCGCGCCGATCAGCGCGGTTTCGTCGTTCGGAGGCAGGATTTCCAGCGAGAAGCTCTGCAGCGGGGTCATCCGGACCATGGTTTCGAGGTGGCTGCGCAGCAGCGGCAACTCCAGAAATCCCACATTCTTTCCGGTGAAGTAAAAGCGGCCCGGCCCTGCCAGGTGGATGAACGAAGCGGTGGCGGCGGCCAGCGCGCGGTGCCACAGGTCCACAAACTTCCGGCAGCGCATGTCGCCATTTCGGGCGTTGGCAAACACCTCTTCGGGCTCCAGGTCGAGAAAGCGCATGCGCATGGCGCGATGGCCCACGATGCCCTCGAGATGTCCGCTGCCGCCGCATCCGCAGTAGCGCTCCTTGGGGTCGAGCGTCACCGTGATATGCCCACCCTCCCACACGCCCTCGGCGTGCGGCCAGCGCCCGTAGCCGATGCCGTTGCCGATAGTCCACACGCGGGTAAGCTTGTCGAGCCGATTGTGCGTGGCAGCCA
>JBEKEP010000120.1:0-13865 GCA_050013775.1 Occallatibacter sp. | reverse complement strand
ACCGTCTTGGCATGGATGTAGCGGCCCGTATTCGACGAGTACGTGGCGATCTTTGCCCCTGCGGTTTTCATCGTCGTCAGCGTGGCGTTGTACTGGTTGTTCATGTTTTCCTGCACCAGCGTCACCGCAGCGCCGCGCTTCAGCGCCGCCACAACCGCAGCCACAAGCGTCTCGTCGCCAAACTCCTCCTGCGAGAAGAGCAGCGATTTCGTAGCCCCGTTGATCAACCCCTGCAGTGCGCTGCTCGCATTGGTCGGACTCCACACCAGGTTCTCGCCCGTGGGTGGCGTAATTTTGGCGTTTGTAAAGTCTGCGTTGAAGGTGGTCTCAATGGCGGCCACATCTGCCGCATTGTTGGTGATCACCGCAAAGTCGCGTGTGGTCTTATAGTCGGTCGGCGTCAGGTTCAGCGTCATGATGGCCGATGTCGCCGCATCTACAGTGATGGTCTTCTGGTGCGTCACAGCGTAAGCCGGATTCGCCCAGTGCACGCCGCACTTGTTTTCATCGAGATAGTTGTAGGCCGGTGTATTCACTTTCTTTTCGTCGCCGCTCTGGTCCAGAATCACGCGTACGGTCAGTCCCGCCTTCGCAGCCTTGGCGAAGGCGTCCATCACCGTCACGTCGGTCAGTTCGTACATCGTCATGTCGATCGACTTCTTCGCTGATGCAATCAGGTTATAAATCGCCGTCAAACCCTGGTCGGGTTCGGTAACCAGCGTGTAAGTTGTGGCCGATGTGTGCGCTGTGTGTGTTGTTTGCGCAGGACGAGAGGGATCGGGGGACGTGTTGGTCGGCATGGTTGTCTCCGTGGGGTCGGCGCAGCCGCCGTAATTGTCGATGATTGTATCCCCGGTCAGCGCGTGTGGTGCGCGAATTCTGTGAAACTGCCATCAATTCAGAAGGCTTGCAAGGCGGCCGCCACTTGCACCAGAAAGAAAAAGGCCCGCCACTTGAACGAGAGGCGGGCCTATTCCGGTTTTGGTTGATTTCTAAGCTTTGGCTGAAGTTAAAGCCCCCAGGTCGGCGGCCAGCCGCTCGGTGCTGAAGGACTCGATCAGGTCGCCTTCCTTCAGATCGTTGCAGTTGGCAATGCCGATGCCGCACTCCATACCGCTGGATACTTCGCGCACATCGTCCTTGAAGCGCTTGAGCGAGGCGATCTTGCCCTTGAAGATCTGCGTGCCATCGCGCATGACGCGCACTTCGGCATCGCGCCGGATGACGCCGTCCTGCACGCGACAGCCCGCGATGGTGCCCACCTTCGGAATCTTGAAGATATTCAGCACCTCGGCGCGGCCCGCGTAGTTCTCCTTGAAGGTTGGTTCCAGCAGGCCCATCATGGCCAGGCGAATCTCGTCCTGCAGTTCGTAGATGATCGAGTGCAGGCGGATCTCCACGTTTTCCTGCGCGGCCAGTTCAGCGGCTTTGCGCTCGGGGCGCACATTGAAGCCGATGATGATGGTGTTTGACGCCGTGGCCAGCAGCACATCGCTCTCGGTGATAGAGCCCACGCCGGAGTGAATCACCTTGACGCGCACCTTCTCCGTGGACATGCGGACGAGCGAGTCGGCCAGCACTTCCACCGATCCCGTCACGTCGCCCTTGATGATCAACGGCAGGTCCTTCACGCCCGATTGCTTGATCTGCTCCGACAGTCCTTCCAGTGACATGCGCGAGCTCTTGGCCAGCTGCGCTTCGCGCTCCTTCATCTTGCGGTATTGCGCGATGCCCTTGGCCTTGTCGCGGTCGGCTACTACAAGGAATGTGTCGCCGGCATCGGGAATCGCTTCCAGGCCCAGCACCTCGACAGGCGTCGAGGGACCGGCTTCCGTCAGCGCGCGTCCGCGGTCGTCGAACATGGCGCGCACCTTGCCGAAGGTATTGCCCACAATGTAGCTATCGTTCAGGCTCAGGGTTCCATCCTGCACCAGGACTGTGGCCACGGCGCCGCGCCCGCGATCGAGCTTGGCTTCGATGACCGAGCCGACGGCCTTGCGGCCTGGAGTGGCCTTGGGCGCTCGGATATCGGAAACCAGGCAGATCATCTCCAGCAGAAGGTCGAGATGGATCCGCTTCTTGGCGGAGACCTCGACAAACACCGTGCCTTCCTGGCCCGCGCCGGCCCACTCTTCGGGAATCAAACCGCGATCGGCGAGCTGTTTCTTCACGCGATCCGGGTTGGCTTCCGGCTTGTCGATCTTGTTCACGGCCACGATGATGGGAACCCCGGCGGCCTTGGCGTGATCGATAGCTTCCAGCGTTTGCGGCATCACTCCGTCGTCTGCTGCGACCACGATCACCACGATGTCGGTGACTTTGGCGCCGCGGGCTCTCATGCGCGTAAATGCTTCGTGACCCGGCGTGTCGAGGAAGACGATCTCGCGGCCGTGAGCCGGGGAGCCTTCCTTGGCGAACTTCACCTTGTAGGCGCCGATATGCTGCGTAATACCGCCGGCTTCACCCGCAGCCACGTCGGTTTCGCGGATCGCGTCGAGCAGCGAAGTCTTGCCGTGGTCCACGTGACCCATCACAGTCACGACTGGCGCGCGCGGCGTCTCGAGCATTTCGGATTTATCGGTGTCGAGCACCTCTTCGATGGCCTGGTTTTCCAGCTCTTCTTCGTAGGTGATCACGGTGGCGGCCGCGCCAAACTTGGCGGACATGTCCTTGATCATTTCGGAGTCGAGGGACTGGTTCACCGTGACGAAGACGTTGCCCATCATCAGGGTGGCGATAAGGTCCTTGGCGCGCACGTCGAGCTTCTCGGCCAGGTCCTTCACGCTGATGCCCTCGGTGACGGTGATCTCGCGCGTAATCGGCACCGGCTCATTGCTGTACTGCATGCCGCTATAGCGTGGCGGCGGCACAAAGCCCTTCATCGGGCCTTCTTTGGTCTTCGGATACTGCTGCTGGCCACGGCCACGGCCGCGCGAAGCAGCGCGCTGCGGGCGCGGCGTCTCCGTCGGCGCTGCAGCGCCGCCAGGGCCAGGCCGTGCGCCAAAGCCGGGGCGTGCGCCAAATCCAGGACGCGCGCCGAAACCAGGCCGTGCGCCGGCGCCTGCCGGTCCGCCCGGCGTGAATCCGCCTGCGGAGGTGCGCGTGGGATGCTTAGGCCGTGGGCCTCCTGCAAAGGAGCCGGGAGCTCCTGGCGCGCTGGGGCCGCGTTGTCCCGGTCCAGCCGGGCCGCTAGTAGGCCTGCGATCAAAGATCGGCTTGCCCCGCTGAATTCCGCTGCCCGATCCCGCCGCCGGAGGCACGGGAGCAACATACGACGATTTGTAGACAGGCCGCGGTCCGGTTTGCGGCATCACCATGCGGCGTGCGGGCACAACGGGAGCCACTCGGCCTTGGCCGCGCGGTCCCGGCGCGGTTGTTGGCGCTCCCGTCGACTGTGCGGCAATGGTGGGAACAGATGCATCAGCTTCCGCCGGGGGCGCTACGGCCTCAGGAGCAGCCGGTGCGGCCGCTGCACGTTCCAGTATGGCTGCCGGTGCTGGCGCCTCAGGAACCGCAGGCGGCTTGGCAGGTGTCGGCTTCTCTTCGCGCGCAGCCGGAGCTGCGGGCGGCTTCACGGCGCCCGCGGGAGGTGGCGCAACGACAACCACCGGGCGCGCAGCGGTAACCGCGCCTGCCGGTGGCTTGGCCACGACAGCACCCGAAGGGGGGCGGCTGGCAATGGCCGGAGGAGCTGTGGTTGTGGCAATGATCGGCACGGCTTGCCGCGGCTGCGGAACAATTTTCCGCGGTTCCGGGCGCGCCGGTGTTGCTGCAATAACCGCCGGAGCGGCGGGTGCTGCGTTTACCACGGGCTTGGCCGGTTGTGCAGGCGGGGCAGCCGGCTTGGCCGGCACACGCGGGTGACGCGCCCCTTCTTCCTCTTCCTGCTTCTTGGCCAGAATGGCCTTCATCACATCGCCGGGCTTGGAGATGTGCGAAAGATCGATCTTGGGAACCATGGTTGGTGCGCTCTGGCGGCCAGATCCGGCGCCATGTGAGGCCTGCCGCGCATCCTGACCTAGACGTGCGCGCACCTTTTCCGCCTCGTCACCTTCAAGCGAACTGGAGTGCGTTTTACCCGCAGGTACGCCGAGCTCCGGAAGAATGTCGAGAATCGCGCGAGACTTTACTTCCAGCTCTTTTGCGAGATCGTTGATACGAACCTTGCTCATCCGCCTCTTTTCAATTCTGTGCCGCCAAAACGCCCTTAGTTGCTCATAGCTACCTCATGGCACTGGCCGCTCTTCAACATTGCGTTAACGTACGCCTGGCTTGGGAAAATGCCGCGCATCCTATGCGCCATCCTCTTTCGCCGTCTGCTTCTGTTCTTCGTCTTGCCGATCTTCGAGCTTTGTCTCTTCTTCTGTCGCGGCTTCGGCTTGCGGAGTCTCCTCTGCGGAAACTTCAACCTCTGTCTCTGCAACCGGCGCAGCTTCCTCAGCCGCGCTTTCCGATTCCTCGATCACAGCCGCTGCTTCACCGGCTTCCGCCGCAACCGCTTCGCCTGCATCCTGCTCCGCGCCTTCGGCTGCCGCCGCTTCGGCCGCTGCCGCCGCTGCCTCTGCCTCTTCAAACTGGCCGAAGTAGTGCCGCACGGCCACGGAAATCTTCTCCAGCGTTTTTTCGCCGATGCCCGGAATCTCTTCGAGCTGCTCCGGCGTCATATCGGCCAGTGCTTCCACGGTCGTGATGCCCGCGGTCACCAGCTTCTGGATGATGCCATCGCCCAGCTCCGTCACCTGCTCGATCGGAGTCGTCGGCGCGCCGGCCAGCGCCTGCATCTGCTGCTCGACCTCTTGCCGCTTCTCCTCTTCGCTCTTGATGTCAATCTTCCATCCCAGCAGCTTCGCCGCCAGGCGCACGTTCTGGCCCTTCTTGCCGATGGCCAGCGACAATTGCGTGTCGTCCACAATCACTTCCAGCTGCTTTTCGGTCAGGTCCGTGATGGAAACGCGGCTCACCTTGGCCGGCTGCAATGCCTTCTCGGCAAAAGTCGTGATCTCATCTGAGTACTCGATGATGTCGATCTTTTCCCCGCGCAATTCGCGGATGATCGACTGCACGCGCATGCCCTTCATGCCCACGCACGCGCCCACCGGATCCACGTCCTTGTCACGGGACTGCACCGCGATCTTGGTGCGTTCACCCGCCTCGCGTGCAATGGCCCGGATCACCACCGTGTTGTCGTAGATCTCCGGAACTTCCGACTGGAACAGATTCGACACCAGCTCCGGTGCGGCGCGGCTCACAATCACCTGCGGACCCTTGGCCGCGCGGTCAACCTTCAGCAGCACCACGCGTAGGCGCTCGCCCACGCTGAATTGCTCCAGCCGTGACTGCTCGCGCTTGGGGCAGCGCGCTTCGGCCTTGCCCAGGTCGAAAATCACGTCCTGGCCCTCGACCCTCTTCACGGTTGCGTTCAGTACTTCCTTTTCGCGGTGTGCGTACTCCTGGAAAACCGTATCGCGCTCTGCCTCGCGCACCTTCTGGAAGATGATCTGCTTGGCCAGTTGCGCGGCGATGCGGCCCAGCGGGCTGGTGTCGCGATAGATGCGAATCTCGCTGCCCACCTCCACGCCGGGCGCCATTTCGTTGGCTTCCTCCAGCGTGATCTGGTTCACCGGATCCTCAATCTGCTCTTCATCGGCGACCACCGTCTTGAAGATGTAGGCCTGGATCTCGCCGGTCTCCTTGTTCAATTCCCCGCGCATGTTTTCCTGGGTCTTGTAAAACTTGCGCGTGGCCAGGGCAATGGCTTCCTCAACCGCCCCCACAACAATGGCGGGGTCGATGCCCTTCTCTTGGCTCAGGAGCTCGATACTTTGATACAAAACGCTGGTGGCCATACGGCTTGTTCTCGCATTCCTTGCGCGGCGCGCGAACCAAATCCGGTCTCACGCCGTTGCTGTTGTTTTTGTTGCCGGTGCAGAGCCCCAACCGTTTGCTCTCGCACCATCAAGCTAGAAGCTGAAAGCGAATAGCTGACAGCTGCTTCTCAAATTTCCGGTACCAGATTCGCCTTCTCAACATTGCTGAGCGCGATCTCCACCGTATTCAGGCCCGTCTTCCGGCTCTTGCTGTTTTGCTTGATCGCCGCCAGATCGAGCGTTATTTTCTTGGTCTCATGTGGAGTTCCTTCACCCGCCACGAGTCTTCCTTGCCAGTGCCGGTTGTTGCGAACCGGTTCAAAGGTCTGCACCTTCACCAGGCATCCTTGAAACCGCTCGAAGTCTTCCGGACGGGTCAACTTCCGATCAAGTCCGGGGGAACTCGCTTCCAGCGTGTACGATTCGACGGGAATCAGATCCTCCACGTCGAGCAAAACTCCAAAATCGCGGCTGAATGCCGCGCAATCTTCGTGCGTCACGCCGGAAAGCTGCTCCACGGCAAGCGAGCCTTCCAAAAGCTTCTCCGGCAAACCCTCTGCGCCCGCCTCGGCCGCCGCCTTCAATTGCGCCCGGCCCTCGGCGTTCTTTTCGAGCGTCACCCTAAGGGTGCGATCCTTGGCCGGCCCGGCAAACTCCAAGTCAACCAAGTCGAGCCCATGCGAGGCAGCCACTCGTTCCGCCGCCTTCCGGATTTCGTCCAGCCTGACCGCCATCGTCCCCGCTGCCTTCCCGGCAGCCATAACTCCCGTATTCCCTTGATTTTTAAGGGTTTTCGGGCAACTTTTGCCGCAAATAAAAAGTGGGCTTTCGGCCCACTCATCTCTCCGCCAGCCGGTGCGCACACGGAAAAAACCGGCGGACAAACGCGTTGCATTCTCAGAATACCGCGAAGTCCAAGGAAATTCAACTACCTGCAGCCCCTCGGAATTCTCGCGAAAGCTCAACTTCTTGCGTTGCCGAAGCTTTGGCGGTGCTGCGATACTTTCGGCCATGCATCTGAAAACTGCCCTCTGCGCGTTGATCTTCAGTGCCGGAATGGCCTTTCTGGCCGCCGTTCCAACTCTGGCCGACGATTCCGCGGCATCCATCGCCGCCGGCGGCCTGGTCGCGCGCCGTGAAACGCGCATCGTCATGGCTAAAGAGGTCCTTCGAATCAGTCCGGACAAGATTGTCGTCGATTACGATTTCCGTAACGACACCGACCAGGATGTGACGACGGAAGTGGCGTTTCCTGTGCCTCCCTACAGCTACGGCCCCGAGAGTCCCGATATCTCCGACGCATCGTTCTCCGACTTCAAGCTTCTTGTTGACGGCAAGACCGTCGCCTACCAAACCGAGGCCAAGGCAACCCTCAACGGTAAGGACGTCACGGCGATCCTGACCGCCGACAAGATCGATATTGCGAGCTTCGGTCACATTCGCCAACCTGATCCGGCCAGCGGGCAAATGCAGACTCTAGATGTGTCGCGCCTGCCGCAAGCCGAGCAGCAGCGCCTGGCGACGTTGGGCCTCTTCGATGCCGAGGACGGTTGGGGTTTGTGGACCGTGAAGCTGCAATACCACTGGACCCAAACCTTCCCGGCCCACTCCACGGTGCACATTCAACATCAGTACACGCCTGTCGAGGGATCGGAGCTGATGCCGATTGACACCCTGAAATACGTCTCTGAAAACAAGCAGCCCACCGGCGACGCCGACACCGTCCAGTACGAGCTCCAGGATATGAAGCGATTGGAATCACTTTGCCCGGATCCTGCATTTCTGAGCGGCTTGATCGCGCAAATGGTTGCCAGCCAACCGGATTCCGGGGAACTCGCGCAACCGCACTGGGTCGACTTCATCTTGACCAGTGCCAACACCTGGAAGCAGCCCATCGAGGATTTCACGCTCATCGTCGAGCGCGGCAAGCCGGAGCTGGAGAAGGACCAGAATATCGTCAGCTTCTGTACCCCGCAGAACGCGCCCGTCACAAAAATCGATGCCAACACGTTCCAGGTTCACCTCACCAACTTTGTTCCAAAAGACGAGCTGCGCATCGGCTTTTTTGACGTCCCGCCACCCGCGCCGGCATCGCCTGGTCAGAGCCACTAAACCGGGCGCGCTCTTTTGCCCGACCTACTGGTTCAGCGTGAAACCAACATTGATCGTTGTCATCACGGCAACAGGCTCGCCGTTCAACATGTAGGGCTGATAGCGCCACTGGCGAACCGCGTCAAGTGCGGCTTGTGAAAGTGAATCGTCGGGGCTGGAAACGACCTTGGCATTTTGAATTGTGCCATCCTTGCCGATCATCGCCTGAATTACGACTGTGCCTGAGATGCGGGCTGCGCGCGCCATCGGCGGATAGATGGGCGGCACTCGTGCAAGAAGCGCACCTGGCGTTATCCCGGCGTTTATCCCGCCACCTGAGGCTGTAGTTATCGGGACTCTCTTGATTGTGACCATGTGGATCGGAGGTTCTGTGGCATCGGGCGCAGGGGTAAAAGCCGCATCGTCCGCTTTGATCTCATTTGACTCTTCGAGATCAGCTTCGACCCGTTTTTCCCCAACGTAAGATATATCGATATGTCCGGCGATATTGTGATCGAGAAATTTCTGAATTCGGCTGTAGGAATTTGTAATGGTGTGATTCATCAGCGTTGAAACTAGTACGGAGGTCTGACTGTCGAAGCAATACGCAGTGCCGACACCATGCAGACCATCAGGTTGTGAATCCTCACGGGGCAAGAAGCCCGTTCCCACCGCCTTGGATGGAACCATCGCCACGCACAGATTTACGGTTCCGGAATTGTTGATTGTCACTAGCTTCAGGCTGGTTTCGCCCGATTCGTAGTCCTGCGGTTTGGGAAGTGAAAAAAGAACAGCGCTGTTGAGGCGATGTTCCATGCTGGTAATGTCATCGCCTTTGACCGATTGCAAAGTCTTCCCGTCCACGGTACGCCATTCACTATGTACATTGTTCCCCTTTAACCACGAAACTCTGCTGCCGTTGCCCGGTGACCACCAATATTCAACCTTGCCTTCGGCGCTCACATTTTCCTGATTGTCCAGGAGGCGATAGTGGTACCTAAGGTGGAAAGGTTTTGCTGTAGCCGAGTCGTAATTGTAAAACGGCGTCGCCATCTCCAAAATCGCTTTAGGATCTTGGGGCAGCTTGGTGCTCGCATTGTCTTGCGCGCCGAGCGTCAGGCAAGCTGCAAATAGTGATGCAAAAACCAGGGGATTTTTCATGGCAGGAGAATAGCATACCGCTAAGATTCAGCGCGGGCACAGCGCCCGTACGGACGACTTCTGCATCTGCTACTCCAGCTCGCCCTATACTCTGGGATTTGGCAGTTGAAATCATCATGGTCGACATCGCCTGAGGAATTCCTTTGCGCCCCGCAGAGTAAGGGGCGACAATAACGAAATGAAGAAGTTCTGTTTTCTCGGTCTGGCTTTTCTCGCCCTCGGACCGGGGTTTCCTCTACTCAATGTCTCCCTTCTCCACGCTCTCGACAAGCAACCGGCCGGCGTCTTTCATGCGCGCCGCGTGGCCCTCGCCGGCAAATTGCAGGGCGGCGTCGCCATTCTGTTCGCCGCGGAGGAGCCGGAGCTGGATTTCATGCCCTACCGGCAGGACTCGAACTTCTATTACCTGACGGGATGGGATGAGCCGGGCGCAGCGCTGCTGATCGAAGGCGATGCTCCGCAAGCCGCCACGCCGCACGCCTACAAGGAGATTCTCTTTCTGCCCGCGCGCAACCTGCGCATGGAAGCCTACACCGGCGTGAAGATGGATGCCGCTACTCCCGGCGTGGCCGAAGCTGCCGGTGTCGACCGTGTCGAGCCCATGACCGAGTTGCCGGCAGAGTTAAGCCAAGGGATCTCCGTCAATCGCGCACTCTTCGCCAATATATGGACGCAGCCGGACTCCGCCTCGGCAACAGCCTTGTTGAGCTTTACCGCAACCACTCTGGGAACCGCGTCAGCGCCCCCGGCGCACGACGTCACTACCCTCACGATGCCCCTGCGCCAGATCAAAGACGACGGCGAAATTACGCTGATCAAAGAGGCGTCCAAGGCGTCCATCCTGGCGCAACGCGTCATGATGCAGTGGTGGGTCAAGCCCGGCATGACCGAGCGCGCCATCGCCGGAGCCATGACCGCGGTATGGATGGAAAATGGATGCGAACGGCCCAGCTACGCACCCATCGTGGGTTCGGGCATCAACTCCACCACCCTCCACTACTCCATCAACGACCGCACCATGCAGGACGGCGATCTTCTGCTCGTCGACGCGGCCTGCGAGTACTCCATGTATGCCGCCGACATCACCCGTACCGTTCCGGTGAATGGGCACTATACTCCCCGGCAGCGGGAAATCTACTTGGTCGTGCTGGGCGCGCAGCAGGCGGCCATCGACGCCTTTGTCGCCGGCAAATCCACTATCAACGACCGCGACCGCAAGGATCCGAACTCGCTCGATACCGTGGCATACAACTACATCAATACCCACGGAAAAGATCTGCATGGCCAGTCGCTGGGCAAATATTGGCTGCACGGTCTGGGCCACATGATGGGCATCGACGTACACGATCCCGGCAACTATCCCGTAGTGCTCAAGCCGGGCATGGTCTTCACCATCGAGCCCGGAGTCTATATTCCTGAGGAAAAAATCGGCGTGCGCATTGAGTGCGATTTCCTCGTCACCGCCGATGGCAAGCTCGTCGATTTGGACGCGAGCCTTCCCCACACCCCCGACGAAATCGAAGCGGCGATGCAGGCCGGCAAGGGCGCGCCAAAGTAGTGCATGAAATGGACCCACGCGACGCCATGGACCCAACCGAAGTTGACGCGCTGAGCCGCGTCTTCAGCGAGCAGCTTCTCGCCTGCCTCGATGAATGCGCCCGCGGCCGTCACGGCCTGTTCGCCGAAACCATCGACCTCGAAGAACCAGAGAAATCATGGCCTGAAGCGGCGCGACTACGCGAGCTTGCGTTGGCTTTGCAAAACCTTCTCGCGCAGCAGGAAGAACGCAACGCGCTCTGCGATGAATTCCTCGACCTGTGCACCATGCACGGCGAAAGCCATCCCGGCGAACGCAGGCTGGCGCGCATGTTTCTCGAGCGCATCGAGCGCGGCGAAGTGGGATCGCCAACACAGCAAAACCCGTGGTAGTGCGGAATGCACTCATAGGGGTGCCCCACCCTCGGCGCGTTTTTGTTTTTGCGCCTAGGGTGGGGTAAGCCATGAAATCGTCACCTTCAATTGAACAACGAACGGCCGCTAAAACCGCACGCCCACCGACACAGGAATGAGCCGGGTATTTGCCGCCACGCTGGTCACGCCAAGGCCGTTCGCGCTGCCCATCACCGCCGGGCTGAACACATCCACGTAGCGTGCCTCGACAAACAGCTTCGTATTGCCGTCGCCATACATGCCCCCGATGCGGCGCTGGAAGCCCGCGCCGAAATTGATGCCGCCTTGGTTGGACGAGAAGTGCCCGACCACGGCGTTCGTCGTTCCGATCTCGCAGAAGTAATAGCAATACTCCGTCTCTTCGGGATCGGTAAAGCTGGTTACCTTGCGATAAAAACCTCCGCCGCCGGTGATGTACACGTCGTTCGTTGCCTTTGGCATCAGGTCGATCACCGGATCGATGGTGAAGGACCAGATATGCGCGTAGCCGCCATTCGCGCCGGCCTCCGCAATCAAATAGCCTGGCAGCTTGTCGTCGACAAACTGGTACTCAATCAGCGCGGCCAGGTACTTGTTGAAATTCAATCCCGCGCCCGCCGTAAACTGCCCGCCGTAGGTGACGGAGTTGCTGATAGGCGCATTGAAACCGCCGCCCGCCTCGAAGGTCCAGCTGTGCAGAACACTGTGCTTCCCACCGCCTCCTCCGTACTTGCCCCCGCCAGCCCCGCCAGACGGCGACGCGGAAGCAATCGGCGCCGGCGCCTCGGGCAGAACAAATTCGGCCATCTCCGTCTGCGTCAGGCCCGATTGACTTGAGGAATAGCTGGCTGAACTGGATGCATCGTTGGAAGCGGCAGTCTGCGCGCTCACAACACCGGCTGCCATCAAAACCGCAGCCGCAATCACACCGGCACGCCGCATCAGCGGCATGCGCATGAGGGGAGTCATACTATGTACCTCAAAAGAAAGAATTTTCTTCAGTACCCGGGAGATCGAGCACCGGGTCAATGATTTAGACACCGAATCTGCCCAGAGGTTGCCTTTGCTGGGGTTGCCCGTATCGCCTATTGAAAGGCGTCCCCCGGCCAGGCCTGGGTGGGGAAATAGCAAAGGCCGGAGAGCTCGCTCCGGCCTTCACTAACTCCGCCAACTCCGCTAGCCCCGCCAACTCCGCTATCCCTGAATGTCGAACTGCTCGGGATGCAGCGTCGGATCGCTCTTGAGCAGAAGGTTCTTGCCGATCAGTTCCTCGAACTCCGTCAGCCAGCGCGCATTGTTGCCTTTCAGCACCTTCACCGTTTCCGGATGTACGCGCAGCATTACATCGGCAGCCTCAAAGTGCTTCCGCATCTTCCGCAATTCCACATAAATCTCGTTGCAGACGGTAGCCGAGCTCTTCACCATGCCGGTCGCCTGGCAAGTGGGGCAGGGAACGCTCAACGTCCGCTCCAGTGACTGCTTCACGCGCTTGCGTGTAATTGCCACCAGGCCGAAATCGTTAAACTGCAGCACCTTCGTGGGCGCACGGTCGTTCTTCAACGCTTCTTCGAGCGCGGCCATCACCTTGAACCGGTTTTTGCGCTCGTCCATGTCGATGAAGTCGATCACGATAATGCCGCCCAGGTCGCGCAGGCGGATCTGCCGCACGATCTCCGGCACCGCGTCCAGATTGGTCTTCAGAATCGTGTCTTCGAGCCGCGCCGACTTGCCCACATATTTGCCCGTGTTGATGTCAATCGCCACCAGCGCCTCGGTTTGGTTGATCACGATCGAGCCGCCACTTTTGAGCCACACCTTCGAGCGCAGCGCCTTCGAGATCTCGTCCTCGATGCCGAAGTGCTCAAAGAGCGGTGTCTCCTTGGTGTAGAGCTTGACGCGCCGCACCAGTGAAGGCGAGAAGCGGTTGAGGAAGCGCACGATGCGCTCGTAGTCAGCCTCGGTATCGACCCAGATATTCGAGAAGTTCGAGCTCACCTGGTCGCGCAGAATGCGCTCGATCAGCGATAAATCGTGGTAGATTAGCGCCGGAGACTTCGACGACTCGGAGCGCTGCTTGATGTCGTTCCACAGATTCATCAGGAAGCGCAGGTCGGCGCGCAATTCCTCTTCCGAAGCGCCTTCGGCCGCGGTTCTCACAATCAGTCCGCCAGAAGATTCGCCGCGCTCGTGCAGCAGGATCCGCTTCAGGCGATGGCGTTCCTCTTCGGAAGCAATCTTGCGGCTCACGCCCACGTGGCTCACGGTGGGCATGAAAACCAGGAACCGTCCCGGCAGCGCGATGTGACTGGTAATGCGCGCGCCCTTCTTGGCAATCGGCTCCTTGGCAATCTGCACCAGGATCTCCTGACCCGACTTCAACAGGTCCGAGATGATGGGCAGATTTGAAGTCTGTGCCGAGCGGCGCGATGGCCCACGCCCGCGCTGAGGGCCGCGTCCACGCTGCCCGCGATCGCGGCGTTGTCCGCTGCGAACCGGCGGCGCTCCCGGCGTCGTCTCTTCTTCCTCTGCAGCCTCGTCCTCATCGTCTTCGCCGGCCGGCGCGCCCAGATTGCGCTGGATGCGGTGGTCGAGGTGAGCCTCCTGGAACATTTCTCCCACATCGCCGGGGCGCATGTTCGAGGGCAGTGTCTGCTCTTCGTATTCGTCCAGGTCGTGCACTTCGGGTTTGTGCCGGCGCGCGTGGGGCGCGGCGTCGAACTCCTCGCCCTCAATCACTTCCTCTTCGACCAGGCCCGCACCCGGTGCGTACGTTGAAACCGGAACCGCGGCCTTCTTCTTGGCAGCTTCATCTTCCTT
>JBEKEP010000119.1:0-15322 GCA_050013775.1 Occallatibacter sp. | reverse complement strand
GTCTGGTTATACCGCAAAAGGGGCCGCCGCCGCGCGCGACACCGGTCCCGGAATTGCAATACCTCGGAACCGCCGCTGCCGAGTGGCATTTTCCTCAAGAAAATGCCACCTTTCACGCTCATCAAAAGAGCACGTGAATTCTGGAACCGATTTGAGGCCATCCCTGTGCTCTGTATCACGCGGCCATGCACGCCGCGGCTGTTACAAGAAAGCCTGAACACTGCGGGATGGACAATCGCGGGTTCACGGGAGTACCATCCAGCCGGATTTTTGATGGGCCGGCGCGCGCTCGCAATCGGCAATGCCGGTCCGGGCAAAATGTCTCAAATCAATTCCCGCTTAAGTGGAGGAAACCATGAAACCAATCAAGGGAATGGCGCTTGCACTCGCGGCGCTGGTAGCAGTATTGACCCCAGGCTGCGAAGGAAGACATTCGCTCAAAGAGGTGTTTTACCTGGTCGGCTCGAACATGTCATCCAATTATTGGCAAACGGCCGTCGCGGGATTCAAGAAGGCGGCTTCGCAATACCAGGTGACGGTGAAGGTGGCCGGGCCCGACAACCGCGACCCGCAGGCTGAGCTCGCGGAACTCAAGAATGCGGTTGCGGCTAAGCCCGCCGGCATTCTCATCTCGGTCTCCGACGCCTCCGTGCTGACGCCCGAAATCGACGCTGCGATCAATGCCGGCATTCCGGTTATCACCGTCGACTCCGACGCCGCGGGCAGCCGCAGACTCTACTTCATCGGCACCAACAATCTGGATGCAGGCCGCCTGGGCGGTCGCCGGATTGTCGACAAGCTGAGCGGAAAAGGCAACGTGGTCTTCTTTACCATCGCCGGCCAGCCCAATACAGAAGAGCGCCTGAAGGGCTTCAAAGATGTCTTTGCCGCGCGGCCCGGCATCACCATCGTCGACGTCGTCGACATCAAGGGCGACACCACCATGGCTTTCGATCGCACTCAGCAGTTGCTGGCTCTCACCGGCGCAAAGAAAATCGATGCCTTTGTCTGTCTCGATTCCGCTTCAGGCAAGCTGGTGGCAGATGCCGTCAAGCGTACCGGCGACAGCAGCCGCATCGTGGTGGCGTGGGACGTCAATCCCGATACGCTCAATGGAATCAAAGACGGAGTGATCGACTCCACGATTGTGCAAAAGCCCTTCACCATGGGATTTATCGGGCTCAAGGCGCTGGACGAGATCTATCACGATCCGCCCGTGCAGCTCAGCAAGGACTTCAGCGTCGACGCCTTCGCGCCCTATCCGGCGTTTATCGATACCGGCACGGCGCTGGTGGATAAGAGCAACGTGGATGTGTTCCTGGCCGACGCCACGGCGCACGCGCAGTAGGCGCGATCCGGTGTAGGGACGCGGAAACTAGACGTACTTCTTCGCTGTCCAATCATTCATAGCCGCTTCGACGAGCCGCCCGAGGTCTCTGAGTAACTCAGGCTCCGGAGCGGCCTTGAAATTAAAGCAGGTCTTGCCCTGCATGCGTTTCTTTAGGCTGTCAGAAACAGTTCGCAGGAGCGGCGGATTCATATAGAGCGGCATAAGGTGGAAGCTGACGTAGGCCTTGCCCCGGCGTACAGAGGCAAACCACATCGGCTGTCCCTTGTGCTGGGGAAATGGCGAGGGCGTACGCCCTGTGAGGGTGAATTCGGTGGCCGAGTCGTTTTTGACCGTCAGGCGGCACAGATGCGCGGCGAAGACACGTTTCAGTTCGAAAAAAGCCACCTCGAAATCGCCAGCAACTGCCATGAGTCTTCCCGAAGCTCGAATTCAATCGAACGAAAACTCGGGTAGCCGGAACGGGCGCCCCGCCTACTCCGGCTTGCCTTGGTTCAGAGCGCCTTCTTCTTTTGCCAGCTTCTCTCGCGCGCTCTCCAGCTTCTTCTGCACCTTGGCCACATCGCCCGGCTCAAAGTCGGCCGGCGACGACTTCGCAAACTCGTCAACCGAAAGCTGCCACTGCGCTGCCGCCAACCGGATCCGTCCCGTCTTTTCGTACAAATCGCCCAGGTGCATATGCACCGTGGGATCGGTCTGGTCGCGGTTTACCGCCTGGCGCAGATTGTCCTCGGCCAACTCGTACTCGCCCATCTTGAAGTACACCCAGCCCAGCGAATCGAGATACGCGCCGTTCATCGGCTCAATGTCCACGGCTTTGCGAATCATCTTCAGCGCATCAGGCAGTTTTTCTCCCCTGTCGGCCCACATATACCCGAGATAGTTAAGCGTCATGGCGTTCTGGGGATCGAGCGTGAGCGCCTGGTTGAAATACTGTTCTGCTTGGTCGAAATGCTTTTGCCGCTCCGCCAGCTCGCCGCGCAGGAAGAACAAATACGTGCGGTCTTCCTTCTTGGTCGCCAACGGCTCGCCCTTGTCGAACGCGTCTTCGGCGTCCTTCCAGCGGTGCAGGCGCACGTCCATCTGCCCGATCGCAAACCAGATGCCGCGCTGTTCGTCGGGCGTGGCGCCATCGAGCAGGCTCTTCGCCATCGCCAGTCCATCGTCGGGATGGCCCTGGTCGGCGATCTCTCCTGCCAGCATCAGTTTCAGGTCGCTATCCTTGGGATCGGCGGCCACGGCCTTCTTGGCCACTTCGAGCGACTTATCGAACTCATGTGCGCCGCGATAGGCGTCGATTTCACCCTGGTAGCCGCGCACAGCAATGCTGCCGCCCAGGTCGATCATCTTCTGGTACGCGGCAATTGCCAGGTCCAGCTTGTTCTCCTCCAGGCAAACGGTTCCCAACCGTTCCAGGAAGATGCTGCGGTTGTTCTTCTCTTCTTCGGTGTATGCGCCGTTGGCGTGCGAAATCTGAGGGGAGTCCACCATGTCCTGGTAAACCTGGATGGCTTCGTCCAGCCGGCCCAGAATGTCGAGCAGCAGTCCTTCATTGAATCCCGCTTCCAGCGAGTTGGGGTCGATCTTGCGAGCCTTGCGGACGACGGTCAGCGCATCTTCATACTTGCCCTGCCTGCGCTCGATCTCGGCAATGTGAATCAGCGGCTCGGCATCGTCGGGATTGGCTTCAGCCAGATCCTTGTACTGCTTCAGCGCGTCGTCGAGCTGATCGTTATTCAGCAGCGCCTGCGCCAGCGCATCCACGGTCTGCAAGTCACCGGGCTCCATATCCTCCGCGCGCTTGTATGCCGCAATTGCGTCCTTGGGCTGCTTCATCTGGTCGTACAGCGCGCCCAGCGTGAATTCCATCTTCGGCGTGCGCCCATCCACGGGAACCGCCTCGATTGACTTCGCCGCATGCTGCAGGTCGCCGCTTTCGGCGTAGAGTCGCGCCAGGTTCAACACCACGTCCTCTGACTCGGGTTCAATCGCCTGTGCGGTCTTGAATTCCGCTTCCGCTTTTTCAGGCTGGTGCTTCACGGTATATAGCTGCCCCAGCACCATGTGATCTTCCACGCTCTTCGGTTGCAGGGCCACGATCTTCTGGAACTCGGCAATCGCCTGGTCCAGCACCACGTCTTGCGAGCTGCCCGGCGCCGCGGCTCCCGCGCTCGAGTTTTCGCCCTCGCCCAGCTCACGAAGGTAAATCCGGCCCAACAGTTTGTGCGCTTCAATGTCGTCAGGCGCAGTCTTCAGCAGTCCCCGCGCCGTTACCTCGGCGTCGTGCACGCGACCCACGCGGAAATACAGATCGGCGAGATCGTCGGCCAACTCCCCTGAATTGGGATCGGCGTTCAGCGCCAGCTTGTACTCCTCGATGGCCTTGTTCACCTCGTCGGTGCGGCCGTCGGAGATGGCGTCATCCTCATACACGCCGGCCAGCGCCAGGTGGTAGTACGCCTGAGCGCGATTGGGCTCGGCGGTGGCCGATGTGGTCATGGCTCCGC
This sequence comes from Occallatibacter sp., assembly GCA_050013775.1. Lineage (GTDB taxonomy): Bacteria > Acidobacteriota > Terriglobia > Terriglobales > Acidobacteriaceae > Telmatobacter. Next base: position 11,467 of record JBEKEP010000119.1, on the reverse strand, counting down.
TCGTCGGCGTCGTCGCCGCCGGTGCCGCAGCGGGCGCGGGGACCGGCGCGGGCGCCGTCGTCTCCGGAGTGCTCTGGCCGCGGGCGTTCTTTGGCTTTTCCTGCGGGCTCGCCGGTGTGCCGCTGGCCGCTGGCGCCGTTTGCGCGCAAACGGCCGCTGCCGGCAATAAAAGCAAGAGGGCGAGGGCAATCTTGTGCCCAGGGGTCAGAAAAACAGTCATTTTTGTCATCATGCAGGGAATTCCACAATTTCTCTAGCCGGCAAAGCGCATTGAGCGCTGATTAAAAGCCAAAACGCGGCACGGGCAGCCGGGTAACTCCGGTAGCCGAGAAACTCCGCCTACCGTTAAAGACGATTTTACGCGCCATTAGTCGCACGTGCTCGGCGGAATCCGCGATTTTCCCGCAAATAGCCGCCATTCATGCCCTTGCGGCCATGCGCAGACTTTCGACGCCAGCCCGAGCCAACTCCGCGGGTGCCCCCGGTCTCGATTTTGAGACCGGGGATAGCACGAACCCAACAAGTACGCATTCACGCCACCAGAGACTCAGTGCCTGAAGTGCCGTATCCCCGTGAAAACCATGGCCAGGCCGAGCTCATCGGCCGCCGCAATTACGTCCTGGTCTTTCACCGACCCGCCCGGCTGGATCACAGCGGTCGCGCCGTTCTGCGCAACAACCTCCAGACCATCGGGGAAGGGAAAGAACGCATCCGACGCCGCGACGCAGCCCTTGAGTGGCAGCACGGCCTTCATGGCGCCGAACCTGGCCGCGTCCACCCGGCTCATCTGCCCTGCGCCCACGCCCAGTGTCTGCCCGTCGCGCGCGTACACAATCGCATTCGATTTCACGTGCTTGCATACCCGCCACGCGAACAGCAGGCTGCGCAGCTCCTCGGCCGTCGGTGGCCGCCACGTCACCACATTCAGCTCCGACTCCGTCACCCGCCCTGTGTCGGCGTCCTGCAAGAGCAACCCTCCCGACACCTGTTTGACCACCGGCTTTACCGGCGCCGTCTTCACTTCCACCAGGCGCAGATTCTTCTTTTGCGCAAAGCGCTCCCGCGCGTCTTCAGAAAACGCCGGCGCGGCAATGGCTTCGACGAACAGCTTGGCAATCTCTTCCGCCGCCGCGCCATCCACCTCGCGATTAATGCCGATTACTCCGCCGAAGGCTGACACCGGATCGGCGGCAAGCGCCTTTTGATACGCCTCGAGAATGTTCGCGCCTGTGGCCGCGCCGCAGGGGTTGGTGTGCTTCACAATGATGCAGGCGGGTTCCTCAAACTCCTGCACCAGCTCCCAGCAGGCATCCAGGTCCACGAGATTGTTGAAGCTCAGTTCTTTGCCCTGCAATTGCCGCGCTCCCGCAATGCCCCTGCCTGAGCCGTCGGCATAGAGCGCCGCGCGCTGATGAGGATTTTCGCCGTAACGAAGCGCATTTGCTTTTGGCATATTGACGCGCAGAGTCGCAGGCAACGCCGCATCGTCGAACGCCGCCGCAGCTTCCGGAGCGGGCGCGTCGGCAATCTGTTCGAGCGTGCTCGCAATTGCCGAGTCGTACGCGGAGGTCAGCGCAAAGGCCTGTTTCGCCAGCCGCCAGCGCGTGGCGCGGTTCAGCGCACCGCCATTGGCCTTCAACTCTTCCGTCAGCGCCGGGTAATCCGCGGCCCGCGTCACAATCGCCACGTCTTCAAAGTTCTTCGCCGCCGAGCGTACCATCGACGGCCCGCCAATATCGATATTCTCGATCAAATGCCCGAACGCAACGCCGGATTGCGATGCGGTCTTCTCAAACGCGTAGAGATTAACCACCACCATGTCGATGGGCTCAATGCCGTGCGCCTTCACCGCCGCTTCGTGCTCGGCGTTGCCGCGGATATAGAGCAGACCGCCATGCACGCGCGGATGCAGCGTCTTCACGCGCCCGTCGAGCATCTCAGGAAAGCCCGTCAGTTCGCTAATGTCTTTGACCGAGAGCCCTGCTGCACGCAGTGCCTTAGCGGTCCCGCCCGTTGAAATCAACTCCACGCCCAATCCTGCCAGCGCCTGCGCAAACTCCACCAGGCTCGTCTTGTCGGTCACGCTCAGCAACGCGCGGCGAATCGTCTTGGCACCGCTCCCGCTTGCCTTTGCCTCCACACTCACCATGCCTCTCCTGTCTTAAAACACCTGGGTGCCCCATCCTTTCGGCGGCTTCATCGCCGAAAGGGTGGGAAACCTCGAACCTCAACTTCACTTAATCAGCGGTCCCCACGTCTCGATTTTGAGACGTGGGAGAGCAAGCCCATCACCCGCAAACCAAACTCCAGACTACATCGGCGCTCCGCGCCCGGTTGTGAATCGGAAGGCCCCAAACCTCCGCGGGAAATCGTCGCCCCGCAGGCTCATTCTTCCTCGCGCGGCGCAACCGCCGATGCTTTAGAGTGTTGATATGGGAAGTTATTCCTCGAGCCCCCCGCCGGAGATTCTTCCTCCGCAGGCCGAAAACGCGCCGCCGCGTCCGCCTCGTTCCCGGCGCGGGTGGGCCTCTGCGCCGGCCACCTATCTGCTCGTGGGCATCAATTGCGGGGTCTATCTCGCGATGGTGGTGAGCGGCGTCAGCACGTGGAGCCCTACCGTCGACCAGCTCATGCACTGGGGCGCCGATAACGCCGGCAGCGTACTCATTGAAGGGCAGTGGTGGCGCATCGTCACCGCCATGTTTGTGCACGTGGGCATTCTCCACCTGGCCACCAACATGTGGTGCCTGTGGAACCTGGGACTTCTGGCCGAGCCATTGATGGACTCATTTGGACTGATCGCGGTCTACATTCTTACCGGTGCGGCCGGGAATTTGTTGTCCACTGGCTGGAACTGGTACCGCCCCTTGCACGACGGGGGAAGCGTCGTTTTCCCGGCGGGCGCCGGAGCTTCCGGCGCAGTATTCGGCATTGCCGGCGCTCTGATCATCCTGCTCAAATCCAAGCGCCTGCCCATTCCTGAATACGAGCTCAAGCGTCTGCGCAAGTCTGTCATCTATTTCGCCGCCATCAACCTTGTCATCGGCCTATCGGTTGGCCTCGGCAACGGGATCGCAGGTGTAGAAATCGATAATTCCGCGCACATCGGCGGCTTCCTTTGCGGACTGCTCTTTGCAGTGCCGATGGTGCCGCGTATCGGCTCGCCGCGCGGTGAGTTTCAGACGCGCATGCGCCTCGCCGTCGCGGCCATCGTCATTCTGCTTGTGCTTTTTGGTTTCTACGTGGCGCACATTCCGCCGCCGCAAGGCCTGACGTTCTGAGCGGTTGCTGTGCGAGAGCCTGCTTTGATCGAAGTCGAAGGGGCCTCGTTCGCGCCCATCATCGCGTTAGCGAACCTGCGCTCTCAGTCACGCAGGGCTGACACCCGACACCTGACCCCTGAAACCTGATCTCTATCTCGTCGCCGTAGCGGCGAACTTCTTCACCATGGCCATCAGCAGCTTGCGGTCGCTCTCATTCAAATTCGAGGAGTAGCGCCGGATCTGCGTCAGAAAGCGCAGCTCGTCGTCGGAGAGGTTCTGCGTATTCATCTGGCGGGCCAGTGTGTCGCTGGCGAAGAACTGCGCGATGGGCAGGTCGAGGGAGTTGGCGATCTTGGCGAGCGTGTCCAGCGAGGGCACGGTGTGGCCGTTTTCCACGCGCGAAAGATAGCAGCGCAGCAGGCCGGTTCTCTTTTCGATGTCTCCCTGTGAGAGTCCCTTCTGCAACCTGTAAGAGCGAATCGTGGTGCCGATCTGCATGCCCATCCCATCCTGTCCGATGCAACCAAGGTTACTCGCTTGGTAGCAATCAGGAGATTATTGCCTTAATAGTTAACATGTGCCGCAGTGGATTGCAAGTCCAAATCTCGCGTGTCGCATCAATTCGCACAAATTACACAAAATCTCCCGCAGCGCGAGACCGCCGGCCAGCGCGTCGGTGCATGCCGCCGAAAAACTCCTCAAAGGTTGGACGAAGTGTCAGGGCACGACCGGGGAACCCACACAGTGTGTGGGTCGCGCGCCGAAAACACGGCCAAATGTCCGGGGCTTTAGCCTCTGTGTGATCTCTCACTCTCGAAATCGTCATCGTCCTCTTCCGCGGCGCGATGATCCGTAAACCTTAACGGTGAATGACTCGTCAGACTGAATACAGGCACGAGAGGCCGGACAACAAGAATTATGATGCGTGCGGGAGTGGTGGGGATTATTGTGGCCAGCTCGATCGCGGCCTGGGCGCAGGTCCCGGCTCCGGCGGCAGCCCCAGTTTCGACCGGCGCACCCGCGCCTTCTCCCACATCAGCGCCTGTCGCTGCACCACAAGTTGCCGCGCCCGTTGCCACTCCAGCCATCGCCGGCGGCAAGTTGCATGGCACCGTAAAAAGCGGAAACATTCCCCTGCCCGGTGTCACCCTCACCGCGCAAAATTCTCTTACCGGCAAGCGCTACTCCACCACCACCGACATCACCGGCGCGTGGCAAATGAATATTCCCCAAAACGGCCGCTATGTCATCCGCACCCAGTTCGCGGCCTTCGCGCAAGGCTCGCAGGAAGCGGTCCTCAACGCTTCCAGTCACGACCAGCTCGTAAACTTCGAGCTCATTCTGGCATCGCGCCAGGCCGAACAGGACCAGCAACAACAACAGGCGCAGCAGGGGACCCGCGAAGGGGCCCGCACCGGCGCCCCCGGCCAGGGCGTGCGGCAAATGGCCGGCAACGCTCCAGAAAACATGAGCCTCGAAAGCGCGCTGACCGCAGATACCGACACTGGGGCCGGCACCGAAGGCCAGAGCGGAGCGGTGCTGCCCTCGATCGCCGCAAACTCCGACTTCAGTGACGAATCGGTGGCGATCACCGGTCAGGCCGGACAAGTGAGCGCCTATGCGGGCACCGGTCCTGACGACCGGCTCAACGCAGGCATGGGACCAGGCGGTCCCGGCGGTCAGGGGCCGCAGGGCGACCAGGCCGGACAGGGTGGATTGTTTGGCGGATACGGCGGCGGCGGAGGGTTCGGCGGAGCTTTCGGCGGCGGTGGTTTTGGTGGAGGCGGCGGGTTCGGCGGTGGTGGCGGAGGCGGCGGCTTCGGCGGACGCGGCGGCGGCGGCGGTGGAGGCGGCGGAAGAAATTTCCGCGGCTTCAATCCCGCGCAGCCCCACGGCGCCATCGCGTGGAACAACACCACCTCTTATTTCAATGCGCAACCGTTCGATCTGACCGGCCTGCCCGAGCACCAGCCGGTAAACGGATCGAATCGCTTCACGCTTTCCTTCATGAGCGCGCCGTATATTCCGCACTTCACCAAGCCCAGCGGAAAAGATACCGTCTTCCTCACGCTTTCCGGCACGCGCCAATCCACGCCCGGTGTATTCAATGAAACGGTGCCCACGCTGGCGGAACGGAGCGGTGATTTTTCCGCTGTAGGGTTGCAGCCAATCTACGACCCGGTTACCGGCGTGCAGTTCCCGTCCAACAAGATTCCCAACCCGCCGACCTACGTTCCATACCAGTCCATCTCGCCGCAAGCCGCGGCGCTGCTCGCCTTATTCCCTCAGCCATTGCCCAACGGCGAAACCGTCAACGGCTACAACTACCAGGCGATCACCACCGGGCAATCAAACTCCACCAATGCCGGCGTTCGTTACAACCGCAGCCTGGGCGCAAACGCCACGCAACCCGGCGGCCGCGGTGGCTTCGGCGGTGGCGGCGGGCGTCGCGGCGGATCGCAGAATCAAGGTCTGCGTCAAAGTATCAACTTCAATTACAACCAGGGCCACTCAGCCTCAGACATCGTCAGTTTCATTCCAGAGCTCGGCGGCAAGAGCGCTTCGAACTCTTACTCGGCGCAGGCCGGCTACACCGTCGGCTACCACCGCTTCACGAACATCTTCAACGCCAACTGGAACCGCAGCAACAACCACACGATCAACTTCTTCACCAACACCACCGACAATCCCGCCGCGACCGACGGCATCAACGTGCCCAACAACGTCGGCCTCAACTACGGCGTGCCCACCATCTCGCTCAGCAATGGCATCACGGGCCTCAGCGATACCCAGCCCAGTTTCTCCATCTCTCAAACCATCTCGTTCTCTGAGGTCCTCAGCTGGATTCACGGCAAGCACAACATGCGCTACGGCGCCGATTACCGCCGCGTGCATCGTGACTTTCTCGCCGGCTCCAACGGCACAGGGAACTTCGCATTTACCGGCCTCTTCACTGAAGAATTTATGAGTGGCACGGCCGTTGCTGGCACCGGCAATTCGATCGCCGATTTTCTCCTCGGCCTGCCGCAATCCACCACGCTCAACTCCTCGCTGGCCAAGAGCTACCTGCGCGACAACGTCTACGACGCCTTCGCCACGGATGACTGGCGCGCGCTGCCTTCGCTCACGCTCAACTACGGCGTGCGCTGGGAGTTTTTTGCGCCCTACACCGAGAAATACAACCGCCTAGCCGATATCGCTACCAACCCCGCCACAGCTTTTGCCAGCGAGACCGAGCAGACCGCCGGCCAAAACGGCCTGCCCTCTTCGCTCGTGTTTCCCTGGCGCAAAGCCTTCCAGCCGCGCATAGGTCTTGCGTGGCGTGTACCGAAAATCAAAAGCACGGTACTCCGCGCTGGCTTCGGCACCAATTACACCGTGGGCGAGTACGCCGGCTTCGCCACCAAAATGGCGCACCTGCCGCCCTTCACTAATGAGCAGACCAACCAGGAAGCCGCCGGCAACTCGCCGTCCATTGCCTGCGCGCAAACCAGCACCTGCTTCACGCTCGCCAATGGTTTTCCCGCGCCCGCCACCGTCGGCAACTACGCCTTGAATCCCCACTACGGCCTTCCCTACGTGATGGTGTGGAACCTCGATCTTCAAAAGACGCTGCCGCTGGGCATGGTCATGAATCTCGGCTACAACGGTTCGCGCTCCAATCACCTCGATGTGCAGCTCGCCCCGCGCGCGCTGCCCACCAGCGCGGGGACCGATCCCAGCGACCTGCTCTTCACCTACGATGAAGCAGAAGCCTATTACAAAAACAATCAGGCCACGGTGCGCTTGAACAAGCGCCTGCAGAAAGGCGTTTCCCTGGGCGCCAATTATCAGTACGGCCACGCCATCGACGACGCCAGCTCTGTGAACGGCAGCGGCGGCGCCGTCGTGCAGGACTGGCAGAACCTTGCCGCGCAGGAAGGCCACTCGGTCCTCGACGTTCGCCACCAGGTCAGCGGCAACTATCTCTTCGAGTTGCCCTTTGGCGAAGGCAGGTTGTGGGCAACTTCCGGCGTCCCGTCGCACATCCTCGACGGCTTCTCCGTCTCCGGCAGCTTCACCTTCGCCACGGGCGGCTGGATTTCACCGAGTTTCGAGCCCACTGCGCAGGGCGTGGAGTGCGGTAACGCGGGCGCGCTTCGGCCGAATCTCGTTCCCGGGCAATCGCCCGCCATCATCGGCGGTCTGCGTCAGTGGTTCAACACCGCGGCATACGCTCCGCCCTCTGCCACCACGGGGTTCTGCAATTACTTTGGCAATGCGCCGCGCGACTCCATCGTGGGGCCGGGAACGGTGCAGAACAATATGGCGCTCTCCAAAACCATGGATATGGGCGAAAACCGCAGCATGGAAATTCGCGCGCAAATCAACAACGTCTTCAATACCGTGCAGTACTCGGGCGTCGACACCACGTACGGAGATCCACATTTCGGCCAGGTCACTTCCGTCGGCCAGATGCGGCAGTTCCAATTCCTGGCCAGGTTCAGGTTCTGAAAAACAGCGGAGTTAGCACGAAGTGTCAGGGCACGACTTTAGTCGTGCCGGAAGACGGGCACAAAAGGTCGGGGCTTTAGCCCCTGAGGAAACGCATGACGGGCTCGACGCCAAGATTGATGCAAAAAATCGCAGCGGGACTTGCGTTGCTGGCGCTGGCCGCTGCCGGTGTGCCGCCCCTGCCCGCGCAATCGGCCAACCAGGTCAGCAATACGCCCCAGGGCGGATTCGTGATCAAGGCCAACTCCGATCTCGTCCTCACCAACGTCGTAGCGCGCGACGCCAAAACCGGCGAGCTCGTGAAAGACCTGAAGCAGAGCGACTTCAAAGTCTACGAAAACGGCCGCGAGCAACAGATCTCCACCTTCGATTTCGAAAGCGTCGACATGGCCACGCCGCTCAAAGAAGCTACCGTGAGCGGCCTCGCCGCCGGTCCCGCCGGCAACAAAGCAGTGGTCGTAGCCAAGCCCGAGGAGTTGCGCAACCATCGCCTCATCGTCATGTTCTTCGACCTCACCTCCATGCAGCCTGAGGATCTTGAGCGCAGCGTGGAAGCGGCGCAATTATTCCTCAAAACCAAGATGCAGGCCGCCGACCTCATCGCACTCGTTTCTCTCGGCGACACGCTCTCCGTCGATCAGGACTTCACCGCCGACAAGGATGCGCTCATTCGCGAAGTGGGCGCATACAACGGCACCGAAGGCCAGGGCTTCGCCGAGGGCGCTACCTCCACATCGAACCAGGTGGAAGACACCACAGCCTACACGCCCGACGAGAGCGAGTACAACGACCTCAACACCGACCGCGAGCTCTTTGCTCTGCGCGCCATCTCGCAGTCGCTGGCCAAGATCAACGAGAAAAAGTCATTGCTCTATTTCTCCGGCGGCATCTCCCGCAACGGAATCGAGAACGAGGCATCGCTTCGTTCGGCCATCAACTCCGCGGTGCGCGCCGATATCTCTATTTACAGTGTCGACACGCGCGGCCTCCAGGCCATCGGCCCATTGGGCGACGCGTCCACGGGCAGTCTCCGCGGGCAGAGCGCATTCAACGGCGGATCGCTCACGAACAATATGCAAAGCAACTTCAACAGCCAGGAAGTGATGGGCACGCTCTCTTCCGACACTGGCGGTAAAGCCTTCTTCGATTCCAACGATTTCGCGCCCGCCTTCGCGAAGGTGCAGGCCGACACCTCGGCCTACTACGCCATCGGCTTCCACTCGTCCGATCCGGCGCGCGACGGCAAATATCGCAAGCTCACCGTCAAGATCACTCGGCCGGGCATCAAGCTCGATTACCGGGCCGGCTACTACGCGCCCGCCGACTTCAAACACTCCGGCAAGGAAGATCGCGAGCAGGAATTGCAGGATCAGCTCTCAAGCGATCTGCCCGCCACCGACATCGCGGTTTATATGGACGCCATGTACTTCCGCCTCGACGCCAACCGCTATTACATGCCGGTTTCGCTCGTCGTGCCCGGCTCGCAAATCCCGTTTGTCAAAGGCGGCGACAAGGACAAGGCCACGCTAGACATCATCGGTGCCGTCATCGACGACACCAAGCGCCCCGTGGGCCGCGTGCGCGACACCGTCAAGCTCAATCTCGACGCCTCGCTCGCCGCGCGACAGAAAAACATCCAGTACACCACCAGCTTCAACCTGCCGCCCGGCAAGTATCAGGTCAAATTCGTAGTGCGCGAGAACGAAACCGGCCAGATGGGTTCGTTCATCGCCGAAGTCACGCTACCCGATCTCAAAAAAGCCCCGCTCAAAATGAGTTCGATTTTGCTGGCCTCGCAACGCGAGCCGAGCAAGAAAACTGACCCGCTGGTGCGCAACGGCCAGGAGTACGTGCCCAACATCAGCCACGTCTTCCGCCAGGACCAGCATCTCTATTTGCTCTACGAGATCTACGATCCCGCGCACGAAAAGGAAGCCGCCGCTGGCGATTCCAAGGGATCGAAGCCGGGCATCAATCTGCTCAGCAGTCTGGAATTGATGCAGGGGTCCACAAAGATTTATGAAACGCCGATTGTTCAAGCCCGGGCCATCAACGTCGAAGGCCGCGACGCCGTCAGTTTCGAACTCGACGTCCCGCTCAGCGGACTCAAGCCCGGCGCCTATCTCTGCCAATTAAATGTGATTGACGATGCCGCCGGCAGTTTCGCGTTTCCGCGTTTTGCCGTGCTGGTGCGCGAGCCGCCCGCTGCGCCCGCCGCCGTGCCCGTCACTCCGCCCGTCGTAACGCAGGCTCTTGGATGTCATCCTGAGCGCGTCCGCCGTAGGCGGACGAGTCGAAAGCCTGCCCTGAGCGGAGATCGCGCAGCGATCGAAGTCGAACGGGGACCTGCATTTGTTTTTCGTCCAACTGAGCATGAAATGGGGTGCCCCGGGTCCCGCTTTTGGGACCCGGGATAGCAGGAATGCCAACTTCCTGGCTAACGCCCCTAACGCCGCTAGCTCCGCTGTTCTTCAGCGTTTGATCAATCGCACGATCGCCACCAGGATGACCGCGCCGCCAATTGCAATCAGCGTGCTGTAAATAAACCCGCCGGCCGGGTCAAGGCCGACATGGCGCGCGATCCAGCCGCCAACGAACCCTCCCGCAATGCCTAGCAAAATATCCACAAAGAACCCGTAGCCCGAGCCCTTCATGATCTTGCCCGTGAGCCAGCCTGCGATCAGACCAGCCAGAATCCAGTAAAGTATTCCCATTCGTCCTCCTTGGTTGCTGTTACGCGTATGCCACGCGAAGTCGGGCGTGGGGAAGCTTCCTTAGTGCAGAAGCCAGAGAGCCTTGACTCGCAGTTTTGGATTTATAGCACGCCGCCGATATGCCGGGCCACAGTAAATCGCGCGCCGTTATTCCTGTCGGTTCGGCATCTTTTCCTGGGCGGCACCATCGCCATACGGGCAGTGCCGGCAGCCCGAGCCGCAACAGCTCCCCCGTTTCAGGTGGTATGCGGCGGTAAACACCATCAGCGTCCCCTCGAAGTAATAATCTTCGGGTTCGAGTTTCCGGGGCTCTGGGTCGGGCGGTTCCTGGTCCATGCCTCTATTCTCCCGCAATACCCTTGGTCCAGACACCGTCGCATCCTAACACCGCTAACTCCGCCAACTCCGCTAGCACCGCTACAATCGAATCATGGCACTCACCGCGCAAGATCGAGCCCGCCGCATTAAAATCATCCTCTTCGACGTCGACGGCGTATGGACCGACGGCACCATCTGGCTCGTCCCCAGCGCTGGCCCTGCGGGCGGCAGACTCTTGGAAGCGATCGGCAGCAAGGAAAGTATTGGCTTCGGCGTGAACTCCACCACCATGACCGAGGCCAAGGGCTACAGCGCCCACGACGGCACAGCCATCTCGCTGGCCCGTATCGGCGGAATGAAGTGCGGCGTCATCACCAAGCGCATCAGCGAAACCGTCGCCACCCGCGCCCGCGACCTCAAGCTTGAATTCGTCTACCAGGGCTGCGCCTTCAAGATGCAGGCCATCCGCGAAATCATCGCGAAGGAGGGCGTCGCGCTCGACGAGATCTGCTACGTCGGCGACGACGTCATCGACCTGCCCGCGATGCGCGAAGTGGGCTTCGCCGTTGCCGTAGCCAATGCGCGCGACCGCGTGAAAGCCGAAGCGCACTACATCACGCCCAACTCCGGCGGCTACGGCGCGGCGCGTGACGCCGTCGAATTCATTCTCGAAGCCAA